>JBFWWB010000134.1:0-6903 GCA_050246435.1 Hyphomonadaceae bacterium
GCGATCTGTTCCTTGCTGGGGACGCCGCGCACATCGTTCCCCCAACTGGGGCCAAGGGCCTCAATCTCGCGGTATCCGACGTGATCTTCCTCGCTGAGGGGCTGATCGAGCACTATCGTAAAGGTTCGGATGCGGGCATCGATGCGTATGCCGGGCGCTGCCTGACGCGCGTATGGAAGGCCGAGCGCTTCTCGTGGTGGTTCACGTCGCTGATGCATCGCTTCCCGCACATGGACGGGTTCGATCGCAAGATGCAGATTGCGGAGTTGAACTACATCAAGGGCTCGCGCGCCGCGCAGACGGCGATGGCCGAGAATTATGTCGGGCTGCCGCTCTAGCGGCGCGCGCCGCACGAGCCCGACGCATAACAACACCTAGGGAGATCGTCTCATGTCGAACAAGCCACGCATCAGCCGTCGCAGCCTTTTCGCCTACGCGCCCGCCGCTGGCGCCGCAGCCCTCGCCGGCGCAGCCTACGCGCAAGGCGGCGCGCCGAGCGGCGGACCGAAGCCGCCTTCCGGCGACTTCGTGATCCGCAACGCGCACGTCGTTTCGATGGACCCGCAGGTCGGCGATCTGGCGAAGGGCGACGTCGTCGTGCGCGCGGGAAAAATCGAAGCGGTGGCGGCCTCCGCCGCCGCGCCGGATCTCGCCGAGATCGACGGCGCCGGCATGATCTGCTTTCCCGGCATGGTCGACACGCATCAGCACATGTGGACGACGCCGTTCCGCGGCCTTGTGAACGAGGCGGCCGCAACCTCGTACGGCGCGGCGAAACCGCAGCTAGGGCCCGTCAGCACGCCGGAAGATATGTACGCCGCCCATATGCTGGCGATGACCGCCGCGCTCTACGCCGGTGTGACCACGAGCAACAACCTCAACCACAATTGCCGCGGCGCCGGCCATTCGGATGCGGTGTTGCAGGCGATGGTCGATTCCGGCCAGCGCGGGCGCTTCAGCTTCGGCATGTATGACGGCCTGCCCGCCACGCAGCTGATGGATTTCAAGGAAATCGCGCGCGTGCAAAAGCGCGTGCAAAAGGGCATGGGCGACGGGCGCGTGAGTTTCGGCGTGTTCCTGCGCGGGCCCAGCAAGGATGATTCCTCCGTCTTCGTGCAGGAGGTGAAGAAAGCCAAATCGATGGGCCTTCCGATCTCGATCGACGGGGCCAACGATCTCACCGTGCAGCTGCTGGGCGACAACAAGGCGCTCGCCGGCACGGTCCTCGTGCATTGCAACAACATGGGCGAGGCCGGCCGCAAGGCGATGGCCGCAGGCGGCGCGGCCCACAGCTGCGCGACCTGGAGCGAGCTGAGCGCCGTGCTGGGGATGCCGGTTTTCCTGGAGATGCGGCGCGACGGCGTGCTCGTTTCGCTATCGATCGACACCGTCGCCTCCCCCAGCGACTCCAACATGTTCGGCCTGGCGCGCATCACCTCGGTGCTGGCGCACACCTTGGAGAAGGATCAATTCCACTTCACGCACAAGACGGCGCTGGAAATGGCGACGGTTAACGGCGCCAAGGCGCTGGGCCTGGGCGACAAGATCGGCTCGCTCACGCCAGGCAAACGCGCCGACCTGATCCTCGTGCGCACAGCCTCGCTCAATCTGAGCCCCGCGCCCAATCTCAATCCCTACCGCCTGCTGCTTTCCGCGCAGGCCGAAGACGTCGACAGCGTTTTCGTCGACGGGCGGGCGGTGAAATATCGCGGCGCGTTAACCAATGTCGATCCGCAGAAGGTCATCGCCGACGCCTCCAAATCGCTCACTGAGATGCGCGCGCGGGCGAACTGGCCGAGCGGGCCGTTCTGAGCGCACGCCCGCGCGCGAACATGGTTAATCCGCGCCTGCGCCGTTTTGGCCGGCGCGGCGCCATTTCTGGCCGCTTCCGCACGCTTCCTTAACGCACAGGAGCGTTAATCGCCTACGCCTGACGGGCGAAGCGTCCCGCGGCGGCGCATTTCAATATGCGAACCGCGGGCGGCGCCCGTCTTGCTTCCATTTCGGCCAAGCCGTCCCTCCGCGCCCCGGAGGGCTCGCGGAGGCATTGTATGGCGATCAGGGCGAGCGCCCCTCTTTCGGGGTTTGACGAACCGGCCAATCCGGCGCGAACGCGCACGATGGTGGCGGCGTGCGTGGTGCTCGCCACCGCAGCCCTCGTGATCGTTCTGCCGGAAAACTACGCCATCTTCACCGTCGCCGCGGCCATGGCGGGCTTGAGCGCCTGGTTGCTGGGGGGCCTCATCGCGCGCCATCGCGGCCTGCGCAGCCCCGCCGAAGCCGCCCGCCGCGTGGGCCTGCCTGCGCTCGGCATGGTGCAGCAACTCACTCCGCGCGTGATGCGCGAAATCTCGCCCGATCAGCGCACGCCTTATGGTTACGTGCTGGAAAAGCCCGAAAGCGCGTTCGCCAGCGTATTCCGCCACCTGCTCGCCTTCTCGCCAAAGGCGAAGAACCGGCGTGAAACGGTGGCCATCACTTCGCCCTACAGCCAGGAAGGCGCCTCGACCGTTTCGCTGTGCCTGGCGCGCACCATGGCCGCACTCGGGCGCTCCGTCGTGATCGTGGATTGCGACATGCGCCGGCGCACCTTGACCCGCTCGCTCGGCATCGATGCGAAGGAAGGCATCTGGGAAGCGATCGGGGCGGAAAACCCCGGCAAATTCCTGCGCGGCGACACAGATAGCCACGTCAAGGTTCTCCCGGCGGGATCGGCGGCAGGGCCGTTCCGCGATCTCTTCTCCAAGCGCGGCTTCTTCGATCTCGTGCGCCAGCTGAAGCGGCGCTACGAGTGCGTGATCCTCGATTGCCCCGCAGCGCTCGCCTCGATCGATGCGCGCATGATCGTCGGCGGCGCCGACTCGGTGGTGCTGGTGGTGCAGCATGGGCGCACGCCGGCCTCGGCGGTGAAGAACGCCCAGCGCCAGCTCAATATCGGCGGTCATGCGCGGCCCGCAGGCATCCTGATCAACAAAGCCCCGAAAAGCCGCGACTTCATGCAGATCGAAGCAGTCCTCGCGGAGGACTTCTGATGGCCGGCGCGTGGACGATCTGTGTCGACTTCGGCACCGCCTGCTCGAAGGCCGCCGCAGCCTGGCGCGCGCCCGGCATCGAATTCGAGCCGCACCATGTGCGTCCGCTGCGGCTGGGCGAAGGCGACGGCGACAATCCGCTGATGCTGAAATCCGTGCTGTACCTCGATCAGGGGCGCGTGCTGTTCGGCGAAACCGCGTGGCGGCGCGCGCAGGCGACGAACGCGGCGGCCAACCGCCAGGCGCTGTCCTCGTTCAAGACGCTGCTTTCCGCGCGCGATCTCGATCAATCCATCGGGCTGCTCGTTTCTCCGCGCGTCGATCCGATGGGCGTGTTCCGCCAGCGCGATCTGATCGTGCTGTTTCTCGCCTTCCTGATCCGCCGCATCGACGCGGCCCAAGCGCTCGATCCGCTGCTGGCGCCCTCGCCATGCCGCGGCTTGCGCTATTCCTATCCGGGCTGGGTCAGCGGCGACGACGTGGCGCGCCACAAGCTGATCTCGCGCCTGTTCGACGAAGGCTGCATCGTCGCCGATCTCATCCCCGGCGATTTCGGCGTCGAGGCAGGGCTCTCCTATGATGACGCGCGCGCAGCGCTCGCCCAGGCCGCGCGCGGCACGGTGGCGAGCCGCATCGAAGGCGTGGTGTTCGAGGCGACGGCGGCGGCCGCGTGCCGGCTGGTGAGCGGCAGGCCCGATCCCAACCGCCCGGTCCACGCCGCCGTGATCGACATGGGCGCAGGCACCACCGACATCGGCGGTTATTTCGTGACGCCCGAGGGCGACGTGGAGGAGATCGGCGGTGTGCAGCGCACGCTCGACATCGCCGGCGACACGTTCGACCGCGTGCTGATGAACGTCATCGTCAAGAAGGCCGCCCATGTGAAGGGCGATCACGCGCGGGGCCTGTTGTGGCGCGCGCTGCTGCCGAAGATCCGCGGGCTGAAGGAAACCGTCGTCTCCACCGGCGCGTGCGCATTCGAGTATGGCGGGCGGATCGTGAAGGTGAAGGTGAGCGAACTCACCCGCCGCGGCGATTTCAAGAACGCGCTGAAGGCGGTGCGCGCGGCCTATGTGCAATCGCTAGAGGATATCGCCGCCGATGCGCTCGACGCCGGCAGGCGCGACATCGCCATTGTGCTGGCGGGCGGCGGGGCGAACCTGCCCTATCTGCAGAAGCTCGCCGGGCGGGCGCGCCCCGCCAAGGGCCGCGTACGCCTGAAGCCGGAGCCTTTGGTTCCGGAATGGGCGCACAACGAACTGTTCGATAAGCGCTTCCCCGCGACGTTCCCGCAGCTTTCGATCGCGATCGGCGGCGCGCTCGCTCCGCTCACCTTCGTGCGCCAGCGCAGCGTCTCCGTGCTCGCGCCGGCGTAAGGGCTCAGCCCTCCGGCGCCTTATGGATGGAATCCACCCAAGGCACGTTCTCGGGTTTTTCGGCGGGTTCGATGTCGAGATTGACGACGACCGCCTCGCCGCCGCTGCGCACCAGCACGCACTGCAGCGTTTCATCGCTCGAGGCGTTCACCTCCTGGTGCGGCACGAACGGCGGAACATAGATGAAATCGCCGGGGCCCGCTTCGGCGACGAATTCGAGCTTTTCGCCCCAGCGCATGCGCGCACGGCCTTTCACGACATAAATCACGCTTTCGAGCGGCCCGTGGTGATGCGGGCCGGTCTTCGCGTTGGGATGAATGTGCACCGTGCCGGCCCACAGCGCCTCGGCGCCGACGCGGGCGTAATTGATCGCGGCGGCGCGGTTCATCCCCGGCGTCTGCGCGGTGTTGACGTCCAACTGGTCGCCCGGGATCACACGGACGCCGGAATGCTTCCATCCATCGCTCGGCGCGTCCGACATGGGCGATGCTCCTTCAGCTTTTGTCGCGCCCGAAATTCGGCGCCGGCGATTCTTGGCCCGCCTCGATCACTTCGCGGCGCATGCGCCGCGCGCGGGTGAAGGTGTCGAACAGGAATTTGCCGTCGGCGTTGCGCACGGCGCGCTGCAGAGTGGCCAATTCCTCGCTGAACCGGCCCAGCACTTCGAGCACCGCCTCGCGGTTGGAGAGGAAGATGTCGCGCCACATCGTGGGATCGGAAGCCGCGATCCGCGTGAAATCGCGGAAGCTGCCGGCGGAATATTTCACCACCTCGCTTTCCGAAACGTTCTCCAGTTCCTCCGCCATCGACACGATATTGTAGGCGATCAGGTGCGGCAGGTGCGAGGTGACGGCGAGCACCAGATCGTGCCGGTCGGGGCGCATATGCTCAACCTGGGCGCCGAACGCGCGCCACATGGCGCCCAGGCGCTCGACGGCGCGGGCGTAGCCGCTGCGGACATCATCCAGTGGCGTGAGGATCAGCCAGCGGTTCTGGAACAGCGTGGCGAAGCCGGATTCGGGGCCGGAGAATTCCGTGCCCGCCACGGGGTGGGCCGGCACGAAATAGGCGTGCGCGGGAGTGTGCTTGGCGACCGAAGCGACCACCGCGCTTTTCACCGATCCCGTATCCGTCAGCACCGCTTCGGGGCCGAGCGCGGGGCCGATCTCCATCGCGGCGGCGGCCATCGCGCCCACCGGCACGGCCAGCACCACCAGATCGGCGCCGACGGCGGCGGCCTTCGCGCTGGGCGCGATCTCCCCCAGGCCGATCTCGCCGGCGCGCGCACGCACGGCGTCGTTCGCGTCGTAGAGCACGACCGCCGCATCCGGAAAATATTCCTGCGTCGCGCGCGCGATGGAGGAGCCGATATGGCCAGCGCCGATGATCGCCACGCGCTTGAACGGTTCGGGACTAGTGGTCATGCCTGCATGAATTCCTTCAACGCTGTGATCAGCGCGCCATTCTGCTCGGGCGAGCCGATCGACATGCGCAGACAGTGCGGGAGGTTATAGCTTTCCATGCGCCGCACGATGACGCCGCGCGCGCGCAGAAACGCATCCGCATCCGCCGCGCGCTTGCCTGGCGCGTCGGGAAAGAAGACGAGCGTGAAATTCGCCACGCTGTCGGTATGCGCCAGCCCCATCGCATCGAGCGCTGCGTGCAGGCGCGCAAGCTCGCGCGTGTTGTTGGCGATCGTGCGTTCGGCGAACGCCGAATCCTGGATGGCGGCGACGCCGGCCGCGATCGCCGGGCCCGATACGTTGAACGGCCCGCGCACGCGGTGGCACGCATCCACGATCGCGGCGGGCGCGTACATCCAGCCCAGGCGCAGGCCCGCCAAGCCATAGGCCTTCGAGAAGGTGCGCGTCATCACGACATTGTCGCTCTCCGCGACGAGCTCGATGCCGGCGGCGAAATCGTTGCGCTGCACGAATTCCGCATAGGCCCCGTCGAGCACCAGGATCGCCTCCGGCGGCATCGCGGCGTGCAGCCGGCGCACTTCGTCGAAGCGCATATAGCGCCCGGAGGGATTGTGCGGGTTCGGCATGAAGACGAGCTTCGTCTTCGGCCCCATCTGCGCGAGCAACGCATCGGCGCTGGCGGCGTAATCGTGATCGGGCGCGGTGCGCACCACGGCGCCGGCGGCCTGCGCGAACAGGCGCGGCACGGAGAACATGTATTGGTGCTCCACCACCTCATCGCCGGGGGCGACGTAGGCGTTCACCAGCATGCCGAAAATCTCGTCGGAGCCCGCCCCGCACACGATGCGCGCGGGATCCAACCCATAGCGCATGCCGATCGCCTCGCGCAGCTTGGCGGCGGAGCCTTCAGGATAGAGCCACAGGGTCTCGCCGGCCTCGCGGAACGCGGCCTTGGCCTTCTCGCTCGAACCGAAGGGAGTTTCGTTGGAGGCCAGCTTGTTGGGCTTCTCAAACCCCGCAAGCGTGGAATCGCCGCCCTTGTAGAGCTTGATGGCGAGAACGCCGGGTTGC
>JBFWWB010000135.1:0-6793 GCA_050246435.1 Hyphomonadaceae bacterium
GCAAAACCGTGATCTTGCAGAACATCGCCAAGTCGATCGAGGCGAACCACCCTGAATGCTTCCTCATCGTGCTGCTGATCGACGAGCGGCCCGAGGAAGTCACCGACATGCAGCGCTCCGTGAAGGGCGAAGTCGTTTCCTCCACGTTCGATGAGCCGGCAACGCGCCACGTGGCGGTTGCGGAAATGGTGATCGAGAAGGCCAAGCGCCTGGCCGAGCATGGCCGCGACGTGGTGATTCTGCTCGATTCGATCACGCGTCTCGGGCGCGCCTACAATACGGTCGTCCCCTCCTCCGGCAAGGTGCTGACCGGCGGCGTAGATGCGAACGCCCTGCAGCGGCCGAAGCGCTTCTTCGGCGCCGCGCGGAATCTGGAGGAAGGCGGCTCGCTGACGATCATCGCCACAGCGCTGATCGACACCGGCAGCCGGATGGACGAAGTGATCTTCGAAGAATTCAAAGGCACCGGCAATTCGGAAATCGTGCTCGACCGCAAGGTGGCCGACAAGCGCATCTTCCCGGCGATGGACGTGTTGAAATCCGGCACGCGTAAGGAAGAGCTCATCACCCCGAAAGAACACCTGCAGAAGATGTATGTGCTGCGGCGCATCCTGAACCCGATGGGCACACAGGATGCGATCGAGTTCCTGCTCGACAAACTGCGCTCGTCCAAGACGAACGACGACTTCTTCCAAAGCATGAACACCTGAGGCCAGCGCCAAGCGCCGGCCTCAGGCGCAGCCGGCCCCCGCTAGCGCAGGAAGTCCTTCAGCAGCGCGGTCAGCTCTTTTGGGCGCTGCGTCGGGATCATGTGGCCCGTGTCGTCCAGCACGACCATCCTGGAGCCCTTGATCTCGGTGTTCATCAGCACGCGGCCTTCCGGCGACGGGAAGATGAGGTCTTGATCGCCGAACACCATCAGAGTCGGCGTTTCGATGTGCTTTAGCTTGCGGTGCAGAAAATAGCGCCGGCGCATGTCCATGTCGCGGAACATGGCGCCTAGGCTGCGATAGGATTCGAGCGCATCCTTTGTTTCGCTGTTGCGGATGTGGTTCTCCAGGAGCTCCGCCCGGTAGGCCGGATCGACGAAGCTGACATCGGCCTCCAGCTGGGCCCGCGACGGTGGCTGGAAGTCCGCGAAGTTCGGCGGTGGCGCGATGTTGAGTCCGGCGTTGGCGACGAAGACGAGCTTGTTCACGCGCTCCGGGCTTTCATACGCCAGCGTGCCGGCAAGCCAGCCGCCGAGCGAGTGCCCGACGACGTTGGTCTTCTTGAAGCCGAGTGCATCCTGGAAATCGCGGATGTGATCCACCAGGAAGGCAAACTCGTAACGACGCATCGGCCGCTCTACCGAGCCCCATCCCAGCTGATCGATCGCGATCACATGCGTGACGTCGCCCACGCCTTCGGCAATGCACGGGAACCAGTCCTCCCCGCCAGAGGGGAAGCCGGAGCCGTGCACGAAGATCGTCGGGTAGCCTGAACCGGTTTCGTAATAATGACCCTTGCTGGTGCTGAGATCGATCGTGCGCTCGCGCACCTTCTCGCGGATGCCGCCCATCATCTTCCTCCTTCGTTGATTGATCGCCGCTAGGCGAGGAATTCCTTCAAGAGCTTGGTGAGCTCTTTCGGGCGTTCGGTCGGCACGCCGTGGCCGGTATCCGGCAGCACGACCATTTTCGAGCCCTTGATCTCATTGTGCATCAGATCGCGCCCTTCGACCGGAGGGAAGATCAAATCCTGCTCGCCGAACACGAGCAGCGTTTCGGCTTTGATGTGCTTCAGCTTGCGGTGCAGGAAATAACGCCGGCGCATGTCCATATCGACGAACATCCTGCCGATTGCGCGATAGGCCTCGACCGAGCCGGGCGTATCCGTCGTGGCCAGGCGCGCGGCGGTGAGCTCCTCGCGCATCGCGGCGTCCTTCACGTGGGCGTCCTGCTCGGCGACCTGCTCGCGCGTGGGCGGTTGGAAATTCGCCAACGCCGGCGGCGGTGCGATGTTAAGGCCGGCATTCGCGACAAAGACGAGCTTGTTGACGCGCTCCGGGCTTTCATACGCCAGCGTGCCGCCCACCCAGCCGCCGAGCGAATGGCCGACGATGTTGGTTTTCTCGTAACCGAGCGCATCCTGTAGCTCGCGCACGTGATCGACGAGGAAGCCGAATTCATAACGGGAGAATTGCGGCCGCTCGACTGGCCCCCACCCCAGCTGATCGATCGCGATGACGTGGGTGACTTCGCCGAGGCCCTCTTTGATGCAAGGGAACCAGTCCTGCGCACAATTGGTGTAGCCGACGCCATGGATGAAGATCGTCGGGTAGCCCTTTCCGGTTTCGTAGAAGTGCGCTTTGTTATTCGCCAGATCGATGGTGCGTTCGGTGACTTGATCGCGGACCGCCATATTCCTCTCCCCTGTTCTGTTGTCTTTGTTTGTCCCGGTTACGGGATCAGCACGAGGCTGCCCGTGGTTTTGCGGCCCTCCAGATCCCGGTGCGCCTGGGCCGCATCACTCAGCGCGTAAACGTACGGGCGCTCGACCGCAACAATGCCGTGCGCGATCGCATCGAAGAGATCGCCAGCATGCTCGCGCAGCAGCGCCGGCGTGCGCGTGTAGGTGACGATCGTCGGTCGCGTGAAATAGAGCGAGCCCTTGCTCGCCAGCAATTGGCCGGGCACTGGCGGCGGCGGGCCCGACGCATTGCCGAAGCTCACCAGCATGCCGAGCGGCGCCAGGGAATCGATCGAGGCGTCGAACGTATCCTTGCCGACGGAATCGTAGACGACCTGCGCGCCTTCGCCGTTCGTCAGCGCGCGGACGGATTGGGCGATGTCGTCGCGCCCGCTCACCAGCACATGCGCGCAGCCGTGCGCCTTGGCGATCTCGGCCTTCGCCTCGGAGCCGACGACACCGATCACCATTGCGCCCAGCTTGGCCGCCCACTGGGTCGCGATCTGGCCGACGCCGCCGGCCGCGGCGTGCCATACGATGACGTCCCCGGGACCGACCTTGCGCGTGACCTTCAACAGCACCCGGGCCGTCATCCCCTTCACCAGCGCGGCGGCGGCGACGTCGTCCTGCACGCCCAACGGCAACTTCACGACGCGCCCAGCGGCGCAAACGCTCATCTCCGCATAGGCTCCTTCCCCGGTGTACATCGCGACACGATCGCCGACGCGGAAATCCGCGACGCCGGGGCCGAGCGCATCGATCACGCCAGCGGCTTCCTGGCCGAGCACTGCCGGCAGCGGCACCTGATAGAGGCCGCTGCGCTGATACACATCGATGAAGTTCACGCCGATCGCAGTATGGCGGATGCGCACTTGGCCAGGGCCCGGTTCCGGCGTCGGCACATCCTCGACGCGCAAGACTTCCGGACCGCCACGTTCATGGATTCGTAGTGCGCGCACCACCCTGCCCCTCTATCGCCACCGCCGCGCCTTGCGCGGCCCGCCGCCGTTAACACTCTCTTCAGCGCCGCCCTAGGCCAGAAGTTTCTGGCGGAAGAAATCCGCCGTACGGCGATTGGCGAGCTCCGCCGCCGCCTTGTCGTAATGGGCGCCGCCCGCGCGCGCGAAGGCGTGATCCTGCCCCTCATAGATATGGATCGTCACCTGCGGGTGATTGTGGAGCGCGGCCTTGATCGTTTCCTGCGCCTGCGGCGAGACGAACTGATCCTTCGAAGCGATGTGCAGCATCAGCGGTTGGGCGATCTTTTCAGCCTCCTCGAGCCGCTGTTCGATCGTCACCCCATAGAAGCCGACAGCAGCGTCCACATCGGTGCGCGCGGCGGTGAGATAAGCCAGCAGCCCGCCCAGGCAGAAGCCGACCGCGCCGACCTTTTGCACGCCCGCCGCGCCGCGCAGATAGTCGATCGAGGCGTCGATATCGTCGATCCCGTTGTCGACATTGAAGGCGCCGAATAGCGCGAACGCGCGCTTCCACTCCGCTTCGCTCTGGTCGGTAAGCTGGATGTTCGGCTCGATGCGCCAGAACAGGTCCGGGCAGAGCGCGAGGTAGCCGGCGGCGGCGTATTGATCGGCGATCTGGCGCATCACCGCGTTCACGCCGAAAATCTCCTGGATGACCACCACGGCGGCGCTCGGCGGCGTGGAGGGCGTCGCCAGATAGGCGGCGAACGCGCCGTCATGGCCCTTCACGGTGACCGTTTTGCCGCTCATCGCTTCCTCCCGTTCTCCACACACCCTACCGGGTTCTTCGCGGCTGGGTCTATAAACAACGCGCGAGGAGGCGCGCGGCGATGAAGATGCGGATCGAGGTTGAGTGCACGCCCGTCGAGGCGCGCCAATTCATGGGCCTGCCGGACGTGACCGCGCTCAACGAGGCGCTCGTCACGGAGATGGGCAAGCGGCTGCAGGCGAACATGAGCGCGCTCTCGCCGGAGGCGATGATGCGCTCATGGATGCAGATGGGCGCACAGGCGCAGGAGACCTTCTTCAGCATGCTGAGCGCCGGCGCGCGCAGCGGCAAAGCCGATTGATCCCGCGCGCGTGACGGCGGAAACGATCTATGCCCTGGCCAGCGGCGCCGGGCGCGCCGGCGTCGCCATCGTGCGGATTTCCGGGCCCGGAGCGGACGCGGCGCTGCGCGCGCTGACCGCCCGCCCGCCCCCCATGGCGCGCCGCGCCGGGCGGCGCACGCTGCGCGATGCGCGCGGGGCTATCGATGAAGCGCTGGTGCTGTGCTTTCCGGGCCCGCACAGCTTCACCGGCGAGGACGTGGCGGAGCTGCACGTGCATGGCGGGCCGGCTGTCATCGCCGCCGTGCTGAATGCGCTGTCTCTGCTGCCGGGCATGCGCCCCGCAGGGCCCGGCGAGTTCACCCGCCGCGCGTTTGAGAACGGCAAACTCGACCTCACTGCCGCCGAAGGCCTGGCAGATCTCGTCGACGCCGAAACCGAGGGCCAGCGCCGCCAGGCGCTGCGCCAAATGGGCGGTGGGCTGGCGGTGATCTATGAGGGGTGGCGCAGCCGGCTGATTGCGGCGCTGGCGCTCTACGAAGCGGAAATCGACTTTCCCGACGAAGACCTGCCCGATGCGCTGGCGAAGCGCGCGCGCCCGATCATCGAAGGGCTGGCCAGCGAGATCGCGGCGCACCTGGCCGACAGCCATCGCGGCGAGCGCATCCGCGACGGATATCGCCTAGCGCTGATCGGCGCGCCGAATGCTGGCAAGTCGAGCCTGCTGAATGCGTTGGCGCGACGCGACGCGGCGATCGTCTCCGACATTCCGGGCACCACGCGCGACATCGTGGAGGTCCGCCTGATCCTTGGCGGCTTCCCTGTGTGGATGGCGGACACCGCGGGACTGCGCGCCGCCGAGGGCGTCGAGGCTGAGGGTGTGCGCCGGGCGCTGGCGCGCGCGGAGGAATCCGACCTGCGCATCGGACTGATCGATTCGAGCGGGCCCGGCGTCAGTCCGGATACGTTCGCCGCGCTGCGCCCGGGCGACGTGTTGGCGCTGTCCAAATCCGATCTACGGCCCGGCCCGGCGGCCACGGCGGCCCGCGCGCTCGCCGCCGAGCGGAAGCTGCGGGTGCAGCCCTTATCGGCGGTCACCGGCGCCGGGTTGCCAGCGCTGGAGGCGCTGCTGGCCGGCCAGGTGTCCGAGGCGCTGGGCGGCGAGGAAACCCCAGCGCTCACCCGCGCGCGTCACCGCGGGCACCTCGAAGAGGCGCGCGCGGCGCTCGAGCGCGCGCTGGCGGCCGGCGGCGCTGAACTTGCCGCGGAGGATCTGCGCCTTGCGGCGCGGGCGATAGGACGGATCGGCGGGCGCTTCGATATCGAGCACGTTCTGGATGCGATTTTCGCCGATTTCTGCATCGGCAAGTGAGCGTGCGGTGCGCGCATCCGTAAACGGAAATCCATCTGTTTCATGTGAAACGGAGCGATGCTCCGTAGTCGGAGCAAATACTCCGTAGACGGATTTTTAGCGCCCGCCGCAGGTCCTGTGGGAAATTGTTCCACGGGAAACAACCTAACCGGAATTAGGCAATTCCGGCGCAAGGACGGCCGCCGTAAGCGCGATCCGGCGCCGGTGACGCGCCAGGCTCTTTGCGCTAGAACGCCCGCGTCCCATGTCTGATTTCGACGTCATCGTCATTGGCGGCGGCCACGCCGGCTGCGAGGCGGCGGCGGCTGCCGCCCGGCTCGGCGCGCGCACGCTGCTGCTCACCCATAAGATCGAAACGATTGGCGAGATGAGCTGCAACCCCGCCATCGGCGGGCTCGGCAAAGGTCACCTCGTGCGCGAGATAGACGCGCTGGACGGCCTCATGGGCCGCGCGGCGGACGCCGCCGGCATTCAGTTCCGGCTGCTCAACGCCTCGAAAGGCCCGGCTGTCCGCGGGCCCCGCGCCCAGGCGGATCGCGGCCTCTACAAGCAGGCGATGCAGGCGGCGCTTATGGAGACGCCGGGCCTGACGGTGCGGGCCGAGGCGGTGGAGGATCTTCTGATCGAAGCCGGCGCCGTGGCGGGCGTGGTCACGGCTTCGGGCGCGGAAATCCACGCGCCGCGCGTGGTGCTGACGACGGGCACGTTCCTCAAGGGCCTGATCCATATCGGGGCCAAGCGGATCCCCGCCGGCCGCGCCGGCGAAGCGCCGGCGATCGGCCTTTCGGACCGGCTCTATGGGCTGGGCTTCCAGATGGGCCGGCTGAAGACCGGCACGCCCGCCCGGCTCGACCGGCGCACGATCGACTGGGCCGGCCTCGGCATGCAGCAGGCCGACGCCGCGCCGACGCCGTTTTCGTTCCTCACGGAGGCGATCACCA
>JBFWWB010000136.1:0-6719 GCA_050246435.1 Hyphomonadaceae bacterium
AACCGGCCGATCGCGGCGGCGGCATCCTTGTTGCCGCCGCTCTTGGACGCCTTCTTGTGATCCTCGTCGAGCGAGGAGGCCGAAACGATCGTCACGCCCTTCGCATCGTCGATAATCTGGGCGGAGATGTTTTTGTTCGAACGGAACACCGAAAGGCGCGGGCGCCCCGAACGGCGCAGCTTGGCGCGCACGCGTTCGGCCCGGCGGGCGTTTTTCTGAAGCGACGTCTTCATCGGCCTACTTCTTCTTGCCTTCCTTGCGGCGCAATTGCTCGCCCGCGTATTTCACGCCCTTGCCCTTGTAGGGCTCGGGTTTGCGGAACCGGCGGATTTCGGAAGCGACTTGGCCCACGGCCTGCGCGTCCGCGCCGCTGATGCGGATTTCCACGGGGCGCGGCGTGGCGATCGTCACTCCGGCCGGCGGCGCGTAGACGATCTCGTGGCTGTAGCCCAATTGCAGCTGCAGCTTCTGGCCCTGCATTGCCGCGCGATAGCCGACGCCGACGAGTTCGAGCGTCTTTTCGAAGCCCTGGTTCACGCCGTGCACGTTATTCGCCAGGATCGCGCGCACCATGCCCCACATTGCGCGCGAGCGCGGCGTTTCGTGGCGCGGATTGGCGGTGATGCCGTCGGCGCCCTGCGCCACGGCGATCTCGTCGGGCGCGCGGAAGGAAAGCGCGCCTTTCGGCCCCTTCACGCTGACGGTCTGCCCCGAAATCGTCGCGGTGACGCCAGAGGGCAGCGGGATCGGTTTCTTGCCGACTCGGCTCATCTCAATACACCCTCAACAGCACTTCGCCGCCGACGTTCTGCGCGCGCGCGGCGGCGTCGCTCATCACGCCTTTCGGCGTCGACAGGATGGCCACGCCCAGCCCGTTGCGGACGAGGCCCAGATCCTTGATCGAAGAATAGACACGCCGGCCCGGCTTCGAAACGCGCGCGATCTGCGTGATCACCGGCGCGCCTTCGGCGTATTTGAGCTGTATCTCCAGCTCCTTCTTGCCGTCTTTTTCGACTTCTGCGTAGCCGCGCACGTAGCCCTCCTCGACCAGCACGTCGAGCACATGGGCGCGCAGCTTCGAAGCGGGCGAGGCCACCGTCGAGCGCCCGCGCAATTGCGCGTTGCGGATACGGGAGAGCATGTCGCCCAAGGGGTCGTTCAGTTGCATCTGCGATCCCCTACCAGCTCGACTTGACCATGCCGGGGATTTGCCCGCGCGACGCGAGCTCCCGCAGCGCGATGCGGCTCATCTTGAGCTTGCGGTAGAACGCGCGCGGCCGGCCCGTCACCTCGCAGCGGTTGCGGAAACGGCTCGGCGCGGAGTTGCGCGGCAGCTGCGCCAGCTTCACGCGCGCTTCGAAGCGCTCCTCGAGCGGGCGGGTGTCGTCGAGCGCTACGGCTTTGAGGCGCGCGCGCCGGCCCGCGAATTTCGCGGCGAGCTTCGCGCGGTTCTTGTTGCGCTCGATCGAACTGGTCTTCGCCATACTCTCAACTCTCCCAATGCTGTTCCGGGGTGGACCGCATCTGCGATCAGTTCCGGAACGGGAAATCGAACTCCGCCAGCAGGGCCTTGGCTTCTTCATCGGTGCGCGCAGTCGTGCAGACGATGATGTCCATGCCCCAGATGGTGTCGATGGTGTCGTAATTGATCTCGGGGAAAACGATGTGCTCCTTGAGGCCCATCGCGAAATTCCCGCGCCCGTCGAAGCTGCGCCCGTTGAGCCCACGGAAGTCCTTCACGCGCGGCAGCGCGATGGTGACCAGCCGGTCAAGGAATTCGTACATCCGGTCGGCGCGCAGGGTGACCTTGGCGCCGATATTCATGTTCTCGCGGACCTTGAAGGTCGCGATCGACTTGCGCGACTTCGTGGCCACCGGCTTCTGCCCGGATATCGCCGTCAGCGCGGCGATGGCCGATTGCAGCTTCTTCGAATCCTGAACGGCTTCGCCCACGCCCATATTGATGACGATCTTGTCGAGGCGCGGGATCTGCATCTCGTTCGTGTAGCTGAACTTCTCACGCAGGGCGCCGCGCACGCTCTCGCGGTAACGCGTCTTCATGCGGGGTTCGTAGGCGGCTTCGGCGGCCATCGTCAGGTCCTCGGCTCGGAGATTTCGACGCCCGAACGCTTCGCGATGCGGACCTTGAGGCCCTGCTCGTTCACCTTGAAGCCCACGCGCGTGGGCTTGCCGGTGGAGGGATCGCGCTGGGCGATGTTGGAGAGATGGATCGGCGCGGGCTTCGTCTTCACGCCGCCCTGCGGATCGGCCATCGAGGGCTTGGTGTGGCGCTTCACGAGGTTCACGCCATCGACGACGGCGCGGTTCTCCTTCGGCAGCACTTCGAGCACGCGGCCCGATTTGCCCTTGTCCTTGCCGGCGAGCACGATGACCGTGTCGCCCTTCTTGATCTTCGCGGCCATGACTAGAGAACCTCCGGCGCCAGCGAGATGATCTTCATCTGGTTCTTGCCGCGCAGTTCGCGCGGCACCGGCCCGAAGATGCGCGTGCCGATCGGTTCGCCCTGATTGTTGATCAGAACGGCGGCGTTCGAATCGAAGCGGATCGTGCTCCCGTCGCGGCGCTTCAGATCCTTGCGCACGCGCACGACCACCGCCTTGCGCACGTCGCCCTTCTTCACGCGCCCGCGCGGGATCGCCTCCTTCACGGAGACGACGATGATGTCGCCCACGGTGGCGTAGCGGCGCTTCGAGCCGCCCAGCACCTTGATGCACATCACGCGCTTGGCGCCGGAATTATCGGCGACGTCGAGATTGCTTTGCATCTGGATCATGCGATCCGTTCCTCAATCCTTCCGGGCAGTAGGCAGTCGTGAATAGGCAGTCGAAACGCCGCTTCACTCAGCCTGATCGCCATTGCCTACTGCCAATTGCCTCTCTTCAGACGCTCAGCCGGCCGACGACTTCCCAGCGTTTCAGCTTGGATTTCGGCGGGCATTCGCGGATTTCCACCTGGTCGCCCGGGTGGAAGGCGTTTTGTTCGTCGTGGGCGTGATAGCGCTTGGAGCGCCGCACGGTCTTCTTCATCACCGGATGCAGGAACGTGCGTTCGACGCGGACGATCACCGTCTTGTCGCCCTTGTCGCTCACCACTTCGCCACTCATCACACGCCGCGGCATCGTCAGGCGCCTTTCGTCTTTTCGTTGAGCACGGTTTGGGCGCGCGCGATGTCGCGGCGCACCACGCGCATGCGCGCAGGGTTGGCCAGCTGGCCCGTCGCCTGCTGGAAGCGCAGATTGAACTGCTCCTTCTTGAGCGCGGCGACGTCGGCCTTGAGGCTCGCGGCGTCCTTGGCGCGCAGGTTTTGCGCCTTGTTCTCGCCCTTCGCCATTATTGGCCCTCCATCCGGGTGACGATGCGCGTCTTGATCGGCAGCTTCGCAGCGCCCAGGCGCAGCGATTCCTTGGCCACTGCGTCGGGCACGCCGTCGATCTCGAACATGATGCGCCCGGGATGCACGCGCGCGGCCCAGAATTCCGGTGCGCCCTTGCCCGAGCCCATCCGAACTTCGGCGGGCTTCTTCGACACCGGCACGTCCGGGAAGATGCGAATCCACACCTTGCCCTGGCGCTTCATTTCGCGCGTGATGGCGCGGCGGGCCGCTTCGATCTGGCGCGCGGTGACGCGTTCGGGCTCTAGCGCCTTCAGGCCGTATTGCCCGAAGTCGAGCTTCGTGGCGCCCTTCGAGGCGCCGTGAATGCGGCCCTTATGGGCGCGGCGGAATTTGGTTTTCTTCGGCTGCAGCATCGCGATCAGCTTTCCGCGTCGGCTTCGACTTCGCGGCGGCGCCCGCGGCCCCGGCCGGGACGGTCATCGCGCGGCGGGCGGTCGTCACGCGCCGGGCGGTCGCGGTCACGGCGCTCGCGCTGCTCGCCGGTTTCCTGCAGGCGCTTGTCCTGCGCCATCGGATCGTGCTCGAGGATTTCGCCTTTGAAGATCCAAACTTTCACGCCGATGCGGCCATAGGCCGTGTGCGCTTCGGCGAACCCGAAATCGACGTCGGCGCGCAGCGTATGCAGCGGCACGCGGCCTTCGCGGTACCATTCCATGCGCGCGATTTCCGCCCCGCCGAGACGGCCCGAAACATTGATCCGGATGCCTTGAGCGCCCAGGCGCATGGAGGATTGCATCGCCCGCTTCATCGCCCGGCGGAACGCCACGCGGCGCTCCAGCTGCTGGGCGACGCTTTCGGCCACCAGGGCTGCATCCGTTTCCGGCTTGCGCACTTCCACGAGGTTCAAGAACACCTCGACGCCCGGCGCCATCAACGAAAGGTCCTTGCGGAGCTTCTCGATGTCGGCGCCCTTCTTGCCGATCACCACGCCAGGCTTGGCCGTGTAGATCGTCACGCGGCATTTCTTGTGCGGCCGCTCGATCACGATCCGCGAGATGCCCGCGCCGGCCAGCCGCTCGCGCAGCATCTTGCGGATGCGGATGTCTTCGTGGAGCAGCTTCCCGTACTCGCCGGAATTGGCGTACCAGCGGCTGTCCCAGGTGCGATTGACGCCGAGGCGCAACCCGACCGGATTGACTTTCTGACCCATTAGGCGGCCGCTCCTTGCGCTTCAGGCTTGCGCCGTTCGGGCGAAACGTGGCGGCGCTGGCCGCCCTCGTCCGCTTCTTCCACCGCACGCACGACGATCGTGATCTGGGAGAAAAACTTCTCCACCCGCGCGCCGCGGCCGCGGGCGCGGGCGTGGCTGCGCTTCATCACCAAATTCTTGCCGACATGGGCCTGCGCCACGACAAGGCTGTCGATGTCGAGATTGTGGTTGTTCTCGGCGTTCGCGATCGCCGATTGCAGGCATTTGCGCACGTCCGCCGCGATCCGCTTGCGCGAGAATTCGAGCTCGTTCAGCGCCTTCTCCACCGCGAGGCCGCGGATGGATTGCGCGACGAGATTGAGCTTCTGCGGGCTGACGCGCAGCGTGCGCAGCACGGCGCGCGCTTCATTCTCGGCCTGGCGCGGGGGCGCTTTCGGCTTGCTCATTTGCGCTTCACCTTCTTGTCCGAGCCGTGGCCCGAATAGCTGCGCGTCGGCGCGAACTCGCCCAGCTTGTGGCCCACCATGTCCTCGCTCACGAGCACCGGGATGAAGCTCTTCCCGTTATGCACCTGGAACGTCAGGCCGATGAATTGCGGCATGATCGTCGAGCGGCGCGCCCAGGTCTTGATCGCTTCGCGGCGAGCGCCCTGGGTTGCGGCCTTGTCGGCCTTTTTCAGCAGATAACCGTCGACGAACGGGCCCTTCCAAGTCGAACGCGGCATTATTTCATCCCCCGCTTGGCGGCCAGGAACGCGATGGTGCGCATGTCTTCTTCCGGCCGCTCCCACTCGCGCAGGCCGAACGGGCTCTTGCCCGCCGCCTTGAGGCCGGGGATCTGGACGCCTTCCGGAAATTTGAGAAGCGGCGAAGACTTCATGGCTTAGGCTTTCCTGGCGTGGCGGCGGCGGATGATCAGGCGGTCGGACGGCTTGGTCTTGCGCGTCTTCGGGCCGCGGGTCTTCTTGCCCCACGGCGTCACCGGGTGACGGCCGCCGGAGGTCTTGCCCTCGCCGCCGCCGTGCGGGTGGTCGACCGGGTTCTTGGCGACGCCGCGGACGCTCGGCTGCTTGCCCAGATGGCGCGAGCGGCCGGCCTTGCCCCAGTTTTCGTTCATGTTGTCAGGGTTCGACACCGCCCCGATCGTGGCCATGCACGTATCCGGCGCCATGCGCACTTCGCCCGACATGAGGCGCAGCTGCGCGTAGCCCGCGTCGCGGCCCACCACCTGCGCGTACGCGCCGGCGGAACGCGCGATCTGGCCGCCCTTCAGCGGCTTCAGCTCGACATTGTGCACGATGGTGCCGACCGGGATGGCCTTCAGCGGCATCGCGTTGCCGGGCTTGATGTCCACCCGTTCGCCCGCGATCACCTCGTCGCCCGCTTTCAGGCGCTGTGGCGCGAGGATGTAGGCCTGTTCGCCGTCCTTGTACTTCACCAGCGCGATGAAAGCGGTGCGGTTGGGATCGTATTCCAGCCGCTCCACGACGCCCGCCACGCCCCATTTGCGGCGCTTGAAATCGATGATGCGGTAGGCGCGCTTATGCCCGCCCGCATGGCGGAAGGCGGTGATGCGGCCGGCATTGTTGCGCCCGCCGGACTTCGTGAGCCCTTGCGTCAGCGCTTTAACCGGCTTGCCCTTGTAGAGCTCCTTGCGGTCGACGATCACCAGCTGGCGTCGCCCCGGCGAGGTCGGGCGGAATGTCCTGAGCGCCATCAGCTAAGCCCCGTCGTCACGTCGATGGATTGGCCCGCGGCCAGGGTCACGATCGCCTTCTTGGTGTCCGAGCGCTTGCCGCGCACGTTGCGGAACACCTTGTTCTTGCCCTTCTGGCGGATCGTGTTCACCGCCGTGACCTTCACCTTGAAGAGTTTCTCGACGGCGTCCTTGATCTCTTTCTTGGTCGCGGCCAGCGGCGTGCGGAACACCACCTTGTTGTGCTCGGAGAGCAAGGTTGCCTTTTCCGTGATCACGGGGGCTACGAGCGTGTCATAGGCGCTGGGCATCAGGCCGCCTCTTGCTGGGTGAAGCGCGCTTGGATCGCCGCCACGGCGTCGCGCGTGAGCACGAGCTGGCGGCGGCGCAGCACGTCATAGACGTTGAGGCCGGCGTTCGGCAGCACGTCGAGGTTCGGGATGTTGCGCGCGGCGCGGG
>JBFWWB010000137.1:0-6625 GCA_050246435.1 Hyphomonadaceae bacterium
GCAGGCTCTCCGGTGACACGCGCGCAGGCAGAAGATAAGCTCCCGCCGCAAGCGGGGGTCACGCCAGGGCGTTCATGATCGCACTCGTCACGCGCCGCCTGGCTGTGGCCGTTCCAACCTTGTTCGTTATCATCGCGGCCGCCTTTTTCCTGATGCGCGTAGCACCGGGCGGGCCATTCGACGCCGAGCGCCAGCTCGCGCCGGAGGTGGAGCAGCGGGTGAAGGCCGCCTTCAACCTCGACAAGCCGGTGACGACGCAGTTCGCGCTCTATCTGAGCGCGGCGGCGCGCGGCGATCTGGGCCCCTCGCTCAAATACAAGGACAAGGACGTCGCCGACATCATCGCCGAGGGCCTGCCCACCAGCGCGCTGATCGGCTTCGCCTCGATGCTCGTAGGCGTGGCTATCGGGGGCGTGCTGGGCGTGCTGGCGGCGCTGCGTCAGAACAAGGCGCAGGATTTCGCGGTGATGAGCGTGGCGCTCATCGGGGTGTGCGTGCCGCCGCTGGTGATGGGGCCGCTCCTTTCGCTGGTGTTCGGCGTGCAGCTGCATTGGCTGCCGACGGCAGGATTGGCGCGCGATCAATATTCATTCCGCCATCTGCTGTTGCCGGTGGCGACCTTGGCGCTGCCCCAGATTGCGGTGATCTCGCGGCTGATGCGCGCCGCGATGATCGAAGCGATGCGCTCGAACGCGGTGCGCACGGCGCGCGCGAAGGGGCTGCCCGAACGCCTCGTGGTGTTGCGCCACGCGTTGCCGGCGGCGGCGCTGCCGGTGGTTTCGTATCTTGGACCGGCGGCGGCGAGCGTGATCACCGGATCCTTCGTCATCGAGACCGTATTCCAGCTGCCAGGGCTGGGGCGGCAATTCGTGATGGGCGCGCTCTCGCGCGACTATACGCTCGTGATGGGCGTGGTGATCCTCTATGCGGTGCTGATCATCCTGCTCAATCTCGCCGCCGACATGCTGTATCGCGCGCTCGATCCGAGGACGCGGACATGAGCGCGGAAGAGGCCGAGGCCGCGCCCGCGCTGGAGGCGCCGCCCGCGCCGCTCCCGCCGGGGCGCTCGCTGTGGGACGATGCGCGCCGCAGGCTGGGCCGTAATCCCGCCGCGATGGCGAGCCTGGGCGTGCTGGGCGCGCTGGCGCTGCTGGCGCTGATCGGCCCGCTGTTCTGGCCGCACTCTGTCGACACGATCTATCGCGACGCCGTGCTTGCGCCGCCGACTGCGGAGAACGCGCACTGGCTGGGCACTGATGCGCAAGGGCGCGACATGGTGGCCCGCATCCTCTTCGGGCTCGGCGTGTCGATGATGGTGGGGCTGACGGCGACGGCGGTGTCGTTGCTGATCGGCGTGCTGTGGGGCGCGGTGGCGGGCTATGCGGGCGGCTGGCTCGACGGGCTGATGATGCGGATCGTCGACGTGCTCTACACCATCCCGTTCATCTTCTTCGTGATCATTCTGATGGTCACGTTCGGCGCGAACATCTTCCTGATCTTTGTGGCGATCGGCGCGGTGGAATGGCTGACGATGGCGCGCATCGTGCGCGGGCAGGCGATCGCGCTCAGAAACCGCGAATTCATCGAGGCCGCGCGGGCTTCCGGCGCCACGGGATGGCAGATCGTGACGCGTCACATCGCGCCCAACGCGCTGGGCCCAGTGATCGTCTATGCGACGTTGAACGTGCCGGTCGTGATCCTGGCGGAGAGCTTCCTGAGCTTCCTGGGCTTGGGCGTGCAGGAGCCGCTCACCTCGCTTGGCCAGCTGATCGCGGCGGGCGCCAAATACATGGACCGCGCGCCCTGGCTGCTGATTGCGCCGGCGGCGACGATGTTCGTCACTTTGCTGTGCCTCAATTTCCTGGGCGATGGCTTGCGCGACGCGCTGGACCCGAAGGAGCGCTGAGGGTGGGGCTTCGGCGCATGAGAGCGGGCCTCGCGGGCGCCGTGGCGCTGCTGATCGCAGCGGCCGCCGCCAGCTTGGGCGGGTGCGCGAAGGAGCCGCCCGCCGGCATTGACGCTGAGGGGCGCGTGATCGAGATCGGCAACGGCGCGGAGCCGTTGACGCTCGATCCGCAGAAATCCACCGGCCAGTGGGAAAACAACATCATCGGCAACATGTTCGTGGGGCTGACCACGGAAGACGCCGAGGCGCGCATCATTCCCGGCATGGCGCTGCGCTGGGAAACGAGCGAAGACGGCCTGACCTGGACGTTCTTCCTGCGCGAGGCGCAATGGTCGGACGGGACGCCGGTGACGGCTTATGATTTCGAATACGCCTATCGCCGCGTGCTGGCGCCGGAATCGCTCTCGGAATATGCGCCGATCCTCTATCCGATCCGCAACGCGCAGGCGGTGAAGGAAGGGCGCGCGCCGCTCAACGCGCTGGGCGTGCGCGCGGTGGACGAGCGCACGTTGGAGATCACGCTCGATCATCCGGCGAGCTATCTCCCTGGGCTGTTGAAGCATTCCACGGCCTATCCGGTGCCCAAGCATGGGGTGGAGCAGTGGGGCGACGATTGGATCAAGCCGCAGCACGTGGTGGTGAACGGGCCCTACACGCTGGCTAAATGGTGGTCGAATTATCTGGTGCATCTGAAGAAGAATCCGCTGTTCTACGATGCGGGTCATGTCTGCCTGAACGAGCTGTTCTTCTATCCCACCAACGACACCGACACCGCGGTGCGCCGCGTGCAGGCGGGTGAGTTGGCATGGAGCACGCGCTTCCCCGGCCAGAAGGCGCAGATCCTGCAGCGTGAACTGCCCGGCTACGTGCGCATCGCGCCCTGGATGCTGACGCAATATTTCTCGATCAACACGACGCGCCCGGCGTTCAAGGATGCGCGGGTGCGCCAGGCGCTGTCGATGGCTGTCGATCGCGATTTCATCGCGCGGCGGATTTATCAATCGGGCTACGAGGCGGCGTACCAGTTCGTGCCGCCGACGATGCCGGGCTATCCGCGCACCGCGCGCCTTGCCTGGGCCGACGAGCCGATGGACGAGCGTCGCGCCGAAGCGCGCAAGCTGCTGGAGGCGGCCGGCTACGGGCCGCAGCGGCCGCTGCGCTTCGCGTTTTCCTTCCGCAATGGCGGCGACAGTCCGCGCGTGGCGGTGGTGGCGCAATCGGATTGGCATGCGATCGCGCCCTGGGTGCAGGTGGAGCTGCGCGCGACGGAGACGCAAATCCACTACTCGAACCTGCGCGCGAAGAATTTCGATATCGGCGACGGCGGCTGGATCGGCGACTACGCCGATGCGCAGAATTACCTGTTCCTGCTGGAAACGCGCACCGGATCGCAGAATTATCCCGGCTATTCGAGCCCGCAATATGATGCGCTGATGCAGCAAGCGGGCGACGAGCGCGACCCCGCCGTGCGCGGCCAGATCATGGCGCAGGCCGAGCAGGTGATGCTGAACGACAATCCGATCATCCCAATCGCGATCGGCTCGTCGCAGAATCTGGTGAACCCGCGCATCACCGGCTGGCGCAGCAATATCGAAGACATTCACCGCGCGCGCTGGATGTGCTTGAGCCGCTAGGCGCGTGACCCCCGCCGGCCGCTGCGCGACCGCCTCCCGCTGGACCGAGCGATCGCGATGCGCTGAAGCCGAGCGCGGTCAGCGCACGGTGACGTCAGCGCGCGCATGCAGCGCCGGCTGATCGCCCGCCACGGCGTCGCGCAGGATGGCGTTCACGCGCTTATCGCCGAGCACTGCGCCAAGGGCGGCGGCGGCGCGCGCGTTCTCCGCGCTGACGCCCAGCAGCTCCTGCAACTGTTCGAGCGGAGATTTCTCGCCGGGATAGAGCTTCAGCGTGACCTGCGTGGTTTCCTTCACGCCGGCGAGCGCCTTGGCGCGCGCCACCGCGGCGGGGAGCCCGCCCAATTCGTCGACGAGGCCGCGTTCCTTCGCCTGCGCGCCGGTCCAGACGCGGCCCTTGGCGACGGCGCGCGCCTGCTCCATCGACATCTTGCGCCCGCTGGCGACGACGGAAAGGAAAGCGGCGTAGCCGCGGTCGATCATGGCGGCGAACGCCTGGCGCTGGGCGTTGGTGAACGGGGCGTCGGCGGTGAACATGTTGGCGTAAGGCGAGCCCACGGCGATCGCATCGCCGCGCGCGCCCAGATAACGCTGCAGCGCATCGCCCAACACGAACTTGCCGCCGAAAATGCCGATCGAACCGGTGATCGTCATTGGCGAGGCGATGATCGAATCCGCGCCGGCGGCGACGTAATAGCCGCCGGACGCCGCGTACGGCCCCATCGAGACGACGACCTTCTTGCCCTTCTGCTGCGCCAGCTGCATGGCATGCAGGATCTGATCGGAAGCAACCGCCGAGCCGCCGGGGCTGTTCACGCGGAAGATGATGGCGCGCACGTCGCGGTCGCTAGCGGCGTCCTCGAAGGCCTGGGCGATCGCGTCGCTGTTCATCACCGCGGTGTCGGCGAAGGGCGAGGCGGGCGTTTCCGGGCCGCTCACGATGTCGCCTTCGCCGCCGACAAGCGCGATCACCGGGCCGGAGCGCGGCGGGGGTGTGTAGTCTTCGAGTTCGACGAGCTTGGCGCCGTCGCCGCCGCGCGCGAGGGCCGCGGCTTCGGCGTCTTCAGGGCGGCCGAGTTTATCGACGAGCTTGGCTTCGATCGCAGCCTTGCCGGAATAGGGCGTGCCCTTCACGGCGGCGTCGGCTTCGGCGCGGCTCATCTTGCGGTCGGCGGCGATGGCCTCGATCGCCGCGCCGTAGAGGCTGTCGAGCAGGCTTTGGGTCGCTTCGCGGTGGGCGGTGGTGTAGCCCTTCTGCGTCAGCGTGTTGACCGCGTTCTTGTATTCCTCGCGCTGTTCGAATTCCGGATCGACGTGGAATTTCTCCAACGTGCCGCCGAGAAACAATTCCTCGCTGACGAGACCCATCGGCATGAAGTCGGAAGCTTCCTGCAGCCACAGCTCGTCGGCGCCGGCGACCGTCATGTAGCCGCCGAGCGAAGCGCTCAGCGCATCGTTCTGGATGTGGGCGAGAACGAATTTTTTCTCCGCCTTGAAGGCGGCGAGCGCGCCGCGGATTTCTTCGGCCTGCGCCGCGGGAACGCCCGTCGTGTTCGCGCGCAGGAAAATGCCCTTCACCTTGTCGTCGCGCGCGGCGGCTTCGAGCTTGCGCACGACTTCGACGGTGGAAAGCTTGCCGGAGAGACCGGCGAACGGGTTCTGCGTCGGCTGATCGGGCATGTCGCGCCGCAAATCCAGCGTCAGCACCACGGCGGAGGGGCTGGGCGGCGCCTTCTTGCTGGAGAGCGAGGCCACCAGCACCATCGGCGCCACGATCAGGAACAGGATGAGGCCGACGAGAACGCCGGCCACCGTAATGAGGAATTGCTTCACCGCGCGCTCCCGCTGTCGCCTGCAGATATAGGCTGGGGCGACGGCGCGCCAGGGGCGACGCTCAGAAGGTTGCGCTGAGGCCGAACGTCAGCCGGGCCTCGCCGTTGGCGTCGTGTGCGCCGGCGAGGGGCGCTGCGGCCGTCAGGCGTGCATCGAATTTGCGCAGGAACCGCACGCTCAGACCCATCCCGGCGGAGGCAAGCGTGCGCCCAGGCGTTGCAAACACTGCATCGGCGGCTAGACGCGCGCCATCGGCGAAGGCGAAGAGACGGCCTTCCGCAGCACTGGCGGGCGCGCCGGGAAAGGTGAAGAGGCGGGCGGCCTCCGTGCTGGCGGCGACCCCGGCGCTGGCGCTTGCGAAGCCGGCGTCGAAGCCGCGGCCGAACGCCTCGCCGCCGAACTGCAGCCGCTCGCTCGGCGGCAGCCGGCGCGCGCCCAGTTGCGCCGTCATGCGCGCCGACAAGATTGCGCGCGGGGCGAGCGGGCGCTCATGGGCGAGCCGGGCGGTGAGCTTGGCGAATTCCGGTCCGCCATAAGCGGGGGCGGCGCGCGCGCCCCACGCATCCATGCCGAAGCTGGCCGCTGCGTAGGCCTGCGTGCGCGCCGCGCCATCGACGCGGACGTAGGAAAGCCCGGCGCGCAGCACGCGCGTGCGTTCGCGGGCGATAAGTTGGCCGAGGAAGGCGTTGTCGCTGTCGAGCGCGTCAAGGCTGGCGCTGATCGTCGTGCTGGCTTCCGCGGACTCGCGCAGCGGATAGGAAAGCTGCGCGCTTGCGGTTTGCGCGTCGCCTGCGATGGCGAGCCCTTCGGGGCGCGTGCGCAGGCTTGAAGCGTAAAGTTGCATCCGCAGGCCGCGCACGCCGATCGGCGCGGCGTAGCTCAAGGCGGCATAGCTGTAGAGATCGTTCTGTTGCGGGAAGCCGTAATAGAGCTGCAGCCGATCGCCGGGATGGACGACGCCGTTGGCGGCGGCGGTGAGTTCGTATTGCGTGCGCCCGAGCAGGCGTTGGCCCTGATTGTTCACGGAGGCGCCAGCGGCCACGCGCTTGCGCGACGCAGCGATGCGCAAGCGCAGTGCGTTGGGATCGCCGCCGGGCGTTTGTTCGAAGCGCGCCTCCACAGCGAGGCCCGGCGCTTCGGTGAGGCGCGCCATCGCGCGCAGCAGCGCGGCGTTGCGCAACGGGCGTTCGGCAAGCAAAGGCGCGGCGCGGGCGTGCAGATAGCGCGCGTCGCGGCCGGAAACGCCTTCGAC
>JBFWWB010000138.1:0-6622 GCA_050246435.1 Hyphomonadaceae bacterium
CCGGGCACTGACCAGCTGACCGCACACGCGCTGCGCCGCACGCTCGTCGGCGGGGAAGATCGCTTCCCGCGCGACGTGCTGGAGCTGCAGGCGTTCCTCGCGCCCGAACAGGCGGGTCAGCGCATCCGCGCGGTGCCGGGCGCGGGCAGCAGCGTGCCGCTGTGGATTCTGGGCTCCTCCACGTTCGGCGCGCAGTTGGCGGCGATGCTCGGCCTGCCGTTCGGCTTCGCCTCGCATTTCGCGCCGGATTCGCTGATGCAGGCGCTGGCGATCTATCGCGAGCGCTTCCAACCGTCCGCGCAACTGGACAAGCCCTATGCGATGTGCGGCTACACGGTCGTCGCCGCCGCGACCGACGAAGAGGCGCAATTTCACTACACTTCCGCCCAGATCGGATTTGCGAACCAGCGCCGCGGCATGCCGGGCAAGTTGCCAGCGCCGCGCGCGGGGTTTGACGCCGAACTGCGCCCGGAAGAACGCGCGCAAATGGAACAGATGCGCTATTTCTCCGCCGTCGGCTCGCCCGAAACGGTGAAACGCAAGCTCGACGAATTCGTCGCGCTAACGCAGGCGGATGAGTTGATCATCACCAGCCACATGTACGATCACGCCGCGCGGCTGCGCTCCTACGAGATCGTGGCCGACGCGTGGGGCTTGAAGCCTTAGAGGCCCGCCGCTTCGTCGAGGCCCAGCATCAAGTTGAGGTTTTGCACGGCGGCGCCGGAAGCGCCCTTGCCGAGATTGTCGAGCAGCGCCACGAGGCGCGCCTCGCCCGCGTTCTCATCGCCGAACACGAACAGTTTGAGCTTGTTCGTGCCATTCAGCCCTTCGGGGTCGAGCGTCTTGAGTTTGCGCGCTTCCTCGAGCGACGCGACCTCCACGAAGCGCTCGCCGGCATACTCGTCCGACAGCACTGCGTGCACAGTGGCCAAGCGCGGCCGGCTCGGCAGCGCCCACAGCGGCAACGGAACCTCCACCAGCATGCCCTTGTAATAACGCCCGACTGAAGGCGCGAAGAGCGGTTGATGCGCGAGCCCCGCATGCTTCTGGATTTCCGGCAGATGCTTGTGTGCGAGCGACAGGGCGTAAAGCCGATACGGAACCTCGGTGTAATTGCCGGCCGCCTTGTCTTCAAATTCGGCGATCATCGATTTGCCGCCGCCGGAATAGCCGGAGACGCCGTTGACCGTGACCGGCCACGCGGCCGGCAGCAAGTTCGCATCCACCAGCGGTTTCAGCAGTGCGATCGCGCCCGTGGCCCAGCAACCCGGATTGGCGACGCGGCTTGCTGCGGCGATGGCGCTGCGTTTGCCGATTTCGGGGAAGCCGAACTCCCAGCCGGGCGCCGTGCGGTGCGCAGTGGACGCATCGATCACTTTGACGGCCGGATTCGTGATGAGGCCGGCGGCTTCGCGTGCTGCGTCATCCGGCAGGCAGAGGATCACCGCGTCCGCGGTGTTGAGCAGATCGGCGCGCGCGCCCGCGTCCTTGCGGCGCGCCGGATCGATCGAAAGCAACGCCACGTCGCCGCGCCCGGCGAGGCGCTCGCGGATTTGCAACCCGGTGGTGCCGGCTTCGCCGTCGATAAAAACCTTGGCCATCAGAATTGCGCCTTCCGCCACTGATCGAGGTCTATGAACAAGAGCGCGCCGGGAAATTCCGGCGTGGCGGGCGCGCCCGCCCAACTCATGTGCATCTCCGCGACTTCGCCATCGTCCATCAGCAGGAGCACGTCCTCCTGATCCTCGCGCCGCGCGATCGGGGTGAAGCGCCGCGCGTGCAGGATATGGCCTGGCGCGAGCGCGCGCGAGAGGGCCACGGCGAGCGCTGCGCTTTCCGCCTCGCTCACGCCCAGCCACCCAGCGGGCCAATCCACATCCATCGCGCGCTCCACAAACAAAAACGGGCGCTTCTTGCGAAGCGCCCGTCCCGGTCCCTGTTGGGGAAACCCTAGCGCTTCGAGAATTGGAAGCTGCGGCGCGCCTTGGCGCGGCCGTACTTCTTGCGCTCCACCACGCGGCTGTCGCGCGTGAGGAAGCCGCGCGCCTTGAGCGGCGGGCGCAGGCCCGGCTCGAAATCGGAGAGCGCCTTGGCGATGCCGTGGCGCACCGCGCCGGCCTGCCCGGAAAGGCCGGAACCGGTGACCGTCGCCACCACGTCGAACTCGGCGACGAATTCGCCGTTTTCGTTCACGCCGCCGCGATCGGTGACGAGGAAGGGCTGCTGGATCACCATGCGCAGCACAGGGCGCGCGAAATAGACCGCCTGATCGCGCCCATTGATCGTGATGACGCCCTTGCCGCGCTTCACCCACACGCGCGCGATGGCGTTCTTGCGCTTGCCGGTGCCGTAGGCGCGGCCCTGCGCATCGACCTTGCGCTCGCGCAGCACCGGCGGGGTGGACTGGATCGGCGGCGGCGCGCCGGTGGCGGCGCCCAGGTCTTCGAAGCCTTGATACGTGTCCGACATGGAGCCTACCCGATCCTGGAATTCTTGCGGTTGAAGGATTTGAAATCGACCGGCTGGGGCGATTGCGCGACGTGGGGATGTTCGCCGCCGGCATAGACGCGCAGCTTGCCCAGCTGCTTGCGCGCGAGCGGGCTTTCTTTCGGCAGCATGCGCTCGACCGCCTTCTCCAGCACGAGGCTGGCGCGTTTGGAAGCGAGCACCTTGCCCGCGACGCGCTCCTTGATGCCGCCCGGATAGCCGGTGTGGCGGCGATAGATTTTGGAATTCATTTTATCGCCGGTGAAGGCCACCTTTTCGGCGTTGACGACGACGACATGATCGCCGCAATCGACGTGCGGGGTGAAATCGGCGCGATGCTTGCCGCGCAGGCGCATCGCGATGAAGGACGCCAAACGGCCGACGACCGCGCCTTCGGCGTCGATCACGATCCATTTGTGCTGGACGTCGGCCGGTTGGGCCGACTTGGTCTGCGGGCTGTGCATTACAAAAACTCGCGCAAGCGGAGGCGGGCGCATACGGACGCCGCGGATAATTGTCAACAACAACAATAAACTTGAATTATATCAGCTAGATATAATGTGGCATTATATTACCGCATGGTTTTCGCAGCGATGACCGCATGGGCGGCGAGCCAGAGTGCGATCGCCCCACCCTGGTGGATGAGGCTCAGAGAAAGCGGCGAGCCGGCCAGGATTGTCGCGATCCCCAGGCCCGCCTGCAGCGTGGCAAGCGCGAAAACCGCGAGGCTGGCGGCGCGCGCCGCGCCCGGCGGCTCCCGCCACGCGCGCCATGCCAGAAAGACGGCCAGCGCCCAAACCAGATAGCCCCCGACGCGATGGTTGAACTGGATCGCGGCATGCTCCATCGCCGCATAGGTCCGTGGGAACCACTCGCCGCCGATCGTGGGCCAATCGGCGTAGGCGGGCCCTGCGTCCGAACCGGCGACAATCGCGCCCAGCAGGATTTGCGCGAACAGCGCCGCGGCGAAGATCCACGCCAGCCGTGCTCCGCCGGCGCCGCGCGCGGCGGGCCAGCCAAGCGCGGCGAGCGCCAGCCGCCAACCGAGCGCCAGGATCACGAACGCGACGCCCAGATGCACCGCGAGCCGCGCCGGGGCCACGCTGATGCGCCCGGACAGGCCGCTTTGCACCATCCACCAGCCGATCGCGCCTTGCAGCGCGCCCAAGCCCAGCAGCGCGACGCATCCCCAGAAGCGCCCTTTGAGGCGGCCGAGCGCCCAGAACGCCAGGAACGGCGCAGCGAACACGACGCCGATGAGCCGCCCGAGGAAGCGATGCCCCCACTCCCACCAATAAAGCAGCTTGAAATCGCCGAGCCCGATGTCGGGATTGACGAGACGGAACTGCGTCGTCTGCCGGTATTTTTCGAACTCGGCGCTCCAATGGGCGGCCGAAAGCGGCGGGATCGCGCCGGTGACCGGCTTCCATTCGGTGATCGAGAGCCCGCTGCCCGTCAGCCGCGTGGCGCCGCCGACGAGGATCATCACCGCAACCAGCGCGCAGATCGTCAGCAGCCAATAGCCGACGAGCGCATCGCGCGAAGCCTGTACTGCCTGTCGCATCGGGCGCCCGCGCCAACCTGGGAAGACGAGAAGCGGACTTTATTCTATCAGGGCTCGCCAAGGCAGCGGCGGCTGAACGCCGCGGAGGATTTCCCATGCGGCAGAATGCGCGCCGCGCGCTCGGCTCAGCGATGCTGCTCGGCTATCTCTGCGTTTACGTCGTCGCGGCGGCGACGATCGGGGGCAAACTCGCCACGGCGCCGTGGCCGGCGCAGCTCGTCTATTTCGCCGTCGCCGGCGTCGTCTGGGTGTTTCCGCTGAAGCCGCTATTCGCCTGGATGGGCCGCGGGCGCGCCTGAGCGCGCGTGCGCGTGATCAGGTGGCGCTGCGCGTGATCGCCACCGTGCGGCGGGGGCGCGAGTAGAATTTGCTCGACATGTCGACCGGCGCCGGCAGCACATATTTGAGCGGCGAGGTGTAGGTGTATTTCACTTCCGCCAGGATCACGGTGCCGCCGGTGGCGATGACGCCCGCCGGCACGGTCTGCACGGTGTTCACCGCAAGCGCCGTCCAGTTTTGCGCATCGCTCCACTGCACCTTGCCCTTGCCCGTGCCGTCGTCGATCAGGCTCGAGATGCGGATGCCTACTCCGGTGGCCGAATAGGGATACATGATCGCCTTGGCGGCGTTGAAGATATTGTCCCGCTCATTATTGGTGATCTTGTTGGCTTGCGCCACAAGATCGGAGACGGTGCTCACCGTCGTTTCCATGCGCCCGCGCACAGCAGTGCCCTCGGAAAGCTCGATGAGCCCGAAGAACAGCAACACCAGCACCGGCAGGATGAGCGCGAATTCAACCGCGGCGATGCCGCCGCGCGCGCGCGCGAACGAACGATGAGCGGGAGCGCGAATCATGTGCCGCACCCTTGCACGCCGGAGGTGAAGGGCTCGTTGCGGAACGCGTCCGCCGCGCTCAGCAGGCGGCGGCCTTGCGACATGTTCACCAGGAACGGCGTGAAGAACGGCGTCTGCACCTGCCATTGGTAGAAGGTGCGCACCAGCACGACCTGGCAGGCCGTGCCCGGCTGATAATTGTTGAACCCACTGACGAGATTGCCGTTGCTGTCCAGCGGGGCGCTGTACGACGCGGAGGCGAAATCGTTGTAGGCCCGCACGTCGATCATCAGCTTGGTGTCGCACGCGAACATCGGCGCCAGTTTCTGGCAGACCTTGTCGCGGAATTGCTGCTGGGTGATTTGCTGGGCCTGCACCTGGCCGGTGCGTAGCTCGCGCGCCACGTCGCGCGTGGCGAAAGCCAGCCAGGATTCGCCGATATAAACGGCGCCCGCCTCCACGATCGCGAACATCAGCACGAAGAAGATCGGCGCCACGAGCGCGAGCTCAAGCGCGGTCGCGCCTGACTTAGCGCCCGGCTTGCCGCCCCGGCGCGCCGTGAGCGCACGCCTTGCGCCGCACAAGCGAAAAAGTGTTAACCAAGCCACCGCCGCCGCTTTCGTTCATCCGCCTTGCAGCGCATTTACGCGTGTTCGCGCTAAAGAAGCGTTACGAATTCCCTGCGAAACTCGTGCCGGCGCAAAAAATACTGACCGCGTAAGCCGGATATTAAGGGCTCTGGGGCATAGTCTTTGCTCGTCTTCAGGCGAGGCAGAAGGCTATGGGCGGCGGCGAGATGTCCAAATTCATGGTGCGGGCGCGCAATTGGCTAGGCGCGCGCGCGAACGCTTTCCGGCGCGCGCGCAAAGGCAATGTCGCGATGATTTTCGCGCTGGCCACCATTCCCATCCTGATCGCGGGCGGCGCCGGCGTCGATCTGGCGCGCGCGCTGGCCGTGCGTGCAAAGCTGTACGCCGCGGTGGACGCCGCGGCCCTCGCCGTGGCCGCCAAGCCGGGCGCGACGCTCGATCAGCAAAAAGTACTCGCGCAGCAATATTTCAACGCCAATTACCAGCTGAACCCGAGCTTCGGCGCGCCGATGCCGGTATCGGTGACGGTCGCCAACTCCACCGTGACGGTGAAGACCGAGGTGACGATGCCGACGACGCTGATGGCGGTGGCGGGCATCGAGCACGTGCCGGTGAAGGCTTCCAGCGAAGTCGTCTGGGGGCAGACGAAACTCTGGGTCGCGCTCGCGCTCGATAACACCGGCTCCATGTGCGAGCCGTCGAGCCAGCCCTGCCCCTCCCCGGGCTCGACGACGAAGATGTACGCGCTCAAAGCCGCGACCAAGGAATTGCTGAACATCCTCAAGAACGCGTCGGCCACGGCCGGCGACGTTCAGGCCGCGATCGTTCCGTTCGCCAAGGACGTGAACGTCGGCGCCAGCAATTACAACGCGAGCTGGATCGACTGGACCGATTGGGACGCGGTGAACGGCAGCTGCAGCATTTCCGGCAAATCGCCGAAGAACACGTGCGAATCCTCGACGACGGGTTCGTGCAGCATCTCCGGCAACAACAGCAAGAATTCGTGCGAGTCCGCCGGCACGTGCAGCATCTCCGGCAACAACAGCAAAAACTCGTGCGAAAGCGCGACGAGCGGAAGCTGCAGCAATCCCAGCCAGACGACTAAGAACAACTGCCAGAACAACAATGCGTGCTCCAACGAGATCGG
>JBFWWB010000139.1:0-6457 GCA_050246435.1 Hyphomonadaceae bacterium
CGCTTTTCCGCATCCGGTATCTGACGCGCGAGGATGTGGGCGAATGCGGCCTCGTCCATGCCGGGGCGCGCCAAAACGCGGGCCCGCTGCACCGCCGCCGGCGCAGTAACGACAATCACTCCGTCGAGCAGCTTATCGCTGCCATTCTCGAACAGCAGCGGGATATCGAGCACGACAAGCGGCGCGCCGGCGGCGTGCGCTCTACGTAGAAAATCGCGCTGCGCCTCTTGCACCAGGGGATGAACGATAGCTTCGAGCCGGCGCATTTTTTCCGCATCGCCCAGGGCCAACGCGCGCAGCGCTTCGCGGTCGACCGCGCCATCGCGCACCGCGCCAGGAAACGCTTCGCCCACAGGGGCGACCGCCTCGCCGCCCTGCGCGTAGAGCGCATGCACGGCGGCGTCGGCGTCGTAGACAGGGACGCCCTCCTCCGCGATCATCTTCGCGGTGGCGCTTTTGCCCATGCCAATCGAGCCGGTGAGGCCAAGGACGATCATCCCTCCGGCGCCAGCAGCTTTTCGCGATCGGAAATCGCCTGCATCAGGCGCACGCGCGCCAACAGCACATCTGGCGTGACGCCGAACCAGATATCGAACGCTAGCGCGCCCTGGTGGATCAGCATGCCGAGGCCATCCACTGTAGTGAGTCCGCGGGCGCGTGCGGCGCGCAGCAATTCCGTTTCGAGCGGCGCGTAGACGCTGTCCATCACGATGCAATGATCCGGCGTGCGCTCGATCGGCCATTCCATCGGCGGCGAGCCGGCCATGCCGAGGGTCGTCGTGTTCACAATGAGATCGGCTGACGCGAAGAGATCGCCGAGCTGATCCCAGGCGAAAGCGTGCGCCCGCGGGGTCAGCGCAGCGGTTTCCTCCGCCCGCGCCAAGGTGCGGTTGACGACGAGCACGCGCTTCACGCCGGCTTGCGCCAAACCCCAAACGGCGGCCCGCGCCGCCCCGCCGGCGCCCAGCACGACGGCCGCGCCCGTGGTGCTGCGCCAGCCGGCATGGCTTTCATCCAGCGCAGAGACGAGGCCCGGCGCATCCGTGTTGAAACCGGAAATCGCGCCATCATCCTCCCAACGCAGCACGTTGACAGCTTTAAGCGCGCTAGCCGTCGGATCGAGGCTATCGACGGCGAGGCAAGCGGACTGCTTGTGCGGAACCGTCACGTTCGCGCCGCGAAAGCCTGCATTGCGCAGCGATACGAAGGTGTTGGGCGCCTGCGCCGTAGCGATGCGCAGCGCGACATAAACCGCATCGAGCCCGTGATCGCCGATCCAGCCATTGTGCATCACCGGCGATAGCGAATGCCCGACGGGATCGCCAAACAGCGCCAGGACAGCGGTTCTCGAGGTGATGCGCATTAGACCAACCCGCCTACGCCATGCTCGCGCAGGAAGCCCAAAAGCGGCAGCAGCGGCAAGCCGAGCACCGCAAAATAATCTCCATCCACCCCTTCGAACAACTGCGCGCCGAGGCCCTCCAGCTGATAGGCGCCGACGCTGGCGAACGCCGCTTCCCCGGCGCGGGCGAGGTAATCCTCGATCGCATCATCGCTAAGGCGGCGCATCGTAAGGCGTGGCGCGGAAACGTGCCGCCAGATGGCCACGCCGTCCCGCGCGACCACGGCGGCGGTGAACAAGGCGTGCGTACGGCCTGACAGCGCGTGGAGCTGCGCCTTCGCAGCCTCTTTGCTCTCTGGCTTGTCGAAAGCCTTATCGCCCAATGCCAGCATCTGATCGGCGCCGATGACGAAGCCGGGCTGGAGGCGTGAGATGCTGAGCGCCTTCACCTCGGCCAGGGCGTCGGCCTGGTCCCGCACGGGCAGGCCTTCGGCGCGCAGCCCGGCCTTCACCGCGGCTTCATCGACGCGCGGGGCTTCCGCCTCGAACGAAAGGCCAGCCGCGCGCAGCATCGCCTGGCGGGCGCTGCTTGTGGACGCGAGGATGACCCTGTCCGGCATGATGATCAGGCGTCGGTTTCGCGCCGGCGTTCAGCCAGCAGATTGAGCACCGCGGCGGCGGTTTCCTCGATCGAACGGCGGGTGACATCAACCACCGGCCAGCCTTGCCGCTCGAATAGCTTTTGAGCGTTGAGCACTTCGGTGCGCACGCTTTCAGCGTCGGCATAAGAAGAGGCGCGCTCTTCCTTGATGGTGGCCAGCCGGTTGCGACGGACGTTCACGAGCCGATCCGGCGACGCCGTGAGGCCGACGATCAGCGGCTGCTCCAGCTCAAAGAGCCGCTGGGGCAGCGCAATATTGGGCACGATCGGCACGTTCGCCGCCTTCACCCCACGATTGGCGAGGTAGACGCAAGTGGGCGTTTTCGACGTTCGGCTGACGCCCACGAGGATCACGTCTGCGTCATCGAGCTCCACGTGGCCCTGCCCATCATCGTGGCCCATGGCGAAATTCAGCGCGTCGATCCGGCGGAAGTAATCGGAATCGAGCACCCGCCCGGCGCCGATGCGGTGGTTAAGCTCCATCGCCAGATAGCGGCTCATCATATCAAGCACAGGATCGAGCACTGCCGTGCACGGACTGCCGATTTCCTTGCAGCGGCTTTCAAGGCGGGCGCGCAGATCGTCGTTCGAGATCGTGAACATCACCACGCCAGGGGCGGCCTCGATCTCGCGCAGCACCCGCTCCAGATGCTTCATCGAGCGCACGAGATAGTAGGAATGCTCGATCGGCAGGATGTTGTCGAACTGCGCGGCAGAGGCGCGCATGACATTGGCCAGAGTCTCGCCGGTGGAATCCGATACGAGGTGGACGTTGAAATAGGTCGCGATCTTGGAGTTGGACATCGCTGTGAACGCCCCGTGGACGCCTGCTTTAACCTGCGTGGGCGGTTTCCTGTCCAGTGCCTACGGCGTGGACGGCGCACGGATGGAAACGGCGCCGCCCTCGTTTCCCTCGCCGCCCGCCCACAGGAGCGCTTTTGTGCAGCGCGGCGGCGGCGATTGCGGACAAACCGCCAAAGCGCCGCGCCCGCAAGGCTCGCCTTTTGGAAGCCGCGTGGATAAGCATGAGGATGAAGCGCGAGCGGGCCATCGGCTCACTCGCCCAGCGCCCTATCACCCCTTCTCTCCCAAAGATTTTCCACTTTAGAAGAAGATAATGGCGGCTGCGGACAAACCGGCTTTGCTGCGCGTTCTGGCTGGAGAGCGGCTCGATCCGCCTCCGATCTGGATCATGCGCCAGGCGGGGCGTTATCTGCCGGAGTACCGCGCCCTGCGGGCGCAGGCCGAAGGCTTTATGGCCTTTTGCATGAATTCGTCGCTGGCGAGCGAAGCCACGCTGCAGCCGTTGCGGCGCTTCGACCTCGATGCGGCGATCCTGTTTTCCGACATCCTGACAATCCCCCAGGCGCTGGGACGGAGGGTTTGGTTCGTCGAGGGTGAAGGCCCGCGGCTAGAGCCGCTGATCGAGGTTGCGGATTGGGGCCTGGCGGATCCCGCAACCGTGCCGCAGCGGCTCGGCCCTGTTTATGACGCGATTGGGCAGGTGCGGGCGGCGCTGCCAGCGGGCAAGGCGTTGATCGGCTTTGCGGGCGGCCCATGGACCGTGGCCACCTATATGCTTCAGGGCCAAGGCGGCGACAAAGCGCCCTCGCGGCTGGCGGCGTACCGGCGCGCCGAGGATGTGGATCGTTTGCTGGCGGCATTGGTCGAGGCGACGGCGCAGCATCTGGCTGCGCAAGCGCGAGCCGGCGCGCAGGCGCTGATGATCTTCGAGAGCTGGGCCGGCGGTTTGCCTCCTGCCCTGTTCGACCGGCTGGTGCTGACCCCAAACCGCGCATTGGCGCGCCGTGCGCGCGAGCTTGGCGCTGCGGCGCCAATCATCGGCTTCCCACGTGAGGCTGGAACCGCCGCGCCGGACTATGCCCAGGAAACCGGCGTCGACGGCTTGGGCGTGGATACGGCCGGTGATGCGCGCTGGCTGCGCGCGGCCGTGGGGTCGAAGCTGGCGCTGCAGGGCAACCTCGACCCGCAAGCGCTACGGGCGGGAGGCGCGGCCCTGGAGCGCGGAGTCCACGAGACGCTGGAGGCGTTCGCTGGTGGGCCGCACATCTTTAACCTCGGCCATGGCATCACGCCGGACGTCCCGCCGGAGCACGTCGAAGCGTTGGTGCGTCTTGTGAAGGGCGGTTGAGGCATGCGCCGGATCGCTGTGGTGTTGTTCAATCTGGGTGGGCCGGATTCGCTGCAGGCTGTGCGGCCGTTCCTGCAGAACTTGTTCAGCGATCCAGCAATTATCGGGGCGCCCGGCTTCGTGCGGCTGCCGCTGGCGGCGTTCATCGCGCGGGCGCGGGAGAAGTCGGCCCAGGCGAATTACGCGATGATGGGCGGCGCCTCGCCGCTGCTGTTCGAAACCCAGGCGCAGGCCGCGGCGTTGCAGAATCTGCTGGGCGCGCGCGGGCACGAAGCCGAATTCGCCGTGTTCACGGCGATGCGCTACTGGAAGCCGCTCATCGCGCAGACTGCGGCGGATGTGAGCGATTGGGGGGCGGACGAAGCGATTCTGGTGCCGCTCTATCCGCAATATTCCAGCACGACGACTGGTTCGGCGCTGAAGGAGTGGCGCACACATTGGCGCGGAAAGAGCCGCGCGGTGTGCTGCTATCCCACCACGCAGAATTTCGCCCAGGCGCATGCGGAGGCGATCCAGGCGGCGTGGCGCGAAGCGGGCTTTCCAGAACATCCGCGGGTTCTGTTCTCCGCCCACGGCCTGCCGCAGCGCATTGTAGACCGCGGCGATCCTTACGCCTGGCAAGTGGCGCAAACTGTCGAAGCGGTGCGCCGCCAGCTGCCGAGTGCATGGGAATGGCGGCTCTGCTATCAATCGCGGGTCGGCCCGCTCAAATGGCTCCAGCCCTCAATCGGCGCGGAAATCGAAGCCGCCGGTGCGGAAGGCCGCGGCGTGATTGTTTCGCCGATCGCGTTCGTTTCCGAGCACGTGGAGACGTTGGTGGAGCTGGATCACGAATACGCCGCACTGGCGAAGCAGCACCGCCTGCCCTTTTATGCGCGCGCCCGCGCGCTAGGCGCGGCGGACGCGTTCGTTCTCGCGCTGGCCCAGCAGGTGGAGGCCGCGCTAGCGCGCAGCGCGTCAGTCGCATCGCAGGATGGCGGCAGGCTTTGCCCGCATGGCCATACGCTGTGCCCAGCGCCGGCATGAACATGTACGATCTCGCGCGCGGGCTGCACATCATCGCCGTGATCGCTTGGATGGCGGGGCTGCTGATGCTGCCGCGTCTCTACGCGTATCAGATGGAAGCGCAGCCCGGCGGCGAACTTGAGCGCAAGATGATCGATGCGGCGGCGAAGCTGCGCAGCATTATTCTGACGCCGGCGCTGGCGGCGACCTGGGTTCTCGGACTGTGGCTGTTGCATTATGACGCCGCGCGCCTGGGCGAGCCATGGCTGATCGGCAAGCTCGCGCTGGTCATCGCGATTACGGGCTTACACGGGTTTTACGTTTCGGAAGGGAAGAAGCTCGCCCGCGGGGAGCGCCGGCGCAGCGCGAAATTCTGGCGGATGATCAACGAAATCCCGTTCGTGATCGCGATCGGCGTGGTGCTGCTTGCGACACTTGAGCCGCACTGAGCGCGCAGGCTTGCGCCTTGACGGCGCAGCCCCGATATGGTGTCCATCTCTTACGTGCGGTCTCGCCGCGCGCACGCGACGGCGGCGCTTCTTTCCGCCGATGCCAGCCATAAGGCGCGCAAGGGCGGCAAGCCCATCCCTCTGAAGGGCGCGTCGGCTTCCTCCCCTTTCTGAATTTCCGCATCGCCAAGGCCCAAGCCCAATGACAGACACCGCAGTCCTGGAAGGACAAGCCCAAGAAGGGCGCAGCCAGCTCACGCTCCAGGAACTGAAACGCAAAGCTCCAGCCGATCTGCTCGCCCTTGCCGAAGAGCTTGAGGTTGAGAACGCGAACTCGCTGCGCACGCAGGACATGATGTTCGCGATCCTGAAGCAGATGGCCGAGCGCGGCGTGGAAATCGGCGGCGCTGGCGTGATCGAAATCCTGCCGGACGGCTTCGGCTTCCTGCGGAGCCCGCAATCGAATTATCTGGCCGGCCCGGATGACATCTATGTAAGCCCGAACCAAATCCGCCGCTTCGGCCTGCGCAATGGCGATACGGTGGAAGGCCAGATCCGTGCGCCGAAGGATGGCGAGCGCTATTTCGCTCTTATCAAAGTCACCGCGATCAATTTCGAGGACCCTGAGAGGGTCCGCCATAAAGTGCATTTCGACAATCTGACGCCGCTCTATCCCGACGAGCGGCTGCAGATGGAGCTGGCCGATCCCACAGTGAAGGACCGCACCGGGCGTGTGATCGACATCGTGGCGCCGATCGGCAAGGGCCAGCGTTCGCTGATCGTGGCGCCGCCGCGCACGGGCAAAACCGTGATCTTGCAGAACATCGCCAAGTCGATCGAGGCGAACC
>JBFWWB010000140.1:0-6450 GCA_050246435.1 Hyphomonadaceae bacterium
TCGACGGCATTGATTGGCCGGCGGAGATCGCCGCCAGTTCGGACGTTTCCTTCTATCTCGTCGCCGAGGAGGAGGGCCGCCCGATCGGCGCGCTGCAGGTTATCGATCCGTTTCGCGAGCCGACGCATTACTGGGGCGATTGCGCGGATAATCTCCGCGCCATCGACATCTGGATCGGCGCGCCGGAGGACCGTAATCGCGGCCTGGGCGCGCAGATGATGCGCCGGGCGATTGAGGATTGTTTTGCTGCGGCGGAGGTGGCGGCGATCGTCATCGACCCGCTGGCGAGCAATGTCGACGCGCACCGTTTCTACGAACGCCTTGGTTTTGAATTCGTCGAGCGCCGCTTCTTCGGCGAGGACGATTGCTTCGTGTTTCAACTGAACCGCGCCGACTGGCGCAAAGGAAACTGATCCATGCCGAAAGTTCTGATCTCGGACGAACTCTCGCCCGCCGCCATCGAGATTTTCAAAAGCCGCGGGCTGGAAGTGGATTTCCAGCCGAAGCTTGGGCCCGATGCGGCCAAGCTCAAAGAGGTGATCGGCAACTATGACGGCCTGGCGATCCGCTCGGCCACGAAGGTGAAGCCCGACATCATCGCGGCGGCGAAGAACCTGAAAGTGATCGGGCGCGCCGGCATCGGCGTCGATAATGTCGATATTCCCGCCGCCACCGCGAAGGGCATCGTGGTGATGAACACGCCGTTCGGCAACTCGATCACCACCGCCGAGCACGCGATCGCGCTCATGTTCGCCGCCGCCCGCCAGATCGGCGCCGCCGATGTCAGCACGCAAGCCGGCAAGTGGGAAAAGAACCGCTTCATGGGGCTGGAGCTTTACGCCAAGACCCTGGGCGTGATCGGCTGCGGCAATATCGGCTCGCTGGTGGCTGAGCGCGCGCTGGGCCTCAAGATGAAGGTCGTCGCTTACGATCCGTTCCTCTCGCCGGAGCGCGCAGTGGCGCTGGGCGTTGAAAAGGTGGAGCTGGACGAGTTGCTGGCGCGCGCCGACGTCATCACCTTCCACGTGCCGCTGACGGACAAGACGCGCAACGTGCTCAGCCGCGAAAATCTCGCAAAGACCAAAAAGGGCGTGATCATCGTCAACGCCGCGCGCGGGGGCCTGGTGGATGAGGCGGCGCTGCGCGAAGCGCTCGATAGCGGGCATGTGGCCGCGGCCGGGTTCGACGTATTTTCCGAGGAACCCGCGAAGGCCAATCCGCTGTTCGGCGCGCCGAATTTCGTGGCGACGCCGCATCTGGGCGCCAGCACGAACGAGGCGCAGGAGAATGTCGCGCTGCAGGTGGCCGAGCAGATGGCGGACTATCTGCTGACTGGCGCCGTGACCAACGCGCTCAACATGCCTTCGATCAGCGCGGAGGAAGCGCCGCGGCTGAAGCCGTTCGCCGCGCTCGCCGAACGGCTGGGCGCGTTCGCCGGCCAGATCGCCGATGAAGGGCTCGAAGCCGTCGAGATCGAATATGAAGGCGAAGTCAGCAAGCTCAACACGCGCCCGCTCACCTCGGCTGCGCTGGCGGGCCTGCTGCGCCCGCTGCTGCAAGACGTGAACATGGTGTCGGCCCCGGCGCTGCTGAAAGAGCGCGGCGTGCCGCTGACGGAATCGAAGCGCGAAACCTCGCCGACTTACGGCAGCCTGATGCGCATCAAGGTGCAGACGGGCGGGCGCTGGCGCACGCTGGCCGGCGCCGTCGTCGCGGGGCAGCCGAAAATCGTTGAAGTGAAGGGCATGGCGCTGGAGGCCGATTTCCACCCCGTGATGCTGTTCGTGAACAATTCGGACAAGCCCGGCTTCATCGGCGCGCTGGGCACGATGCTGGGCGAGGCGAAGATCAACATCGCCACCTTCCATCTGGGCCGCGTGGCGGAAGGCGAGGATGCGGTGGCGATCGTCGGCGTCGATCAGCCGGTGCCCGACGCGATCCAGACCAAGCTGCGCGCGCTGCCGCAAGTGCGCTACGTGAAGGTGCTGCTGTTCTGAGGTGCGCGCGCCGTTCGTAGGAACCGCGATCGACGTACGGCGTTCCCGATAGCGCGACCCCGAAACGGTCGCGCGGTTCGGGACGCGTGCAATGAAATACGGATTGGCGATGACGGCGCTGGCGGCGAGTTTCACTGTCGCGGCGCCCGCGCACGCGCGCATCGAAGAGGCGCGCTTCGCGATCGCGGCGCACAATATCCGTTTCGTCGGCGATGAACGCGCGCCAAAAGAACCGGGTCCTCAGTACGAAGCGGATCTGGTTTTCTCATCGCCGGAGTGGCTCGAATTCCTCGGCCGCCCGCATCCTTACGTCATGGCTTCCATGAATGGCGGCAACGGCACGAACTGGGCCGGCGTCGGCTTGTATTGGCACATCCAACTCTCCGAAAATTGGCGCTTCGAGCCGGGGTTCGGCTACGTCGTGCATGACGGCGACATCGACGCGCCGTACCCGGCGGGCGACCCGCGCCGTGAAGAATATAAGCGGACTCACATCCTGTTTGGTTCGCGCGATCTTTTCCGCGATACGTTCGCGCTGGAGCGCGCGCTTGGCGAACATGCGAGCCTGGCGCTTTATTTCGAACATCTGAGCCACGGCCAAATCCTCGGCCAGGGCCGCAACCAGGGTACCGAAGAGCTGGGCCTGCGGGTGGGATACCGCTTCTGAATTCGCCCCCTCGCCAGGAGCGCTGCGCCCCGTTAGGGTCGCCCGGGACGCGAGGGGAAACGCATGAAAGCGGGATGGACGGCGGCGATCGCTGGTGCTGCGTGCTTGGTCGGCGGGGCGGGCGCCGCGCATGCCGATCTGGAGGAAATCCGCTTCGGGGTGATGGCGCACAATACCGGCATCCTCGTGCCGCAAAACGGCGGCAAGGAAGATGGCGTCAACGTGCACGCTCAACTGGAATTCTCCACGCCGGGCGTGCTGCGCTGGGCGTTCAGCCCGCGGCCTTATGTGATGGCTTCCGTCAACACTGCGGGTGAAACCTCCTACGCCGCGATCGGCCTCGATTGGCGCTGGAAGTTCGCCGAAGGCTGGGCGTTGGAGCCGACGCTCGGCTACGCCGTGCATGATGGCGACATCGATTCTCCCTACGACAAGGCCGATCCGCGCCATGGCCCCTACGTGGAAGACCATCTGCTGCTCGGCTCGCGCGATGTGTTCCGCGTCGGCTTCGGCCTCACGCGCGATCTCACCCCGCGTTGGGCCGCACAACTGCAATGGGATCATCTGAGCCACGGCCAGATTCTCGGAACCGGACGCAACGAAGGCCTCGACGATCTCGGCGTGCGCTTGATATACAAGCGCTAGCTGGCGCGGGCGCGCCGGCGGAAAAAGTCGGTCTCGTCCGCGCGCCGAGAGCCTGTCGAAGGGCGCCGCGGATTATCTGGGCAGGCGGAGACCGCGCATCCATGGCGAACAAGAATGGCTAATATGGTCGTCGTCGTCGGCGCCCAATGGGGCGACGAAGGCAAAGGCAAGATCGTCGATTGGCTGGCGCACCGCGCAGACGTCGTCGTGCGCTTCCAGGGCGGCCATAATGCGGGCCACACGCTCGTGGTCGGGAACAAGACCTACAAGACCACCTTGCTGCCCTCCGGTATCGTTCAGGGCAAGCTCTCGGTGATCGGCAACGGCGTCGTCGTCGATCCGTGGGCGCTGCTGAAGGAAATCGCGCAGATGCGCGAAGCCGGCGTCGCGGTCGATCCCCAGCGCTTGGTGCTCGCGGAGAATGCGTGCCTCATCCTGTCGCTGCACCGCGATCTCGATGTCGGGCGGGAAGCGGCGGCCTCGAAGACCGCAAAGATCGGCACCACCGGGCGCGGAATCGGCCCGGCCTACGAAGACAAAGTGGGCAGGCGCGCGCTGCGTGTGATCGATCTGGCGCAACCCGATCAGCTCGACTGGAAGCTCGACCGCCTGCTCGCGCATCATGCGCCGCTGCGCGCGGGGCTGAAGCTGCCGGTGGTGGATCCCCGCGCGCTGAAAGCGGAATTGCTGGCGATCGCGCCTGAGGTTCTGGCGTATGCGCAGCCGGCGTGGCGCGTGCTGGAGGGTGTGCGCAAGGATGCGAAGAAGGTGCTGTTCGAGGGCGCGCAAGGCGCGTTGCTCGATGTCGATCACGGCACCTACCCCTACGTCACGTCGTCGAACACCGTGGCTGGGCAGGCGGCGGCGGGCAGCGGCCTGGGGCCGCGCGCGCTGGGCTATGTGCTGGGATTGGTGAAGGCCTACACGACGCGCGTCGGCGAAGGGCCGTTCCCGACGGAGCTGACCGACGAGATCGGCAAGCGCCTCGGCGAGGTGGGCCGCGAAGTGGGCACCAACACCGGCCGCGCGCGGCGCTGCGGCTGGTTCGATGCGGTGCTTGCGCGCCAGAGCGTGGCGCTGAACGGGATCGACGGGGTTGCGCTTTCCAAGCTCGATGTGCTGGACGGCTTCCCCGAGCTCAAGATTTGCACCGGCTATACTTTGGCCGGGCGCACGCTCGATTATCTGCCGGCGGCGGCGGAGGATCAGGCGCGCGTCGAGCCTGTGTACGAGACATTCGAGGGCTGGGAGGATTCCACGCGCGGCGCGCGCAGCTGGAAAGACCTGCCGGGCGAAGCCGTAAAATACGTGCGCGCGATCGAGGAATTGATCGGCGCGCCCGTGGCGATGCTTTCCACAAGCCCGGAGCGCGACGATACGATCCTGATGCGCGATCCGTTTCAGGCGTAAGGCGCCTGCGAGGCGCGCCGATTGGCGTTTTCGCGCGGAGGCGCGTACTCTCGCCGGCGCCCTTCGGGAGGAACGCCCATGAGCGTGGAAAGCGCCGCGGCAGCGCCGCAACCGGGTTTGATCCAGCGCGCGAAAGCCATCCTGCTTACCCCGCGCGCGGAATGGACCAAGATCGACGGCGAGCCCGCCGATCTCGGTAAATTGTACATTGGCTATCTCGTGCCGCTGGCGGCGCTTGCCGCCGCCGCCGGCGCCATCGGGGCAGCGGTGTTCGGCTATGGCGCGATGGGCATCACCATCCGCCTGCCGCTCACCACCGTGATCGGCATGGGCGTCACGCAATTCGTGATGTCGCTGATCGGCCCGTTCGTATTCGGCTACATCGTCAATGCGCTCGCGCCGACGTTCGGCTCGACGGCGAATATCGGCCAGGCGCACAAGCTGACGATCTATTCCGCGACAGCCGGCATGCTCGCCGGCGTGTTCGCGATCTTTCCGCCGATCGCCGTGCTGGGGATATTGGGGCTCTATTCGCTGGCGCTGCTTTATATCGGCCTGCCGATCCTGATGAAGACGCCGCAGGACAAGCGCCTCGGTTATTTCATCACCGCGATCATCGCTGCGATTGCGCTGGCGCTCGTCGCCGGTTTCGCCATGAGTGCAGTGCGCGGCGCGATGGGCGGAGCGATGTTCGGCGGCGGCGGGCCGATGGGCGGGCCGGCGAAAGTCGAAGGCAAGGTGACGCTGCCCGGCGGCGGCCAGGTCGATCTGTCCGAAGTCGACAAGATGACCAAGCAATTGGAAGCCGCGCAGAAGGGCGAGGCAACGGTCGCCGCCGTCGATCCTGCAAGCCTGCAGGCGCTGCTGCCCGAGGCGCTGCCTGGCGGATTCGCGCGCACGTCCATCTCCAGCGCGTCGACGGGCGCCGTGGGTGCGGCGCAGGCCGAGGGCGAATACGCGCGCGGCGAGGCGTCGATCACGCTGCAGGTCATGCATCTGGGCGCGATGGGCGCGATGGCTTCGATGGCCGGCGCCATGGGCGTGACCGCCAATCGGCAGGACGCCGACGGCTACGCGCGCACGCGCACGGTGAACGGCCGGGTGGTGACGGAAGAAGCCAGCACGTCGGGCGGCACGGCGAAATATTCCGTCGTCGGGAAGAACGGCGCGGTGATCACGGCGGACGGCCGCGGCGGAGCCAGCGCGGACGACGTGAAGAAAGCTGTGGAGGCCATCGGCATCGACCGAATCGAGAAACTCACGCCACAATAACGGCATGAGCGAACCGGGCGCGTCCGCGAAGGAAACACACGAGCCGGCGTGGCGCGCGCACGCGCTGGCGATCGTGCGCCGCGCCTGGGCGCTGCTCGCGCGGCCGAGTGCGGCATGGGCGGCGATCGAGAAAGAGCCGGGCGATCTGCGCACGCTGTTTGCGTATCTGGCCCCGCTGGCTGCGGTCCCGGCGATCGCTTCGTTTCTGCGGATGGTGTTTTCGGGTCTCTTCTCGGCGGGCGATGCGTTGCTGAAGGCGGCGCTCGGCTACGCGACGAGCCTGCTCGGCGTGTATCTGGTCGGGCTGGCGATCCATCGCCTGGCCGACACGTTCGCGGCCAAGGCGGACGGCGCGAAAGCGATGCAGACGGCGGTTTACGCCTCGACGCCGATCTGGCTCGCGGGGATCGTGTTTCTGTTTCCTGGCTTCGATTTCTTTTTCATCTTCTCGCTCTACGC
>JBFWWB010000141.1:0-6436 GCA_050246435.1 Hyphomonadaceae bacterium
CCGGCCAAGCGACCTCGCCTAGAGCGCCCCGGCGGGGGAATTCTGGTACGCAATCGATGCGGACGAGCCGATCGCTATTCCGGTGCGCGTGGCCTCGCCGCTGCCGCTCGGCATGGCGTCCATCCAGCTGACGCGTTTGGTGCGCGAGGGCGAATCCTGAAGGCGGGGGCGATGGGAAAAGTCACGCTCGGCGCGCTCCTGTGGGCGGCGGCGATGTGCGCGACGGCGGACGCCGCGCGCTGGCTCCGGATCGACCCGAACGATCCTTATGGCGGCGAGGGCGCCTATCACTGGTTCGACATAGACAGCGCCTATGAAGATCCGGCCACCGGCTGGGTCTATGCCTGGGGCGCGTACGCAACGCCCGCAAAGCTCGCCGCGCAGGACGCGCCGGACGGCTTCCTTTGGGCGTTCGATTGCGCGGCGAACACCGTGCGCTCCGCCGCTTCGCGCGAGGCCGGCGTGATCAACTTCCGTGCGGAGTGGCGCGCCAAGACCACGGATCTGTCGACGCCGCAGATGGGCGGCGTCACCAATGCATGGGGCCGGCGGCTCTGCGCGCTCAAAGGCTCCTGGCCGCTCAAGGCCATTGGGCCTTAGGCGGCCTTAGCGGAGGCCTTGCCGATTTTCGGATCGAGTTCGCCTTTGGAGTAGCGCTGCGCCATCTGCGCGGTGGAGAGCGGCCTGATCTTGCTGGCCCAGCCCTCGGCGCCGAATTCCTGGAAGCGCTGCACGCACACTTTGCGCATCGCTTCGCGCGCGGGCTTCAGATAGCTGCGCGGATCGAACTCGCCCGGGTTCTCCGCGAAATATTTGCGGATCGCGCCGGTGATCGCCATGCGGTTGTCGGTGTCGATGTTGATCTTGCGCACGCCGTGCTTGATGCCGCGCTGGATTTCTTCCACCGGCACGCCCCAGGTCTGCGGCATCTTCCCGCCGAACTGGTTGATCACGTCCTGCAGATCCTGCGGCACGGAGGAGGAGCCGTGCATCACCAGGTGCGTGTTCGGCAGCCGGCGATGGATTTCCTCGATCACGTTCATCGCCAGCACGGCGCCGTCCGGCTTGCGGGAGAACTTGTAGGCGCCGTGGCTGGTGCCCATCGCGATGGCCAGCGCATCGACGTGCGTGGCCTTCACGAAATCGACGGCCTGATCGGGATCGGTCAGGAGTTGGGAATGATCGAGCTTGCCCTCGAAGCCATGGCCGTCTTCCTTATCGCCCATGCCGGTTTCGAGGCTGCCCAGCACGCCCAGCTCGCCCTCGACCGAAACGCCGCAAGCGTGCGCCATGTCGACCGTCTGGCGCGTGACATTGACATTGTACTCGTAGTCGGCCGGGCTCTTGCCGTCGGCCTTGAGCGAGCCGTCCATCATCACGCTGGTGAAGCCGTATTGGATGGCGGTGGCGCAGGTGGCGGGCGAGTTGCCGTGGTCTTGGTGCATGCACACGGGGATCGCAGGGTAGAGCTCCACCAGCGCGTCGATCAGCCGGGCGAGGACGATGTCGTTCGCGTAGGAGCGCGCGCCGCGGCTCGCCTGGATGATGACCGGCGCATCCACCTTCTCGGCGGCCTCCATGATCGCGAGGCCCTGCTCCATATTGTTGATGTTGAAAGCGGGCAGGCCGTAATCGTGCTCGGCGGCGTGGTCGAGAAGCTGTCTCAGCGTGATGCGGGCCATAGCGCTCTTTTATCCTCTAGTCGCAGGCGTGGGCCGTGCAAAAGCCGTTCCGCGCCGCCCGCACGCGCGAGCTTAACGAGCCGCCGGGCGGCCTGCAATTTCGCCGGCGCCGCATGGCCGCGGCGCGGGCTCTGAGCCGCTTACGGCGTTTTCAGCGCCTCAACGCCAGGAAGGACCTTTCCTTCCATCCATTCGAGGAACGCGCCGCCCGCGGTTGACACAAACGTGAAGTCGTCGGCGGCTTCGGCCTGATTGAGCGCGGCCACCGTGTCGCCGCCGCCGGCCACGGCGATGAGCTTGCCGGCCCGCGCCCGTGCGGCGGCGGCGCGCGCTGCCTTCACAGTCGCCTGGTCGAACGGGGGTGTCTCGAACGCGCCGAGCGGCCCGTTCCAGATCAACGTCTTGGCTTGATCCATCGCCGCCTCAAGGTGCGCCACCGTTTCGGGGCCGGCGTCGAGGATCATCTCGTCGTGCGCCACATGCGCCACATGCACATGATGGCAGATCGCGTGCGCCTTGAACTCGCCGGCGGCCGCGACGTCCGAGGGCAGCAGGATGCGGCAGCCCGCTTTTTCTGCTGCGACCAGGATTTCCTGCGCGGTCTCGCGCAGATCGCGCTCGCACAGCGATTTGCCGACCTCGAGACCCTTCGCGAACAAGAACGTGTTCGCCATGCCGCCGCCCACGGCCAGCATGTCGACCTTGGCGACGAGATTTTTCAGAAGATCGATCTTGGTGGACACTTTCGCCCCGCCGACGACGGCGAGCACCGGGCGCTGCGGCTGGCCCAGGGCGCGCGCGAGATAGTCCAGTTCGCGCGCCATCGAGAGGCCGGGATAGGCCGGCAGCAGCTTCGCCAACCCCTCGGTCGAGGCGTGCGCGCGGTGCGCGGCGGAGAAGGCGTCGTTCACATAGAGATCGCCCAGCTTCGCCATTTCCTGCGCGAGCGCGGGGTCGTTCTTTTCTTCGCCGGCATGGAAGCGTGTATTCTCTAAGAGCACGACGCCGCCGGCGGGCGCTGCTTCGATCGCGCGCTGCGCCGCTTCGCCGATGCAATCGTCCGCGAACGCAACTGGCGCGCCGAGCAGGGCGGCCAGCGCCGGCGCCACGGGCTTCAGCGACATCTCCGCCACGCGTTTGCCCTTCGGGCGGTCGAAATGCGCCAACAGCGCCACTTTCGCGCCCTTGCCGCGCAGCAAAGCGATCGTCGGCAGGGCGGCGCGCAGGCGCGTATCATCGCTCACGGCCCCGTTGGCCATTGGCACGTTGAAATCGACGCGCACGAGCGCGGTCTTGCCCGCGAGGTCTGCTGCTTCGAGAGATCGAAAAGTCATGCCGTCTATCCGCGAGCCGTGGCCCCGAGCCAGAATGCGCCGGCGAGAACCGCCGTGATCAGAACCAGCGCGATCGCGCCCGACGCAAGAAGCTTGCCCGCGCCCATCGCACGCAGCTGCGCCAGGCCCGCGCGCCGGTTCCATATCCAATAAGCGATCATCGCGCAGGCCAGCGCCGGCAGCGCCCAGAGCGGGGCGCCCAGGAAGCCCAGCAAGCCGGCCGCCGCGACGAAGGCGACCTCGATGGCGGCGTTGAGCGCGTTCGGCCGTCGCGCCGCCATCGCCGCGTCAGATCAACTTCGCCATCGCGACGGCGGTGTCGCTCATGCGGTTGGAGAAGCCCCATTCGTTGTCGTACCAGGTGAGGATCGATACGAAATTCCCGTCCATCACCTTCGTCTGGTCGAGGTGGAAGATCGAGGAGCGCGGATCGTGGTTGAAGTCGGACGAGACGTTCGGCTGATCGGTGTAGCCGAGGATGCCCTTCAGAGGGCCGGCGTCGGCGGCCTTGCGGATCGCGGCGTTGATCTCCTTCGCGTCCGTCGCGCGCTTGGCGACGAATTTGAGATCCACCACGGAAACGTTCGGCGTCGGCACGCGCACGGAAATGCCGTCGAGTTTGCCTTTGAGTTCCGGCAGCACGAGGCCCACCGCTTTGGCGGCGCCCGTTGAGGTGGGGATCATCGAAAGCGCGGCGGCGCGCGCGCGATAAAGGTCTTTGTGCATCTGATCGAGCGTCGGCTGATCGTTCGTGTACGAATGGATCGTGGTCATCATGCCGTGCTGGATACCGATCGTCTCGTTCAGCACTTTGGCGACGGGCACCAGGCAGTTCGTCGTGCACGAAGCATTGGAGACGACGAGGTGCTCGGCCGTGATCTGATCGTGGTTCACGCCATAGACGACGGTGATATCGGCGTTGTCGGCCGGGGCGGAAACCAGCACGCGCTTGGCGCCGGCGGTCAAATGGGCGGAGGCCTTGTCCTTCGACGCGAAGATGCCGGTGCACTCCATCGCGATGTCGACGCCCAAATCCTTGTGCGGCAACTCGCCCGGATTGCGGATTGCGGTCACCTTGATCGCCTTGCCGTTGACGCGGATCGCATCGCCCTCGACCACGACCTCGGCGGGAAAGCGTCCATGCACGCTATCGAAGCGCAGCAGGTGGGCGTTGGTCTCCACCGGGCCCAGATCGTTGATGGCGACAACTTCGATGTCTTTGCGGCCGCTTTCGACGATGGCGCGCAGCACGTTGCGGCCGATCCGGCCAAATCCATTGATCGCAACGCGAACGGCCATTCCTTCACTCTCCTTGGCGGGCCCGGATGAACGCAGAAGCCGCACGCAAGAAATGCGCCTCGGCGGAGGCGCTGTTTAGACTGGACGCGCCCGTGTCGTCCACCGAGGGCGCGTAGGGCCTCTCAACATGGTTACCGTGCGGTGAAGGCGCTATGTGGGGCGGATGGAACGCCCTGAACTCTCCCGCGATGCGGTGGAAAAGGCCCTCGCCGCGCTGGAACAGGCGCTGGCGGCGCTGCCGCCGCATGCGGCGGAGGCTGCGGAAAAGGCTGGCGAAAAGCTGAGGCCCGGAATTGCGGCGCTGCGCGCGGCGCTGAAGGATCTCTGAAGGGGCCGCGGCCTTGAGGGGCGGGCGCGGGGCCTCTACCTTGGATTCGGGCGGCCGCTGCGGCGTTCGAGGAGGACATGCATCCCTCGGGCCGTACATTCTCTCAAGGGAGCTGTCCCTGTTCCGGGCCGTGGTCCGGGGCACATGGCGCCCACCTAGCGTGCTAGGGTCTGAGGGGATGAGTCGTTTCCACGGCGCAGGCGGCGCCGCCCGCTTATGACGGAGGCTGGTCTGGAGGCCAGCAAGGCCAAGGTCCGGCAGGCTGCGCGTGCCCGGCGCGCCGCCGCCTTCGATCCAGCGGCCGCCCAGGCCCTCGTCGCGCGCTTTCCCGAAAGCCTTCGCGGCGTCTCCCCGGTGGCCGGCTATTGGCCTATCGGCTCCGAGATCGATCCTCGGCCGTTGATGGCCGCGCTCGCCGCCGGCGGGGCGGCGTTGGCGCTGCCTCGGATGGCGAACCGGGCGGGGCCGGCCGTTTTCCTGCGATGGAGACCAGACACGGCGTTGTCGGCCGACGCGTTCGGCGCGCTCGCCCCGCCGCCCGAAGCGGAGGCCGCCGCGCCGCGATTGCTGCTGGTTCCGCTGCTGGCGTTCGACCGATCGGGCCGTCGCCTCGGCCAGGGTGGGGGCCATTATGACCGCATCCTCGCGGCCCTTCGCCCGGGCGTGATCGCCGTGGGGCTGGCCTACGCCGCCCAGGTGCTGCCCGAGGTTCCCGCTGGGCCGTTGGATCAGCGCCTCGATTGGATCGTCACGGAACGCGAAGCCGTCCGCGCGACGCCGTAACCGGTGCGGCGCCCCTTGCGGGCGCGCTGCGGGGCGCCCATTCATGCAGACGCAAGGTCCAAGGGGAATGCATGACGAGCCTGTTTGATCCGCTCCCGTTCGCACGGGGGCCGGCGATGAAAAACCGTTTCATGCTGGCGGCGATGACGAACTGCCAGAGCCACCCCGACGGCACGCTCTCGGCCGACGAATTCCATTGGCTGACAATGCGCGCAAAGGGCGGTTTCGGCCTCACCATGACGTGCGCGGCGCATGTGCAGGCGCAAGGGCAGGGCTTTCCGGGCCAACTGGGCGTGTTTTCCGATGCGCACTTGCCGGGCCTTTCGCGGCTGGCTGCGGAGATCAAGCGCTACAACAGCCGCGCGGTGGTTCAATTGCACCATGCCGGCATCCGCTCGCCCGCCGATCTCGTGGGCAAGCCGGTCGGCCCATCTGATCATGCCGACACGAAATCCCGCGGGCTGACCCGTGATGAAACTCTGCGCGTGCGCGACGATTTCATCGCCGCAGCCGCACGCTGCGAAAAGGCGGGGTTCGACGGCGTGGAGCTGCACGGCGCCCACGGCTACATCCTCTGCCAATATCTGAGCGAGGAAACCAATCAGCGCACGGATGAATATGGCGGCTCGCTCGAAAACCGCGAGCGGCTGCTGATGGAGATTATCGACGGCGTGCGCGCCGCGTGCGGGCGCGATTTCACGCTCGGCGTCAGGCTTTCGCCCGAGCGCTTCGGCATCAAGCTGGGCGAAGCGCGCGCCACGTCGCAGCGGCTGATGCGCGAGGGCAGAATCGATTTCCTCGACGTCTCGCTCTGGGATTTCGCCAAGAAGCCGAACGAGGAGGAGTTCCACGCCCGCCCGATCCTCGAATGGTTCACCGATCTGGAGCGCGGAAACACACGCCTGGGCGCGGCGGGAAAAATCTACACCGGCGCGCAGGCGCAATATTGCCTCGACAAGGGGCTCGACGCGGTGATCATCGGCCGCGCCGCGATCCTGCATCACGATTTG
>JBFWWB010000142.1:0-6371 GCA_050246435.1 Hyphomonadaceae bacterium
CTCGTCACGTCCTTGCGCAGCGCGGAGATCGTTTCTCGCGCGATCACGCGCCCGCCGATCGCGGCCTGGAGCGGGATCTTGAACAGGTGCTGCGGGATCAGCTCTTTCAGTTTTTCGCACATCGCGCGCCCGCGGCTTTCCGCGCGGTCGCGGTGCACCAGCATGGATAGGGCGTCCACCGGCTCGTCGTTCACCAGAATGGAAAGCTTCACCAGCGCGCCGGGGCGGTAATCGATGATCTGATAATCGAAGCTCGCATAGCCGCGGCTGACGCTTTTCAAGCGGTCGTAGAAATCGAACACCACTTCGTTGAGCGGCAGCTCGTACACCAGCATCGCGCGGCTGCCGACGTAAGAAAGTTCGCGCTGCACGCCGCGCCGCTCCTGGCAGAGCTTCAGGATCGCGCCCAGATAATCATCCGGCGTGAGGATGGTCGCCTTGATCCACGGCTCCTCGATCTCGCGGATATACACCGGGTCCGGCATATCGGCGGGGTTGTGCAGTTCGAGCACGGTCCCGTCATTCTGCTTGATCTTGTAGATGACGCTCGGCGCCGTCGCGATCAGGTCGAGATTGAATTCGCGCGTTAGCCGCTCTTGCACGATCTCTAGATGCAGCAAACCTAGAAAGCCGCAGCGGAAGCCGAAGCCCAAAGCCGCACTCGTCTCCATCTCGAAGCTGAAGCTGGCGTCGTTGAGGCGCAAGCGTCCGATGGCGGCGCGCAAATCCTCGAACTGCGCGGCGTCCACCGGGAAGAGCCCGCAGAACACCACTGGCTGCGCCGGCTTGAAACCGGGCAGCGCCGCCGCCGTGGGCCGGCGTTCTTCGGTGATCGTGTCGCCGACGCGCGCATCGGCCACTTCCTTGATGCTCGCGGTGAGGAAGCCGATCTCGCCGGGGCCGAGCGCGTCCATATCCTGGCGCTTGGGGCGGAACACGCCCAGCTGGTCCACGCCGTAGACCGCGTCCGTCTGCATCAGCTTCACGCGCATGCCGCGCTTGATCACGCCGTCGATCACGCGGAACAGCACGACGACGCCCAGATACGCATCGTACCAGGCGTCCATCAGCAGCGCCTTCAGCGGCGCGTTCGGATCGCCGCCCTTGGGCGCCGGCAGCCGCGTGACGATCGCCTCCAGCACGTCCTCGATGCCGAGGCCCGTCTTCGCCGAGATCAGCACGGCGTCCGACGCATCGAGCCCGATCACGTCCTCGATCTGCTGCTTCACGCGGTCCGGCTCGGCGGCCGGCAGGTCCACCTTGTTGAGCACCGGCACGATCTCGAGATCGTTGTCGAGCGCCTGATAGACGTTGGCCAAGGTCTGCGCCTCCACGCCCTGGCTCGCGTCCACCACCAAAAGCGCGCCCTCGCACGCCGCCAGCGACCGGCTCACCTCATAGGCGAAGTCGACATGGCCGGGCGTGTCGATCAGGTTCAGCACATAGCTCTGGCCGTCCTTGGCGCGGTAATCGAGGCGCACGGTCTGCGCCTTGATCGTGATGCCGCGCTCGCGCTCCAGCTCCATGCTGTCGAGCACCTGCTCCTTCATCTCGCGATCGGAGAGCCCGCCGGTGGCCTGGATCAGCCGGTCCGAGAGCGTGGATTTGCCGTGGTCGATATGCGCCACGATGGAAAAATTGCGGATTCTGTCGCGCGGAATCATGGGGCCAGGGGTCTAGCAGGGCGCGCCCGGCGAGGCGAGGGCGGGCGCTTCCTGCGGGTCAGAACAGGCGAACGGGCCGCAGGGCGCGCAGCGCGTCCATGATGGCGGCGGGCATTTCCTGGGCGTTGGGGGCGTAGGGGGAGATCAGGTCGAAGCCGATCTGGAAGGCCGCGGCCGCTGCGATCACCGTCAGCGCGCCGCTGGTTTTGCGGGCGAAGGAAAGGCCCAGCCCCGCGCCCAGCAGCGAGCCCAGCAAATCCCAGCCCGAAGCCGAGCGCCCCATGCCGGCGAAGCCTTGCACAATTTCAACGGAGAAGGCCAGGAACACCAGGCTCGCCGCGCTGGTGAACAGCGCCACCCCGCTGGCGCGCAGCACATAGGCCATCAGCGCGAAAGCGGCGACATGCATCGCCTTGTCGACCACGCCGAACCAATCCGGCATCGGGGCCAGCGCGCCAATCGCCATCGCAGCCGCCGCGAAGCCCGCGGCGAACCGGAAAAAGCGCGGATGCATGCGAACCGCCCCCACGGGCTGGTCATAGTCGAACATGGCGTGACGGGCCATGCACGGATGGCGCCTCGCCAGCCCGGGATGGCGCGGAAGGCGCCCGTGGCCACCCTTTCGGCGCATTCCGCCGGCTTTTTCGGCGGATGATGACCCAACTCCCCAAGCGCGCCTTCCTGCTCGGCCTTGCCGGCGCGCCGTTCGCCCTGGCCGGCTGCGCCGCCACCCCGCAAGGGGCGGCCGTCAACAACCAGACCGAGCAGACCACCTACACGCAGGATGAGATCATCAACGCCGGAGCCGAATTCCTTGGCACGACGGCGGCGGCGATGGGCCAGGCGATCGAGCGGGTCTTCCGCGAGCAGGGCCGTCCGAACGCCTACATCAAGGGCGAAGAGGCCGCTGGCGCGTTCGTCGTCGGCTTGCGCTACGGGCAGGGCGTCCTGTCCATGAAGCTGGGGCCCCAGGCCAACGTTTATTGGCAAGGCCCCTCCGTTGGGTTCGACGCGGGCGGCAACGCCTCCAAATGCTTCACGCTCGTCTATAACCTGCCGGAGCCGGAGGCGATCTTCCAGCGCTTCCCCGGCGTCGACGGCAGCGCCTATTTCATCGGCGGCATCGGCGTGAACTACCAGCAGGCCGGAAACGTCGTGCTGGCGCCGATGCGCGTGGGCGTCGGCCTGCGCGCGGGCGCGAGCGTGGGCTATCTCGCCTACACGAAGGAACGGCGCGTCCTGCCGTTCTAAGCTTCGTCTTCCTCGGTGTGATGCTGGCGGCGCGACAGGCGTTTCTCGTGGCGCTCGCGGAATTCTTCGGCGAACGCGCTGGCCAGGATGCCCGTCGGCATGGCGACGATGCCGATCCCCGCCAGCGCCACCAGCGCCGCCGCGATCCGCCCGAGCACGGTATCGGGATAGACGTCGCCGTAGCCCACCGTCGTCAGCGTCACCACCGCCCACCAGAGCGCGCGCGTGACGGAGCCGAACTGCGCCGGCTTGGTGTCGCCCTCGATGAAATAGAGCATCAGCGCCGCGACATAGACTTGCGCCGCGGCCACCGCGAGGGAGGCGAGCAGCGGCGGCCCCGCCCGGCGCACCGCGGCGCCGACGATGCCGAACGCCGGCACGTAGCGCGCCAGCTTGAACAGCCGGAACAGCCGTAGCGCCCGCAAGCCGCGCAGCCACGATCCGCTTAAATGCGGAAACAGCAGCATCACGATGAGCTCCGGCAGGAAGGCCAGCACGTCGGCGATGGCCAACGGCGTCGCCAAGAAGCGCAAACGCCCCATCACGCCGCGATGGCGCGGATTTTCCCCTTCCGACCAGAAGCGCAAGCCGAACTCGATGGCGAAGAAGATCACCACCGTCACGTTGACATAGCTGACGGCGGTCAGCACCCAGGGCGGCAGCGGCGTATCCGGGCGCACCGCTTCGGTTTCGAACGCGAGCGCCGCCAGGCTCACGATCACCAGCGCGACGATGGCGAGCGTCAGGAAGTTGAAGCCGCCGTCCTCGTCGGGCTCAAGCCAATCATGGATGTAGCCGCGCGCGGTGGCGTGCTTGCGCTTTATGAGCGGCATCGGCGCTCTCTGTCAGGCAAGGTTCGCAATCGAAGAGCCCCCCAACGCCCTTCACGATCCGCCGGAATAAAGCTTCACCAGGCGATACAGGAAGGTGCGCCCGTCGAGCACGGTTTTCACGCGAATTCGCTCATTGAGGCCGTGCGTCCCGCCGCCATCGGCGTCGGAAAGCAGACCGCTGATCCCGTAGGTCGGGATGCCCGCCGGCGTCAGGAAACGCGCGTCGGTGGCGCCCGTCGTCATCACCGGCGCGATCGGCAGGCCTGGCCACAGGCTGTCGGCTGCGGCGCGCACGGGCGTGAGGATCGCCGACGTCAGCGGCGGGGGAGGGCCGGTCTTCTCGGGCGGATCGACGAAGCTCACCGCGACCTGGGCGTCGGCGATGACGGCGATCAGCTGCTGGCGCACGGCTTCCTGCGCAACGCCGGGCAGAATGCGGCAATTGACGTTCGCCTCGGCGTTCTGGGGCAGCGCGTTCGGCGCGTGGCCGGCGGAGAGCTGCGTCGCCACGCAGGTGGTGCGCATCATGGCGTTGCGGGCAGGGTCGGCCGCCAGCCGCGCGAGCACGGCGGGATCGGGGTTGGCTTTCGCCGCCGCCGCCAGATCGGGCGCGCGATCGATTTTGGCCATCGCGGCGTAATAGCCGCGCACCGCCTCGTTCACCGCAATGGGAAAGTCATACGCCGCGATCTTCTCCAGGGCCGCGGCGAGCCGGTAGATCGCGTTATCCTTGACCGGACGGGAGGAATGCCCGCCCGGATTGATCACCCGCAGGCGGTAGTCCTGGTAGATTTTCTCGCCCGCCTGCACGGCGAGGAAATAGGGCTGTCCCTGCGCGTCGAGCAGGCCGCCGCCGCCCTCGTTGAGCGCGAACGCCGCATCGATCAGCGCGCGGTGGTTTTCCGCTAGGTAGCGCGCGCCGTCGAAATGATTGGGCGTTTCCTCGCCGCAGGTGAGCGCCAGTTTGATCGTGCGTTTCGGACGCCAGCCTTCCTCGCGGTAGCGGATTAGCAGATCGGTGAAAATCGCGGCCATCGCTTTATCGTCGCTCGCGCCGCGCGCGGTGAAGTAGCCGCTTTCCTCCACCAGCGTGAAGGGATCGCGCGCCCAATCCGCGCGGTCGGCCTCCACCACGTCGATATGCGCGAGCAGCAGGATCGCCTTCGCGCCTGCGTCCGTCCCGCGCAGCGCGGCCACGAGATTGCCCATCTTCGGCATGCCGGGCGGGATGACGATCTGCACGTCGCCGGCGGGAATTCCGCCTGCTGTCAGCCGGGCCGCCATGGCGCGGGCGGCCCGCGTGCAATCTCCGGCCGAGAGCGTGGTGTTGATCTCGACGAGTTCCTTGTAGAGCGCGCGGAACCGCGCCTCACCGGGGTCCTGCGCCTGTGCGAAGGGCGCCCACGCCAAGGCGAGCAGAGCCGCCCAGCGCCACTTCCTCGCCCCGCCCATGCCGCGCTCCGCTCGCTCCCGGCGGGAAATCTAGGCGCCCGGGCGCCCGCCCCGCAAGCGTGCTTGGCGGCGGGGCCCCGCACTCGTATGGTCCGGCGATGGCCGACGACGCGCCCACGGAACCGCAGCAGAAAATCGAGGAGGCGCGCGCCGAACTCGACAAGATCGACGCGAAAATCCTCGCGCTGCTGGCCGAGCGCGTGCGCTGGAACGAGGTGATCGCGCAGATGAAGGCGGCCTTGGGCGACGGCTTGCCGCTGCGCCCGGCGCGCGAGGTGCGCATGCTCCGCCGGCTGATCGCGGAGGCCGGCGAAGCGGTCAGCGCCGATCTCGTGTTCGACGCGTGGCGCGCCATGATCGCGGCCAACGTGCAGCGCCAGCGCCCAGTGGATGTGGTGGCCTTCCGCGCGGGCGACGATGTGCGCCTGTTCGATCTCGCGCGGCGCCATTTCAGCGGCTCGGCCCGGATCGACCGGGTGGGCGACGTGGTGGACGCGCTGAACCGCGCGGCGCGCGCGCCCTCCACGGTGGCGGTGCTGCCGTGGCCCGCCCCAGCCGGCCCCGGCGCCTGGTGGGCGCGGATGAATGCGCGCGATTACCGCAATCTGCAGCTGATCGCGGCGCTGCCGATGCGCGGCGAGGGCGAGCCCGAGGCCGCCGTCGTCGCCGCCGGCGCCACGTTGGAGCCCGCCGGCGGGGATCGCACCTTCGCGCTCGCCTTCGATCCCCATCACCGCACGGCGCTGGCGCTCACCCGGTCGGGGCTCAAGGGCCGTGAGGCCAGCCGCGTGCGCGAAACCGTGCTGCTCGAATTCGACGGATTCCTCCGGCCCGACGATGAACGCCTGTTCGCTCTCTCGCAGGCGGGGCTTGAAGGGCTGCGGGTGATCGGCGCATACGCGCGCATCTGAACACTCGCACACGCTGATCCGCATGCCGCCCAAACCGCAACCCGGCGTTCTCGCCATCAAGCTCTACAAGGGCGGCGATTCCACGCTTGCGGGGTTTGAGAAGCCCATCAAGCTGGCCTCCAACGAAAATCCCTTCGGTTCGAGCGAGAAGGCCAAGGCCGCGTTCCGCGAGGCCGGCGAGACCCTGTGGCTCTATCCTGAAGGCTCCGCCGCCAAGCTGCGCGAGGCGATCGGCATGCGCTCTGGGTTGGATCCCGCGC
>JBFWWB010000143.1:0-6354 GCA_050246435.1 Hyphomonadaceae bacterium
CCACTGGCGCAGGCGGATCGGGCAGCGCCACGCCCAATTGTTCGAGCCGCGCTTCGATTGCGCCCGCCATCGCTGTCTCCTTCGTTTCGCTTCGCCGACACCGCTTGCCTGCGCGCGCGACGGCTTTCAAGGATGCTTTGCGGGGTGTGCCGCCGCGTGCGTAGCGGTCACCTGCGCGAGGAAGGCCGTCACGTCCGCGAGGGCGGGCGTGCGCCCACGCAACGGCGGCGCCCACGAGACGAGGGTGGCCGCGTGATCGGCCCCGGCGTACAGGCGCGTCTCCACCGGCGCGCCGAGCGCGCGCAGCCGGGCGGCGAGCGAAAGCGTGTTGCGCGGGCGCACGATCACGTCGGCGTCGCCGGCGATCAGCAGCAAGGGCGGTGCATCGGCGCGGGCAAAGTGCACCGGCTGGGTGAGGACTGGATCGGGCGCTTGTCCAAACGCGGCGCGCGAGGCCTCCACGTCGAACGGGTAGAAATCGTACGGACCGGAAAGCCCCGCCGCGCCTGCGATGGCGCGCGGATCCGCGCCGGCGGCGCGCAGATAGTCCTGATCCAGCGCCAGCATCACGGCGATATAGGCGCCCGCGGAATGGCCGATCAGCACGATGCGGCGGGGGTCGCCGCCATAGCGCGCGGCGTTCGCCGCCGTCCAGCGCACGGCGGCCGCGCCATCTTGCAGGAACGCGGGAAACCGCACCTCCGGCACGAGGCGGTAATCCGGCACAGCGACGAGATAGCCGCGCGCGGCCAGCGCCGTTGCGGCGAAGGCGTAGTCCTCCCGCCGCCCGCTGCTCCAGCCGCCGCCGTAGAAGAACACGATCGTCGCCAGCGGCGCCCGGCGCGCTTTCGGCGCGTAAAGATCGAGCGTGCGGCGCGGGCCTTCGCCGTAGGCAAGGCCGGCGACGATGCGGTGCGCGCCTGCATCCCGCGGCGCCAAGGCGTTGAACGCCGCCAGCGGATCGTGGGCTGCGGCGCCGGCCGCGCCCGCGGCCGCGAGCGCCGCGCCCGCGCCTAACAGAAGTCTTCGCCGCATTGCGCGGCGAGCGTATCAAGCCGTGGCCGGCTCCGCGACCGCCGCCATCACGCGGTTGCGGCCGGAATTCTTCGCCAGATAGAGCGCCTCGTCGGCGCGGCGCAGCAGGCTCGCCGGGGTGTCCTTCGCCCCGGCCACCGCCACCCCGATGCTCACCGTCACGTCCAGGCGATGGGTGTCGTTGATCATATAGGGCGTGGCCACCAGGCGGCGGCGCAGGCGCTCCGCCGCGAGCGCTGCCACATCCGCCGAAGCGCCGGGCATCAGCACGATGAATTCCTCGCCGCCGGCGCGGCACACGAGGTCGAGCGGGCGCACCGCCGCGGAAAGCCGCTGCGCGAACGCGCAGAGCACGGCGTCGCCGCCCTCATGGCCGTGGGCGTCGTTGATCGCCTTGAAGTGATCGAGGTCGAGCGCCAGCGCCGTCAGCTGCATCTTGCCGGTCGTCGCCCGCCGCAGCAGCGCGCCCAGCTTGGCGTCGAGATAGCGGCGGTTGTGCAGTCCGGTGAGGGGGTCGATCACGGCCGCTTCGAGCCCGCGGTCGAGTGCGGCGCTCATCGCGTCGAGATGGCGCTTGCGCTTCGCGAGCGTGCGCACGCGTGCGGAGAGTTCTCCCAGGTCTATCGGGCGATAGACGACGTCGTCGGCGCCCAGATCGAGCGCGCGCGCGGCGCGGGCCTTGTCGTCCGCGTCGGCGACGGCCAGCACGGCGAGGCGGCGGGCCGGTTCGTCGGCGCGGATCTGCACGATCACGCGCAAGCCGTCGAACGCGGCGGAAGCGACGGAGACGATGATCACGTCTGGCTTGGCTTGCGCGCCTTCGCCGATCGTGGAGACGCGGTGCTGCGTGGACAGCACGCGCGCGATGCGCGCGCTCTGGCGGGCGTCGTCGTCGATCAGCAGCACTTGGGCGTTGTCGCCGTCCACGGCTGGGGGCGGCGCGGAAAGGCCGAAGCGCCGGCCGCTGGCTTCGCGTGCGCGCAATTCGTCGATGATCGGCTTCATTCGCGCCAGGCTGCGCAGGCGCGCCAACAGCTGCGCATCGTCCACCGGCTTGGTGAGATAATCGTCCGCGCCGTATTCCAGCGCCTTGAGGCGGCTCTCGCGCTCGTCGAGCGCGGTCACCATCAGCACCGGGATATGGCGGGTGGCTGCGTCTTCCTTCAGCTGCCGGCACACCTCGAAGCCGTCCATCCCCGGCATCATCACGTCGAGAAGCACGATATCGGGCGCCTGCGCGCGGCAGACAGTGAGCGCTTCCAGCCCGTCGCGCGCGACGATGACCTGGAAATATTCGCGGGCCAGCTTCGCTTCGAGCAGGCGGCGGTTCGCCTCGATGTCGTCGACGACGAGAACGCGCGCGCTCATCCGCCGGCTCAGCCGATGAAGCGCCGCACCGTTTCGATGAACGATGCGACCGAGATGGGCTTGGAGAGATAGGCTTCGCAACCGCCGGCGCGGATGCGCTGCTCGTCGCCGCGCATGGCGAACGCAGTCACCGCGATCACCGGGATGGGCGCCAGATCGACGTCTTCTTTCAGAAGCTGGGTGACCTTCAGCCCCGAAATTTCCGGCAGCTGGATATCCATGATGATGAGATCGGGGCGGTGTTCGCGCGCCAGGTCCACCGCGCGGCGGCCGTCGCGCGTCTTCACCGTCCGATAGCCGAACGCCTCCAGCAGATCGTTGAACAGCTTCATGTTGAGTTCGTTGTCCTCAACGATGAGCACTGTTTTCGGTGAGGCGGCGGCGTTCGCCATGACATGCATCCCGCGAGGCGCGCCCGCGCCCGCCCGTCCGCGTTTATTAACACAGGGCTCTTAATCAAGCCTTGCGCGGCATGGCAAAGCAAAGCTTGAGTGCAGCTAAGCCGTTGCGGAATAAATGTTTCATGCGAATTGGCGTGGATTTGGGCGGAAGCAAGATCGAGGTCGCGGCGATGGCGCCGGGCGGCGAGATCGTGGTGCGCCGGCGCATCGATACGCCTGGAAACTACCCGGAATTGCTGGCCGGCCTCGCCAGTCTGGTCGCGGCGGTGGAGGCGGAGGCCGGAGCCGGCGCGCGCCCCGTGGGCATCGCGATGCCGGGTTCCATCTCGCCCGCCAATGGCCTGACGCGCAACGCCAACGCCCCCTGGCTTAACGGCCAGCCTTTCCTGGATGATGTGGCGAAGGCGTTCGGCCGGCCCGTCCGCATCGAGAACGACGCGAATTGCTTCGCGCTTTCGGAAGCGACGGATGGCGCGGCCGCCGGCGCCGGCGTGGTGTTCGGCGTGATCCTCGGCACCGGCTGCGGCGGCGGCGTGGTGGTGAAGGGCGAGGTGGTCAAAGGCGTGAACGGCATCGGCGGGGAGTGGGGCCACACGCCCTTGCCTTGGCCGCGGCCCGATGAATTACCCTTCGAACGCGATTGGTGCGGCCGGCCCGGCTGCCTCGAAACCTGGATTTCCGGCCGTCTCGGGCTTGAGCGCTGGGCGCCCGCCATCCTCGGCCGCAAGGCTACCGCGCGCGAGATTGCGGCGGCGGCTGCGGCGGGAGACGGAAAGGCGCAGGACTGCCTCGATCTGCTGTATGATCGCATCGCGCGCGCCTTCGCGGTGGTGATGGATATTCTCGATCCCGACGTGATTGTAGTCGGCGGCGGGCTCTCCAACGTCGCGCCGCTGTATGACGGCGTGCGCGCGCGCTGGGCGCCGTACGTGTTTTCCGATGTGATCCGCACGCGCCTGGTGCGCAACCAATGGGGCGACAGCTCCGGCGTGCGTGGGGCGTGCTGGCTGTGGCGCGAAGGCGAGGGTTAGCGCGCGATTAACCGGATCGCCGCACCCCTTGCGGCATGGACATGGACGAATTCCTGCGCCGCCGGGTCGATGAGCGTGCATGGGCCTACGCCAACGGCTTCAATAACGGCGATCCGGAAACCAACGGCGAGTTCGCCTGCCTCGACATGCTGGCGCGCGAAGCGGACGCCTTCGTCGACGTCGGCGCCAACGAAGGCGATTTCATCGCGCGCGCAGCCCGCGCCAATCCCACCTTGCGCATCATGGCGTTCGAACCGAACCAAGCGCACGCCGCCATCCTGCGCGAGAGGCTGCCCGCCGGCGGGCGGCTTGAAGCGGTGGCGCTGAGCGATACGGCGGGTTTCGCCGATCTGCACGTTCATGCGCGTCACCACGCCACCGCAAGCCTCTCCGCGCGCCCGAGGATGTCGAAACGATTTCAGGCGGAAATGCGCGCCCTGCGCGTGCCGGTGCGCCGCCTCGACGACTATGCCGGCGCGCTTCCCGCCGATGCGGCGCTGCTTTTGAAGATCGACGCCGAGGGCTTTGAATTTCCGGTGCTGCGCGGGGCTGCCGCGATGCTTGAACGCGCCGAGCGCTGCGCGGTGATGTTCGAATTTTCCTTCGCCTGGCTTGAAACCAACGAGGCGCTGCTCGGCTGCTTCCAATTCCTCGACGAGCGCGGCTTCGATTTCCACCGCATCCTGCCGCTGGGCCTCGAGCATCTACGCTTCTATTCCGCCGAAATGGACCGCGCCCAATATTGCAACTACGCCGCGGTGAAGGGCTTCGCCTTGCCGGCGGGCGTGGAGGCCGCATCGCCCTATGGGCGCAACATGGTGCATCCGTTTCCGAGGTGAGCGTCGCGCGGCAGGCGTGTTAGGATCGCGGCCATGGCTTCGCTCTGCCGCGCCTGCGCAGCACTGCATGCGGAGACGCCTGCCGCATGCCCAGCCTGCGGCAGCGATCGGCTGATCGCGCATGGCGAGCTTTCCGTGCTTTCGATCGCGCATCTGGATTGCGACGCGTTCTACGCCTCCATCGAAAAGCGCGACGATCCGAGCCTGGAGGCCAAGCCTGTCATCGTTGGGGGCGGGCGGCGCGGCGTCGTCTCCACCTGCTGCTATGTCGCGCGCGCCTATGGCGTGCGTTCAGCGATGCCGATGTTCAAGGCGTTGAAGCTCTGCCCGCACGCCACGGTGATTCATCCGCGCATGGCGCTTTACGTAGAGGAGGGCCGGCGCGTGCGCGCGCTGATGCAGGCGTTGACGCCGCAGGTGGAGCCGCTGTCGATCGATGAAGCCTTCATGGATCTGACGGGCACGGAAAAGCTGCACGCCGGCGCGCCCGCGCAAAGCCTGGCGAAGCTGCAAAGCGAGATCGAGGCGCAGATCGGCATCACTGTTTCGATAGGCCTTTCGTTCAACAAATTCCTGGCGAAGACGGCCTCCGAGTTCGACAAGCCGCGCGGCTTCTCCTTGATCGGGCGCGCCGAAGCGCTGGATTTCCTGGCGCCCCGGCCTGTCGCCACGCTGCCTGGCGTCGGCCCCGCCGCGGTGCGCACGTTGGAAGGCCGCAGCCTGCGCACGATCGGCGATCTGCGCGCGGCGGGGCGCGCGCGGCTCGCCGGCCTGTTCGGCGATTGGGGCGTGCGCCTCTACGAGCTTTCGATGGCGCACGATGCGCGCAAGGTCGATCCCGAGGGCGAGCGCAAAAGCATTTCCGCGGAAACTACCTTCAACGAAGACATCGCCGCGCGCGAGGAACTGGAGGACATCCTCTGGGTGCTGTGCGAGCGCGTCGCCGCGCGCGCCCGCGCCAGCGAAACGGCGGGGCGCACAGTAACGCTCAAGCTGCGGGATCAGCGCTTCCAGAGCATAACCCGCCAGCGAAGCTTGCACGAGCCGACCCTGCTGGCCGCGCGCCTCTTCGAACACGGGCGCGCGCTGCTGGCGGGCGAGGCGGACGGGCGCATCAAATACCGCCTCATCGGCATCGGGCTTTCCGATTTCTCGCCCGCCTCGGAAGCCGACAAGGGCGACCTCCTGGACGAGAAGACGCCGCGCCGCGCGGCGGCCGAGGATGCGGTCGCCAAGGCCCGCGCCCGCTTTGGGAAGGGGGCGGTGAAAACCGGCCGCGGGCTGCGGGCGGAGGATGAAGGAGACTGAAACAAAAAACGCCCGGCCGTTGCCGGGCGCTTCGCAACCTTAAGCCGGAAGGCGATCTTACTTGATCTTGCCTTCGGTGAACTCGACGTGCTTGCGCGCGACGGGATCGTATTTCTTGAATTTCAGCTTCTCGGTCTTCGTGCGCGGGTTCTTCTTCGTCACGTAGAAGAAGCCGGTATTGGCCGAAGAATTCAGCCGGATCTTGATGGTGGTCGGTTTGGCCATGGGGCGCCCCGGAAATCGAAGGCGCGGAACATTGCCAGCAAGCCTCTCAAGTCAAGCCGAAGCCGGCTCTGGGTCCTGTCCGTTTTATGGGGCAGGTGTCCTGATCCGCCGGACCGGGTGTCCTAATAGGCGAGTCATTTGGGGTCG
>JBFWWB010000144.1:0-6229 GCA_050246435.1 Hyphomonadaceae bacterium
GTTCGATGCCGCGTGCGGCTTCGGCGGCTACCGCGAAAGCGGCTTCGGGCGCGTAGGCGGCCTCGAAGGGTTCCTCGATTATCTGAAGCTGAGGGACGAATTCGCCGCCGGCGAAACCGTGCTGACGCCGGGCAAGCGCACCGGCGATGCGAAGCCGCCCGGCGGGATAGACCGCACGCCGAAACTGTATATCGGCGGCAAGCAGACGCGGCCCGACAATGGCGCGAGCCTGGCGGTGCTCGCCCACGACGGCCGCTTCGCTGGCGCGGTGGGCGAAGGCACGCGCAAGGACGTGCGCGACGCAGTAGAGGCGGCGTTCGCGGCGCAAGCCGGCTGGGCGGCGGCTAGCGCCTATAACCGCGCGCAAGTGCTCTATTTCATCGCGGAGAATCTGAGTGCGCGCGCCGGCGAATTCGCCGCGCGGTTGCGCGATCTGACCGGCGCCGGCGCTGCGGAGGCCGAGCGCGAGGTGGAAGCCTCGATCGCGCGCCTCTTCTCCTACGCCGCCTGGGCCGACAAGCACGACGGCGGCGTGCATGCCCCACCGATCAAGGGGCTTACCCTCGCGCTCAACGAGCCAATCGGGATTATCGCGATCACCTGCCCCGATCCGCATCCGCTGCTGGGCTTCGTTTCGCTGATGGCCCCCGCGATCGCTATGGGCAATGCCTGCGTGATCGTTCCATCCGAACGTTATCCGCTGCTCGCCACAGATTTCTACCAGGTGCTCGATACGTCGGACGCGCCCGGCGGCGTGGTGAACATCGTCACCGGCGCGCGCGACGCGCTGAGCGAGGAATTGGCCAAGCACGACCAGGTCGACGCGTTGTGGGCCAACGGCTCCGCCGCGGCCTGTGCGCGCATCGCTGCGGCTTCCACGGGCAATCTGAAGCGCCTCTGGCTCAATCACGGGCGGGCGCGCGATTGGTTTTCCCTCACGCGCGGCGAAGGCCGCCACTTCCTGCGCGAAGCCTGTCAGGTGAAGAATATCTGGGTGTCCTATGCGGATTGAGCGCTAGCGCATGGCCAAGGCCGAATTTGTCGAGCTTCCCGGCGCCGCGGCGGACGATCTCGTGCTCTGCGATACGCCCGGCGAAGCGCTGGAACGCCTGGAAGCGCTCTATGCGCGCGCGGTGCGCACGCTTTCGGAGGATTTCGACGCCTTCCTGCACGGCCGCGCGCCGCGCGTGCGCGCACCGACCTATCCCTATCTCTGCGTCGACGTGCCCGATGCGATCAATCCCGCGCCGACTTTGGCATTCGGCAAGGTGGCGCAGCCCGGCCTGCAGGCAGCCACCATCACCGCGCCGCGGCTGTTCCGCGACTACCTGCTCGAACAGCTGACCCTGCTGCAGCACAATTACGGCGCGGCGATTTATGTGGGGCGCAGCCGTACGCCGATCCCGCTGCCCTTCGCGGTGGAGCGCGCGGACACCAGCGTCGATAACGAGCAGCGGCGTGAACTGGCGCGGCTGTTCCACATGCCCGATCTCGCCGCCACGCACGACACCATCGTCGATGGTCGCGGCTGGCCGCCGCCCGGCGCGCCGCGCCCGCTATCGCTGTTTTCCGCCGAACGCGTGGATTACTCGCTGAACCGGCTGCGCCACTACACCGCCACCGATCCGAGCCATTTCCAGAGCTTCGTGCTGTTCACCAATTATCAGCGCTATGTCGATGAATTCGTCGAATACGCGGCGGATATGGTGCATGCTGGGCGCGCGTTGCGCCTGGTTGAGCCGGGCAACCGCATCACCGAGCCCGAAAAGGATCCCTCGCGGCCGCCGCTCGCGCGCCCGCCGCAAATGCCCGCCTATCACCTCGTGCAGGAGAACGGCGAAGGCATCACCTTGATCAATATCGGCGTGGGGCCTTCCAACGCGAAAACGGTGACCGATCACCTCGCGGTGCTGCGCAGCCATGTGTGGCTGATGATCGGCCATTGCGGGGGCTTACGCGCCACGCAACGCCTGGGCGACTACGTGCTGGCGCACGCCTACTTGCGCGACGACGGCGTGCTCGATTCCGTACTGCCGTTGGCGATTCCGTTGCCCACGATCGCGGAAGTGCAGCGCGCGCTGGCCGGCGCAGTGGGCGACGTGACGGGCCTCGAAGGCGTGGTGCTGAAGGAACGGCTGCGAACCGGCACCGTGGTGACCACGCACGACCGGAATTGGGAACTGCGGTTCGACGAACTGGCCGTGCGGCTCAACCAATCGCGCGCCATCGCGATCGACATGGAATCCGCCACCATCGCCGGCCAGGGCTACCGGTTCCGTGTGCCCTACGGCACCTTGCTGTGCGTTTCCGACCGCCCCTTGCACGGCGAAATCAAGCTGCCCGGCATGGCCGACGCCTTCTACGAAGAGCGTGTGAGTCAGCATTTGGAGATCGGCGTGCGCGCGCTGATGATGCTGCGCGAAGAGGCCCGCGCCGGCACGCTGCACTCGCGCAAACTGCGCAGCTTCACAGAGCCGGCGTTCCGCTGAAAATTCCTTAAGCGGGCGGCGAGGCGCCGCCGTCGGCGGTCTTCGCGAAGCGCTCCAGCACGCCGGGCAGCATCGCGTCCAATTCCTTGGCCAGGTGCTTGTCCAAATCGTTCTCCGTGCGCGGATCGCCATCGCTCAACAAGCGGCCCAGAATGCGGGCGCGCGCCCGCGGGTCCGTTGCGCGTTGAATTTCGGTGTAGAACAGCCGCCGGCAATCGCGCAGGAACGCCGCGCGATCGCCACGACGGGGGCCAAGGCGCTCTTCGTCGCGCACGATGAAATAGGCGAAGGCGACGGCGTCGAGGATCGCGGGCCGCCAACCCGGATTCTTCCTAGGATTTTGCGTCGAGACATATGCCGTCGTCGCATAATTCGGGAAGAACATCCGCCCCTGATCGACCAGCGCCGACAATTTCCAGCGCAGCTCTCGGCGCATCCGCTCAGCCTCCTCGTCTTGAGGGTGTTCAACGTAATCGATGAGCCGTGACAGCGCCTCGATGCATTCCTTGCCCCACGCAAACAACGCGGCGTCCGATTGCAGCCGCAACCCTTCGAGTTGCATCTGGCTTTGCCGCTTCACTACCAACCAGTTGAACAGCAGCGAAACCAAGGCGATCGCCGTCGATACGAACGCCACCACATCCGACGCCCCAATCATGTCGCGCCCTCGCCTTCCGCTATCCGCGCGCGCAAGCGCGCCTTTGTGTCTTCGTCGCAAAAAGCCGCTTCGATGGCGGTGCGCGTGAAATTCAACATCACCGCATCGTCCAGCCCGTGGGCGGCGGACACCTTCTCATATTCCCCGCCGATCGAGGTGAAGAAGAAGGGCGGATCGTCCGAGCCCAACGTGATGTTCAGCCCCGCCGCCGCCAGCCGCATCACCGGATGCGCCGCGATAGAGGGATAAAGCCTCAGCGCCACGTTGGAACTGGGGCACACCTCCAGCACGGCGCCGCTGTCGCGCAGCGCATCCATAACTGCGGAATTCTCGATCGCGCGCACGCCGTGGCCGATGCGCTGCGGTTTCAGATGCGCAAGCGCCGCCTGCACGCTTTCCGGCCCCGCCAGTTCACCCGCATGCACGGTGAGGCCGAGGCCTGCATCGCGTGCGATGGCGAAGGCGCGCGCGAAATCGCCCGGCGCGGCGAAAGTTTCGTCTCCCGCCATGCCGAAACCCGTCACCATCGGATGGGGATGCGCCAGGGCGAGGCGCGCCACCTCCTCCACCGCTTCGACGCCCAGATGACGCACCGCGGTGAGGATCAGCCGGCCTTCGATTCCGCGTGCGCGGCGTGCTTGTTCCAAAGCCTCGCTCAGCGCCTCCGTCAGCGCCGGATAAGCGATGCCCTGGCGCGCGGCGTGCGCCGGCGAGATCATCACCTCGACATAAATCGCGCCTTCGGCCGCGGCGGCGTCGTAATAAGCGAGGGCGAGGTCGTAATAATCCCGCGCGGTCTGGATCGCCGCGCTCGCGGCGTCATACACGCCGAGGAATTCCGCGAAGTCGCGCCAGCGATAGTGCCCCGCCGCATCGATGTGCGCGGAGAGATCGATGCCGTGACGCGCCGCCAGCTGGAGCGCCAGCGCCGGAGGCATCGCGCCTTCCAGATGACAGTGAAGCTCGGCTTTCAGCGGCTGCGGCATGCGCCATCGGCGCACAGCCGCCGTCGCCGATCAATACTTGCCGGGCGGATCGCTGGCGGGAAACGAAGCGTCCGCCGCTTCGTCCACATCGTCCCAGCCGGCCGGGGGATGGCGCATCTCCCGCAGCCCGGCGACGCGGACCAGCGGAAAGGGCGGCGGCCTGCGGCGGGGCCGGCGCTGCAGCGCGGCCAGCGCCGCAACGCCGGCGCCCGCAACCAGCACGGCGCCGAAAGAAAGGGGGCGTTCCATGGCGAATGAACCCGCCAGGGGCGCTTCGGTTTCCCGCCTAGAGCGCCAATTCTTCGCCCGCCGGCAGCGGCGCGAAGATATCGTCGAGCATCGCCTCGCTGACGCCTTCCAGCGTTTCGGGCGACCAGCGGGGCGCATTGTCCTTATCGACGATGACGGCGCGCACGCCTTCCAGAAAGTCGTGGCGGCGGACGACGCGCGAGGCGATCCGGTATTCCATGCGCATCACGTCCGCGAAGGCGGAAAGCCGCGCGCCGGTGCGAATCTGGCGCAGCGCCACCTTGATCGTCTGCGGTGATTTCGTGCGCAATTCCTTGAGCTGCGCGGCGGCCCATTCGCCGCCATCGGCGGCGAGCGCGGCAAATATGTCCTCCGCGCGGTAGTGCGCGAACAGCCCGTCTATCGCGGCGCGGTGCGCCGCCAGCGGCGCTTCGCCCGGTTTGCGATCAGCCGCCGCCAGCACGCCGCCTGCGTCCCCGCCGGCGATCAACGCCGCCTTCAGCGCCTCGATCTCCGCCGAGGGCGTGAAATGCGTGGCCACGCCTGCATACACGCAATCGTCCGCGCGGATGCGCGCGCCCGTCAGCGCCAGCCAGCAGCCGATCTCGCCTGGCAGGCGCGGCAGAAACCAGCCGCCGCCCACATCCGGGAAAAGGCCGATGCCGGTTTCCGGCATTGCGAACACCGTGCGCTCAGTCGCCACGCGATACGTTCCGTGTACGGATATGCCGACGCCGCCGCCCATAGTGATCCCGTCGAGGATCGCCACATACGGCTTCGGATAGCCCTGGATCAGCGTGTTGAGCTTGTATTCCGCCGCGAAGAAGGCGCGCGCCACGCGGCCATCGCCCGCCCCGCTCTCGGCCAGCATGCGGATATCGCCCCCGGCGCAGAAGCCGCGCGGGCCCGTATGATCCACCAGCACCGCGCGCACGGCGCCATCCTGCGCCCAGCCGCGCAGCGCCGCATCCATCGCGTGGCACATCGCCTCGTTGAGCGCATGCAATGCGGCGGGGCGGTTCAGCGTAATCCGCCCGAGCCCGTTCTCGACGCGGAGGATCACCTCATCGGTCAAACGCGTTCATCCGCCGGGGCGAGCCGCGTGGTGACGAGGCCGGTCAGCAGGATTGCCGCATAACCGGCGAGATTGATCGCGGCGAATGCGCCATCGAGTGTCGGATCGAGGTTCGGAAACACGTTGGGAAATGCGTTCACCGCGTAAACATCGAGCGCCATGCCCGGCAGCGCGAGACCCATCGCGGCTTCGGCGCGATCGATCGCGGCCTCGCGCAGCAACCGCAGCACCAGCACCGTCAGCACGGCGCAGACGATCGGCGTCGCCACCAGCATCACATAGATGCGCGTTTCGCCGGGGTAGAAGAAATCCTGGCCGAAGAAGCGGAACGCCGCCGTCACGGCGAGCCACAGCAAGAAGCCCAACAGGGTTGCGCGCAAAATCATCGAGAGCCGTCCCGGATGTCCCGCCTCGCGGCTTCCTAATCCGATCCCGCGGCGCGCGCGACCGCTTTCAACCGCTCCATGACGGACATTTTGTCATCCGGAAAATCGGCCTCGACCCACCAGGCTTCCACCGCGCGCAGCGTTTCGCCGACCTTCGGGCCCGGCGGCACGCCGGCGGCGATCACCTCTTCCCCGCTGAGCGGCAGGCGCGGGCGCACCCAGAGTTCCGCTTCGGCCAGCAGCACGCGCCAGGGCGCCGCGTCCGCCGCAGCCGACGCTTCCGCCCAGGCGCGCAGCACGCGATCGCGGAACGCCTCCGGCCCCAGCGCAAAGAGGGCGCGGCGCGCTTCACGCAGCGTCATCCCGGCATGCGCGCGCCACGCCGG
>JBFWWB010000145.1:0-5864 GCA_050246435.1 Hyphomonadaceae bacterium
ATCTGGAGCATGAAGACGCGGAAATCCTGCCCGCACTGCGTGTGCATGCGCCGTGGCTGGCCGCCACGCTCGATCACGATCACGTCGAGCACTATGAAACCTTCGCCGCGCTGGACGCAGCGATAGCGGCCGTGCGCGCCGCCGCGCCCCAAGCGTGCGCCGACGCCGCGCACGCGCTGTATCTGCGCTATTCACGGTATTTCGGAGAAGACCTGGCGCACATGGAGCGCGAAGAGAATGAGGCGATGCCGCTGTTCCAGGCGCTGTTCAGCGACGCGGAGCTCATGGGCATGGAGACGCGCATCATCGCCGCCATCGCGCCGGCGCGGCTGCACGCTTATTACCAGCTGATGCTTGCGGGCATGGCCCCGGCGGAGCGCGCGGCCTTCCTGCGCTATGTGCGCGACACCGCGCCGCCCGAGGCTTACGCCCAACTGCTGCACCAGGAGGCGCGCGCTGCGCTCTCGCCGGTGGAATTCGCCCTTCTCCGCGAGGAGTTGAGCGACGCGGCCTGAGCTTCAAAGGCCGATGCGGATGCGCACGCCGGCGGGCGTTTCGCCGGCGGCGCGCAACGCGCGCAACGCCATCGCCCCGTCGCGCTTGGCAAGACGCTTGCCGTCCGCGCCGAGGATGAGGCGATGGTGGCGATACGCCGGCGTCGGCAACCCCAGCAGCGTTTGCAGCACGACATGCAGGTGCGCGCTGTCGCGCAAATCTTCGCCGCGGATCACGTGGGTGACGCCCTGACGTGCATCGTCCCACACGCTGGCGAGATGGTAGGAGGCGGGAAATTCCTTGCGTGCGATCACCGCATCGCCCAGCCGGGCGATGTCGACAGCGACGGCGCCTGTTTCATCCTCGAAGGTAAGCGTGCGCCCCGCCAACCGGTCGCGCACGGCCGCCGTTGAAAGCCGCCACGCATAAACCTCCCCACGCGCTAACCGCCCGGCTTCGTCGTCTCCCGGCAGCGGCGCGCCAAAGAAGATGCCTTCCGCTCCGTGCGGCGCATCCCCGATGCTCGCGAGCACCTCGCGGCGCGTGCGGAAACAGCGATAAACCAGCCCCGCCGCGATCAGGCGATCGAGCGGCTCCTGATAATCGCCCATATGCTCGGATTGCCGCCAAGGCGGCCCATCCCACGCCACACCGAGCCAGCCTAAATCCTCGCGGAGCGCCGCATCGTATTCCGGCCGGCAGCGGCCGCGGTCGGTATCTTCGATCCGCAGCAGGAGGCGCCCGCCCGCCGCTTGCGCGGCGTTCCACGCCGTCAGCGCCGAGAAGGCGTGGCCCGCATGCAGATAGCCGGTCGGCGACGGGGCGAAGCGGGTGACGAACGCCATGGCCGCACTCACGCGCAACGCGGTGATAAATCAAGCGCGCCAGCCAACCCTCTCGTGGCGGCGGTAGCGCGATCACCAAGGCGGCGGGCGGAGGTTCATCCCGACGAAACGGCCGCCCAAGCGACGCCGCCTCGGTTGACGCTCGCGGCTCCCCCGGCTTATAAGCCGCCCCTCTCCGCCCGGGCCTCGTCCGGGCGGCGCATTTCTTATGGGCAGCCCATGTTCGCGGTCATCAAAACCGGCGGTAAGCAATACCGCGTCGCTCCTGACGATGTAATCGTCGTGGAAAAGCTCGCCGGCGCGGCGGGTGACAAGATCGCCTTCGGCGAGGTGCTGCTCGTGGCGGACGGCGTCAGCGTGACGGCTGGCGCGCCGACGGTTTCGGGCGCTTCGGTGGCCGGCGAGATCGTGGAGCAGCGCAAGGGCGAGAAGGTGCTGGTGGTGAAAAAGCGCCGCCGGTCGACCTATCGCCGCCGCCGCGGCCATCGCCAACTCGAAAGCGTCGTACGCATCACCGGCGTTTCCGCCGGCGGAAAGGCTTAATTCCATGGCCCACAAGAAAGCTGGCGGCTCATCGCGCAACGGTCGGGATTCGCCGGGTCAGCGCCTGGGCGTGAAGCGCTTCGGCGGCCAGGACGTGCTGGCCGGCAGCATTCTCGTGCGCCAGCGCGGCACCAAATTCCACCCGGGCGCCAATGTTGGCCTCGGCCGCGATCACACGCTGTTCGCGACCGCCGATGGCAAGGTGTGTTTCGAGACGAAACGCGCCGGGCGCACTTACGTATCCATCGCACCCAGCGAGTCATAGGCGGCCGGAACGTTCAGGCCGTCACCCCGTTTAGGGGCAGCGGCCTGAAAGCGTGACGCGCGAAAGAGGCGGGCCGGGCCCGATCTCTGTATCCTCCTTCGCGCCCGGAAGATCGTCATGCACGGCTCCAAACGCCGCCGCACTGCACTATTCTGCACTCGACATGCGGATTGTCGCGCGCGCGACATAGCCTTGGCGCATGCTGGCCGGCGTCCGCATGCGAGGTCCACCCCGTGACCCCCTCGCATCCTCTCGCGCCGCGCAGCGGCGCCGCAGACAGGAGGCAGCCCGTGCCCTCCATCAAGACCGAACGCCTCACCCTGCGCCCGCTGGAGCTGCGCGACGCGCCTGCGCTCGCTGCCGCTTCCAGCGACTGGGACGTCGCGCGCATGGTGTCGACCCTGCCGTTTCCGCACCCGGCCATCGCAGTCGAAGGCTTCATCCTGATCGAGCAAGCGCGCCGCGCGCTCGCACTCGACCATGTGTTCGCAATCGAAACGCGCGATGGCCGTGTGATCGGCGTGTGCGGCGCGCATGTGCGCGGGCGCGACTATCAGGGCCGCAATGTCGAGATCGGTTATTGGCTGGGCCGCCCGCATTGGGGGCGCGGATACGCCACCGAAGCCGCCGCTGCGATCGCCGACTTTGGCGTGGAGCTTGGCCGCGGGCCGCTGATCGCGCGCCATTTCGCGGACAACCCGGCATCGGGACGCGTGCTGAGCAAGATCGGCTTCCGCTACACCGGTGAGCGGCGGCTCTCCTTCTCGCTCGCCCGCGGCGTCAAGACGGAATCCCTGATGATGGAGCGGCCGGCCGCCTTTCAGGAAGTCGCGGCCTAGCACGGTATTGTTCACGATTTGATCTTTTTCAATCGTACGCCAGGCGCTATGCTGGTTTCGCTGATGTGAAGCCGGGGAGGCGGGCGATGTGGGTCAAGGCGTTGGCGGCCGTAGCGGCGCTGTACGCGCTGAGCGCGTGCGGGCCGAACACCAAAGGCTTAGAAAAGGGCGAAACCGGCAAGGTCGTCTCGGTGATCGACGGCGACACGCTGACCCTCGAAAGCGGCGCGAAGGTACAGCTGACAGGTATACTCGCGCCGCGCCGTGCGTTTCGCGATCGCCCAGCCGAGCCATTGGCCGACGAATCCCGCCTCGCGCTGGAAAAGATGGCGCTGGGGCGCACAGTATTGCTCGCCTATGGCGGCGAGAAGAAGCTCGGCGAAGACCTGATGCTGGCGCAGGTGTTCGTGCAGACGGAGGGCGGGCGCTGGATTTGGGCGCAGCAGGCGATGCTGCGCGAGGGCATGGCCCGCGCGCGCACGTGGAAAACCAATCATGCCCGCGCAGGCGATCTGTTCGCCGCTGAAGCGCAAGCACGCAAGGCGAAGATCGGGCTCTGGAAGGAAAAGGCCTACGCCGTGCGCGCCGCCGGCACGGTGGCCGCCGGCGAGCGCGGCTATCAAACGGTGGAGGGTGTCGTTCGCGCGGTGGATTCCAGCGAAAACGGCCGCACTTATCTCAATTTTGGCGACGATTACCGCACCGATTTCACCGTCCGCGTGAATGGCAAGGACCTCGACGCCTGGACGCCGGAAGATCCCGCCCTCACCGCGCTCAAGGGCAAACGCGTGCGCGTGCGCGGCTTCGTGCACGATAGCGGAGGCCCGATGATCGACATCGACCATCCTCAGGCGATCGAAATCGTTTCCTGAGTCGGCAAAGCGAAAGGCCGGGCGCTGGGCCCGGCCTTTCACATCTCGTTCTCTTGCCGGCTCAGGCCGCGGCGGCAGCCTTCTTTGCGGCCAGCGACGTCGAGAGCTTTTCCAGCGCCTTGTCGCGGTCGATCTTTTCGACCGCGGCGAGTTCGCGCGCCATGCGGTCGAGCGCGGATTCGTAAAGCTGGCGCTCGGAATACGATTGCTCCGGCTGATCCGAAGCGCGGTGCAGATCGCGCACGACTTCCGCGATCGAGATCAGATTTCCGGAATTGATCTTCGCTTCGTATTCCTGCGCGCGGCGGCTCCACATCGTGCGCCGAATGCGCGCGCGGCCGGTGAGCGTCTTCAGCGCATCGTCCAGCACCTTGGAGGTCGCCAGCGGACGCATGCCGCAGGACTTCGCCTTCGCCGTCGGCACGCGCAGGGTCATCTTGTCCTGCTCGAACGAGATGACGAACACTTCAAGCTTATGACCAGCGACGACCTGCTTTTCGATCCCCGTCACCCGGCCGACACCGTGAGCAGGGTAAACAATGTGATCGCCTGGCTTGAAACCATTCGTCGCTGCGCTTGCCGCCATTGGCTCTTTCCCTTGTTAATACCAGCTCCTTTGGCGCCAAAAGCGCGCGAAAGTGAGGCCAATCGCCCCCTGAGGCGCCCGAAGGGCCTTCTTTCGCGTGACACAATGCCGGCGGAGCCGTCAGCGCGCCGCACGGGCGCGCTTGATTTAGAAAACTAACACAATTTAAACCAATTTGGAAGCGCGGCGGCGCGGGCGCGCCTAATCGCCGCCGCCCGGCTCAGGGCTGAAATACTTCTCGAACTTGCCTTTTTCGTCTTTGAAGTCGTCCGCGTCGGCCGGCGGCTCGCCCTTGTGCGTGATGTTCGGCCAAATCTTCGAATACTCGGTGTTGACTTTCAGCCACTTCCCGTCCGGCTCGTCGGCGAGATCGGCCTTGATGGCGTCGACCGGGCATTCGGGCTCGCACACTCCGCAATCGATGCACTCGTCAGGGTGAATCACCAGGAAGTTTTCCCCTTCGTAGAAGCAGTCGACGGGGCAGACTTCGACGCAATCCATGTATTTGCACTTCACGCAAGCGTCGGTGACGATGAAGGTCATTCAGGTTCCGCTCTGGGTTAACTTGGGTCGGCGCGCAGCCGGATCAGCGCGCGTCATCGTCGCCGTCGCTGTTTTCGTCAAGGGCGCTTGAGGGGGCGCCAGCTCTGCCGCCGCCGCTTTCCGCGTACAGCGCGCGCGCTTCCGCGGCCGGCCCACGCCGCGCGCCCAACGCCACGATGGAAACCGTGCGCAGCGCGCCGTCGAACCAGAGCGTGAGGCCGTCGCCGGGACGCACGCGCGCCGAAGCCTTGGCGACCGCGGCGCTCTGCACGCCACGTGTCAGGCGAATGCGCCCTTCGGCCGCCGCCTGCGCAGCCAGCGCGCGCGACTTGAAGAAGCGCGCCCGCCACAGCCACACGTCGATGCGCGCCCCTTCTTCGCTCACGCGCCGGCGCCTGAGCGCCGCGCCATCAGCTCGGCCAGCTTGTCGAACGGCGTGCCTTCAGGAGCCGGCCGGTCCGATGTGGGGTGCGCTACGCGGGGTAAGCGCCAGCGCGGCGGTTCTTCTGGCGGCCCGCTGACGCGGCGATAGCCGAGATCGCGCAGCACATGCGCCAATTCCTTGGGTTCGACGCCGATCAGGCGCGGCCAGGCGGGATCGAGAGCGAACGTCCGCGCCGTCACCGCGCGGCGGATGGCGGCGGCGAGCCGCTCCAGCGCCTCGATCGACACGACGCCGCGCCCCGCCGGGCGAAAGCCCGCAGCCACATAATCCACCCACGCCAAGCGCGAATCCAGCGGCGCGCAAAGCGCGCTGCGCGACGGCGGGCGGAAACGCGGCGCTTCGGGCCCGCGCAGCGCCGCCAGCAGGCGCACGGCGCGCGGGCGGAACAAGCGCGGCATGAATATGGTGTGGCGACCGAAGCGCACGCCGAG
>JBFWWB010000146.1:0-5756 GCA_050246435.1 Hyphomonadaceae bacterium
CATCACGCGTCCGCCCGGCAAAGCGACGGCGTTGGGAATCGGCGCATACACGAGCGTGACGGTGATTGGGACGCGCGATTCGGCATGCGCGCCGAGGCGATCCGCCACGCGCTTATGCGCCGCGTCGCCGGCGGCGACGCCAGGCCACGGCAGGGCGGGAACAGCCCGCTGACTAGCGCTTCCGCTGCGGCGCCCATGCGCGCTTCCCAGGACGGCGGCGCCCAGCGGCCCACTGCATCGCCCATTACCGGCGCGGCGAGAAAGATGACGCCGAAAATAGCGACCGCGAGCAGCACGAGCCCGGCGCCGATCTTCGCCTCGCTGGCGAAGCGCACGCGCCCCTCGCTGCTGCGCGCACCTGCAGGCTTCAATGCGCGCCAATCGGAGGCGCTCAGCGTGAGGCGCTGCGCATCGTCGCCGCGCCAGGACAGCCGCGCTTCTCCTGGCGCACCGTCGCGGCGGATGATGTCGGCCCACGCCCAGACAGCGTCGCCGCCGTCATGGCGGATGTGGAGGCCCTCCGTCCAAGCCTCTACGGCGGCTTCGCGCACCTGCGGCGAGCGCCCGTCGACGAAACGCCCCTGCGCCATTACACGCCGCCGAAATCCAGCCCGTCAGCCAGGCCTTCGCCGATGCGCGGGCCGCGCTCTTCGCTTTGGCGCACATGTTCGAGCGACAGGGCGCCCTCCACCGCCAGCCGCTTCACAATGTAGCGCCAGACGCGAATCTCGGTGAGCGGCAACAGAACGCCGAGACTAAAAACGATCAGCAGCAGATTACTGACGCCCAGCCACAGCACGCCCAAAGTGCGCGCATTCAGCGCGAAACGCGCTTCGCCGAAGCCGACAAGCGCTGCGGTGCGCCGCATCGCGGCGACCTGGTACGCGAGGAAAGCCAGCGACGCGAGGATCAGCCACGCGAAGACCGCAGCGAGCACGCCGCCACCCAGCATCGCCATGCGGCGCGGATCGGCGTCCCCGCCGCGCAGATCGCCCAGATGCGGCGCGGCCATCGCCACGATCGCGGCGACTGCGGCGATCCACCCGAACGCCGCCAACAGCCAGCCGATCGCAAACCGCTTGTAGGTGGGCCCGGCCAGCGCCTCGCCTGCGTCCACGCCGAAGGTGAAGCGCGTATCGCCATAGCGCGTCTCCCGCCAGATTCGCCGCGCCATTCGTTGCTGCGCGGCGGGCGCCCACCAGCCGAGCGTGAGCACGATCAACATGAGTTGCCCGTAGGAGAACAGTGCGAACGCGAAAGGCGAGCCGTCGAGCCCGAAGCGGATGCCGCGCCATAACGTGCGACTCAGCTGATAGCGGCGCGTCAGATAGACTGCGGCGTAGGCGAGAAACCCGATGATCAGATAGAGCGCGGCGAACGCCGATGCCGCCTGCGCCGGCGGCAAGAATGCCTGCGCCGCGCCATAGGCCAGCACGATCGGTAGGAACACCTCGACCGCGGCGACCAGGAATCCCTTGAACAGCTCGGAGCCCTTGCCGGTATATTCGAAGCTCTCGCCCAGTAGCTGCGTTTCCGCCCAGAGACGCCGCCGGATCGCCGTCTTGCCCCAGAATCGATAGAGCGTGAGCGTCACGAGATTGAGCATCACGTTGAGCAGAACGAGTCCGACGTAGGAGATCGTCCGCGTCGACAGCGCGAACGGCTGGGTTTCGCGCTCAAGCCTGGCTTCCATCCCGTCCCTCGCGCCCGACGATGACCAGATTTTCGCCATAACACGGAAAAGCGGGCGCGGCGAAACGCGCCGGCTCAAGCTGCGATTGCGGCGAACCGGGCGAAGCAGTAAGAGCGGAGCCGGTCGCGCACGTCCCGTTCTGGGACGGCCCGGGGCGCTCCCCGGCGCGGGAAAATCGCTGGTTTAACCGCCGCTTAACCCACCTGACGGGACGCACCCCATGCCTTCGCTCGATTCCTTCGCCTGCCGCCGCGACCTCACCGTGGGCGGCGAGACCTACGTCTACTACTCGCTGCCGGAAGCGCAGAAGAACGGCCTGGGCGACATCTCGCGCCTGCCGGTCTCGCTCAAGGTTCTGCTGGAGAATCTGCTGCGCAAAGAAGATGGCCGCGCGATCAAGAAGGACGACATCGCCGCCGTCGCGCGTTGGCTCGTGAACAAAGGCAAGGCGGAGTACGAGATCGGCTTCACGCCGGCGCGCGTGCTGATGCAGGATTTCACCGGCGTGCCTGCCGTCGTCGATCTCGCCGCAATGCGCGACGCAACGAAGAAGCTCGGCGTCGATCCCAGCCGCATCAATCCACTGGTGCCCGTCGATCTCGTGATCGACCACTCGGTGATGGTGGATTATTTCGCGCATGACGACTCGTTCAAACGAAACGTCGATCTCGAATATGCGCGCAACGCTGAGCGTTATCAGTTCCTCCGCTGGGGTTCGGGCGCGTTCAACAATTTCCGCGTCGTGCCGCCGGGCACTGGCATCTGCCACCAGGTGAACCTCGAATATCTGGCGCAAACGGTGTGGACCGCGGAGGAAGGCGGCAAGACGCTCGCCTACCCCGACACGCTGGTCGGCACCGACAGCCATACCACGATGATCAACGGCCTGGCGGTGCTGGGCTGGGGCGTCGGCGGGATCGAGGCGGAGGCCGCGATGCTGGGCCAGCCGATCTCGATGCTGATCCCCGAAGTGATCGGCTTCAAGCTCACGGGCAAGCTGCCCTCCGGCGCGACGGCTACCGATCTCGTGCTCACCGTGACGCAGATGCTGCGCAAAAAGGGCGTCGTCGGGAAATTCGTGGAGTTCTACGGGCCCGGCCTCGCCGACATGGCTCTCGAAGACCGCGCGACTATCGCCAACATGGCGCCGGAATACGGCGCAACGTGCGGCTTCTTCCCGATCGACGGCGCGACGGTGGAATATCTACGCTCGACCGGACGCGCCGCGGCGCGCGTTGCGCTCGTCGAGGCGTATGCGAAGGCGCAGAACATGTGGCGGCCCGATCTGGCCGAGCCCGTGTTCACCGACACGTTGGAATTGGATCTCGCTTCCGTCGAGCCTTCGCTGGCGGGACCGAAGCGCCCGCAAGACCGCGTGCCGCTCGCCGCCGCCGCGCAGGCCTGGACAGGCGGTCTGGAGAAGGAATTCGCCGTCGGCGCGGATAAGGCGGGACTGCGCGTAAAAGTGGACGGCGCGGACTACACCGTTGGCAACGGCGACGTGGTGATCGCGGCGGTCACATCCTGCACCAATACGTCGAACCCCAGCGTGATGATCGGCGCCGGCTTGTTGGCGCGCAACGCGCGCGCAAAGGGCCTCACAGTGAAGCCGTGGGTGAAGACATCGCTTGCGCCTGGCAGCCAGGTGGTGACGGACTATCTCGAAAAGGCAGGGCTAACGGGCGACCTTGACGCCCTCGGCTTCAACCTTGTGGGCTATGGATGCACTACGTGCATCGGCAATTCCGGCCCGCTGCCGGATCCCATCTCAGCGGCGGTGCGCGGCGCCGATCTCGCCGCCGTCTCCGTGCTTTCCGGCAACCGCAATTTCGAAGGCCGTGTGAACCCCGACGTGAAGGCGAACTATCTCGCCTCTCCGCCGCTGGTCGTTGCGTACGCGCTGGCCGGCAGCATGGCGCATGATTTCGAGAAAACGCCGCTCGGCCAGGATGGCGAAGGCAAGCCCGTGTTTCTGGCCGACATCTGGCCCAGTGCGCAGGATGTCTCCGACGCCGTGCGCGCCAGCATCACGCGCGACATGTTCGCCGGGCGCTACGCGGACGTGTTCAAGGGCGACAAAAACTGGCAGGCCATCAAAGTCGGCGGCGGGCAGACGTATCAGTGGGACATCGGCTCCACCTATGTGCAAAACCCGCCCTATTTCGACGACATGACGCTGACGCCCAAGCCGGTGACGGATATCGCCAATGCGCGTATCCTCGGCCTCTTCGCTGACAGCATCACGACGGATCACATTTCACCCGCCGGCAACATCCGGCGCACCTCTCCGGCGGGCGAATATCTGCTGGCGCATCAGGTCAGTCAGGACGATTTCAACTCTTACGGCGCCCGGCGCGGTAATCACGAAGTTATGATGCGCGGCACCTTCGCCAACATCCGCATCCGCAACCAGATGACGCCGGGCGTCGAAGGCGGGGTGACGACGCACTATCCCTCCGGAGACGTGCTCGCGATCTATGACGCCGCGATGCGCTACCTGGCCGAAGGCCGACAGTTGGTGATCTTTGCCGGCAAGGAATATGGCACCGGCTCCTCCCGCGATTGGGCGGCGAAGGGCACCACCCTGCTCGGCGTGCGCGCAGTCATCGCAGAAAGCTTCGAGCGCATCCATCGCTCAAACCTCATCGGGATGGGCGTTCTGCCGCTACAATTTGAGGACGGCTTCACCTGGAAAAGCCTTGAATTGAAGGGCGACGAGATCGTCTCAATCGCCGGCGTCGCCGGCGTGAAGGTGCGCCAAAAGCTCGACGTGCAGATCACCCGCGCCGATGGCTCGATCGTCTCCGCGCCGGTGCTGTGCCGCATCGACACCGAGAACGAGCTCGACTACTTCAACCACGGCGGCATCCTGCACTTCGTGCTGCGCAGCCTGGCGGAAGCGGCCTAAGCGAAGCGTAACGCGGGCGTGAGTGGCGCGGCCGCGTGCGGGGGCGTTAGCTTCCGCGCATGGGTTCCATCGCGCGACGTCACGCCCGCCGTACGGGCCTGCAGGCGATCGTGGCGCTCGCCGCGTGCGCAACGGTGGCGCACGCTCAGCCGACCCTGACGCGCGCCGATCACGCGCCGGTGCTGGTGGAACTGTTCACCAGCCAGGGGTGCTCAAGTTGCCCGCGCGCCAACGCGCTGATCGGCGCGCTTTCGCGCGAACCGAACACGATCGCGCTCACCTATGCCGTTGGCTATTGGGATTATCTGGGCTGGCGCGACACTTTTGCGAAGCCGGAATTCACCGCGCGGCAGAAATGGTACGGCCAGCGCTTCCATCACGGCATCTACACGCCGCAGATCGTGGTGAATGGCGTCGCGCACAATAACGCGCTGAAGCCCGGGCAATTGAAGACGCTCGCCTCCTCCGCCGCGATGGCCGGGGGCGTGCGCGTGGATGCACAGGTGCGTGAAGGCCATGCGGAGGTAACGGTCTCCGGCGCGCAGCGCGGCGCTGGCGAGGTGTGGCTGGCGCAGTATCAGCCGGGCGAGGCGGAGGTGGCGGTGAGCCGCGGCGAGAACGCCGGCGTGCGCGTGCCGCACTACAATGTCGTCACCAGCTTGCAGCGGCTCGGGGCCTGGCGCGGCGGCGTGCAGCATTATGACGGCGCCTGCGCGCCCGCCTGTGCGGTCATCGTGCAAAACGCCAACGGCCGCGTGCTCACCGCCCAGCTGGCGCACTAGGGCGCTGGCGCGCTCTCCAGCGGCGCAGCGCCCGGCGCGCGCGCGAGCACGGAAAGCGGCGGCGCTAGATCGTCAAAGGACAGCGCGGAAAGGCCGTACGCCCACGGGCCGGCGCGCTCGTTGATGCGCTGGGCTTCTCCAGCCGCGGCCTGGCCCTCGCCGGAAGCCACCAGTTTCACCCAGCGCTGACCGCCCTGCTCCGCCAGTTCCGCCTTCACGGTCAGCCCATCAAACGTCGGGAGAGTCACACGCGCGCGCGGCGGCGCGGCGATCGCCGGCGCGCCGGCCACGTCGCGCGGCTGCAATTGGGCGAGCGCGTCGCCGGTCGTATTGAGGCCCGCGGGCGTCAGCACGAGATAATCGTTGTACGGGG
>JBFWWB010000147.1:0-5732 GCA_050246435.1 Hyphomonadaceae bacterium
ACGTTCTCGATCAGCAGCGAGATGGGCGTGCCGGTGGTGACCCGTCCGCCAAAGTCCCTGAGCGTGCGTTCGTCCGTGAAGACGCCGGAGAGGATCTTCACCTGATCGGGTTCGCGCCGTTGGGTGACGAAGCGCGAGGTGCCGGGGCGGCGTTTGTCGAGGAAGATTTGGATGTCGGCCGCGTCGAGGCGCAGGCCCGGAGGGCAGCCGTCGACCACGCAGCCGAGCGCCTCCCCGTGGCTCTCGCCCCAGGTGGTGACGCGGAAAAGATGGCCGAACGTGTTGTGGGACATTAGCGTGGCGGGCTGAAAGGGTTGGGATTCCCACCTTAAGCCGGAGCCGGCCTTGTCGTCTAAGGGCATCATTCCGCCTTCGCCGTCGGCGGACGATTACGCCGCAGCCGCGGCGGCCAACGAAACGCCGCTGCCGGAGGCGGGCGATCCCCTGGCGCTGTTCGCCCAGTGGTTCGAGGAAGCCAAGAAGCGCGAGCCGAACGACGCCAACGCCATGGCGCTGGCCACCGCCGACGCCCAGGGCGCGCCGGACGTGCGGATGGTGCTGCTCAAGGATTTCGACGCCGAGGGCTTCGTTTTCTACACCAATCTGGAAAGCGCCAAGGGCCGCCAGCTTCGCGAGAACCCCCAGGCGGCGCTCAACTTCCATTGGAAAAGCCTGCGCCGGCAGGTGCGGCTGCGGGGCCCGGCGACGCCCGTTACGCCGGAAGAGGCGGATGCTTATTTCGCCACCCGCGCGCGCGATGCGCGCATCGGGGCGTGGGCTTCGGCGCAATCGCGCCCGCTGGAGGAGGGCCTAGCGCTACAGAAGGCGGTGGCGCGGGAGGCGGCGCGCTTCGGGCTGGGGCCGGTGCCGCGGCCGCCCCACTGGGGCGGGTTCCGATTGACCCCGCTCAGCATCGAATTCTGGCGCGACCGGCCGTTCCGCCTGCACGACCGGCTGCGCTTCAGCCGCGCCGGGGCCCAAGCGCCCTGGGAGACCACGCGCCTATATCCTTGATTAACTTTAACCAAATGTTCAGCGAGATGGCGCGAATCTGAATAGGCTTTCAGCCGAGTTCGGAGAGCTTTCGCATGCGCGCATGGCTGCGTTGGGCGGTGGCGATGACCGCAGCCCTCGTCACTCTGTTCACCATTGGGCGGTCGCTGCGCGAGCGGGACGACGAGCCCCGCGTGCGCCAGATCGGCCTCAACGAGGCGCGCGACGCCAACACCATCCGCCCGCAAACGGCGCGGGCGCTGTCGCTGTGGTCGGACGGCCGCTGCGTGGAATGCCTGGCTCCGGCGCTGTACAGCGCGCACGAGGCGCGTTTCGGCGACGTGATGCGGCTGGCGTCGTCGCGCCTGCCCACGCTGGCGCCGGGCGGCGCGGCGATCGTGTCGGTGCGCAAATCCGCCAAGCTGGAGCTGGCGCGCGCCGCTTAAACCCTGGCGTCCGCGGCGCGGGCGCTTGCCGTTTCGTATGATTGAGGCACAGTCCTCGCCAGGGCCAGGATAGGCAAAAATCCGGTCTGCGAGGAGGAAACATGCGCGGCCTCATGCAGGATTGGCCGATGACTCTCGACCGGCTGATCGATCACGCCGCCGCGCATTACGGCGCTCGCGAAATCGTGACCCGCTCCGTCGAGGGGCCGATCGTGCGCACCGATTACGCCGCGGTGCGCCGCCGCGCGAAGCAAGTTTCCCATGCGCTCAAGGAAGAAGGCGTGCAGCTGGGCGATCGCATCGCCACGCTCGCCTGGACGACGGGCCGGCACTTCGAGACATGGTACGGCGTTATGGGCGTGGGCGCAGTGCTGCACACGCTGAATCCGCGGCTGTTCCCCGATCAGATCGCCTGGATCGCCAAGCACGCCGGCGACAGCCTGCTGTTCGTCGATCTGACGTTCGTGAAGCTCGTCGAGCAGATCGAAAGCAAGCTGCCGAGCCTGCGCAAGGTGGTGATCTATTGCGCCGCCGCCGATATGCCGAAAACCACGCTGAAGAACGCCGTCGCGTATGAGGATTGGATCGCCGGCCGCCCGCTCGACACGCCGTGGGGCGGCTTCGACGAAACCACCGCGGCGGGACTCTGCTACACCTCGGGCACGACAGGCGATCCGAAGGGCGTGCTTTATTCGCACCGCTCGAACATGCTCCACGCGCTCACCGGCAACCAGGCCGACGCCTTCGGCCTCGCGGCGACCGACGCCATCATGCCGATTGCGCCCCTGTTCCACGCCAACGCCTGGGGCGTGGCGTTCCTGGCGCCTCTGGCGGGCGCGAAAATGGTGATGCCGGGCGCGAAGCTGGACGGCGCCAGCATCCACGAATTGCTCGAAACCGAAGGCGTGACGGTGGCCGCCGCGGTGCCGACGGTGTGGCTCATGCTGCTGGCGCATCTGCGCGAAACAGGCGGCAAGATCACCACGCTGAAGCGCACGATCATCGGGGGCACCGCGGTGCCGGAAACGATCCTGCGCGCGTTCCGCGACGATTACGGCGTCGACGTGATCCACGCCTGGGGCATGACGGAGATGAGCCCGATCGGCACGCTGGGCTCGCTCGCGCCGCAACACGCGAACGCCGATCCGGAAACGAAGCTGCGGCTAAAGCTGAAGCAGGGGCGTGCGCAATTCGGCGTGGAGATGAAGATCGTCGACGATGCGGGGCGCGAACTGCCCCATGACGGCAAGGCGTTCGGCAAGCTGCTGGTGCGCGGGCCGAACGTCGCCAAGGCGTATTTCCGCAACGAAGGCGCGCGCAACGCGCGCGGCGACGCGCTGGACGATGACGGTTGGTTCGACACGGGCGACGTGGCCACGATCGACGCCGACGGCTACATGCAGATCACCGACCGCGCGAAGGACGTGATCAAATCCGGCGGCGAATGGATTTCCTCGATCGAGATCGAGAATATCGCGCTGGGCGCCGCCGGCGTCGCGAATGCGGCGGTGATCGGGGTGTTCCATCCGCGCTGGGACGAGCGCCCGCTGCTGATCGTGGAGCCGAAGCCGGGCGCCGCGTGCGCAGAGGAATCTGTGCTTGCGTTTCTGAACGGCAAGATCGCGAAATGGCAGATGCCCGACGCTGTCGTATTGGTGGACAAGATTCCGCTGGGCGCCACGGGCAAGATCAACAAGATGGCGTTGCGCGAGATGTTCAAGGATTACCGGCTGCCCGCGGCGCGCGCCGAAAACTAAGCGGGCCGGCGGGGCCGGTCGGGGCGGGCGAATGGCGGCTTTTCGCGATTGGTGCGCGCGCGTAGCGGCGGGGCTCGCGCTCGCCCTGCCGGTGCTGTTTCTCGCCGCCGCGTTCGGCGTGAAATTCGGCCTATTCGATTGGGATTTCGGGTTTGGCGTGCTGGCGATGCGGGCGCTGCCGGCGCTGGCGGCGTTGGCGTTGGGAACGGCGCTCGTCGCGCTGGCGCTCTCGCGCATCGCGCTGCCGCGGCGTGGTTTCTGGATCGCGTTGGCGGCGTGCGCGCCGCCGGTGTTGGCGCTGGCTGGCGTTGCGGGCGTCTACGCCAAGGCCGAACGCAGCGCGCCGATCCACGACGTTTCGACCGACGTGGACGATCCGCCCGCGTTCTCGCCGGCGGTGGCGGCCGCGCGCGCGCGGCTGCTGCGCGCCAACGGCCTCGATCTGGCCCACGCGCGCGTGCCCGCGCGCGCCGCGGCGGGCGACGCCGCTGGGCGGCGCGTGACGGCGGTGCAGCAGGCCGCCTATCCCGACATCGCCCCGATCGCGCTGGGCGCGCCGGCGGCGCAGGCGTTCGCCGCGAGCCAGGCGGCGGCGCGGCGGCTGCATTGGGCGATCGATCGGGTGGAGCCGCGCGCGCTTTCGTTCGAGGCGCGGGCGGAGGATTTCTGGTTCGGCAACACCGCCGACATCGCCGTGCGCGTGACGCCGGCCGATCCGGGCGCGGTGGTGGACGTGCGCTCGGCTTCGCGCTTCGGCGTCGGCGATCTGGGCGCGAACGCCGACCGCGTGCGCGCGTTCGCGCGCGAACTGACGCGCGAACTGGACGCGACGCCGTAGCGCGTGCTGGATCAGGCGCGGGCGCGCAGGCGATAGCGCGTGTCGATGCCGGGGGGTCCATCGGCCTCGACGAGGCCCTGCTTCACCAGATGGATCATGTGCGCCAGCACCGAATGGCGCGCGGCGGGGTGGAGGCGCTTGTCGACCTCGGCGTACATCACCTCGACCATGGCGGGGATGGATTCATCGCCGGCTGCCAGGCGGGCGACGATCTGGCGCTCGCGTTCTTCACGGTGGGCGATATAGGCCTCGATGAAGGCGCGCACCTCACGCACGGGAGGACCGTGGGTCGGCCACAATGTCGCGAAGTCGCGCGCCAGCACCTTGCGCAGGCTCGCGAAATAATCGGCCATGTCGCCGTCCGGCGGGCCGATCACCGTGGTGGACCAGCCCATGATGTGATCGCCGGAGAAGAGCGCGTTCTCCTCGCGCAGTGCGAAGCAGATGTGGTTGGAGGTGTGGCCGGGCGTGGTCAGCGCCTCGATCGTCCAGCCGGGGCCGTGGAAGACGTCGCCGTCCTTCACCGCGACATCCGGGCGAAAGGCGTGATCGTCATCCTCTTCCAGCCGCGCCGCCAGAGAGTACGGCGGCGAGGAGAGGGGCGATGCATAGATTTTCGCGCCTGTCGCTGCCGCCAGCGGGCGCGCCATCGGCGAATGATCGAGGTGGCCGTGCGTCACGAAAATATGCGTCACGCGCTCGCCGGCGACGGCGGCCTTCAGCATATCGAGCTGGCCGGGCTGATCGGGACCGGGATCGATCACCGCGATCTCACCCTCGCCGATGATGTAGACGCCGGTGCCGCGGAAGGTGAACGGGCCCGGATTGTTCGACATCACGTGGCGGATGAGCGGGCTCACCTGCTGGGGCGCGCCATAGTCGAACGCCATGTCGCGGACGAAAGGAATCGGTTGCGCCATCTCGCTGGCCTTTCGCGGCGCGCGCCGCCGCCGCACAGGCTTAACGGCGCCGGCGGGCCGGCGCAAACGCCGCGCAGGAAGGCCCCGGCGCGGAACTTGCGATGCGGCGTGGGTGACCGAGCGGCTCTTCTCCGCGGCGCTTTTCGCGTCGGACCGGCTTTTGGCGCTGGCGCTGGCGGCGACGCTGATCGCCGGCGTGCGGCTGGCGGCGGCGGACGCCCCGCCGCGGGCGGCGCATCCCGAACGCGTCGTGCTGGCGCTGCCCTAGCCGCGGTCAGCCGCACTCAACCGCGCAGGGCGCCGGCCAAACCGGAGAGGTCGTAGCCCGCGGCGCGGGCGAGATCGACGATCTGCTCGACCGGGCGCACGCCGGCCTGCGACAAGGCCCAAACCGTGATCGAGCGCGTGCCGGAACGGCAATAGGCCAGCACCGGGGCCTTCACCTCGGCCAGCGCCTTGCGGGTGGCCTCGACCTGGGCCGGTGAGGGCATGCCGGCGAACGGGATCGCCACGTAATCGAGGCCGGCGGCGGCGGCGGCGGCGCGCGCGTCGGCGTCGCTCAGCTGGCCGGGGGATTCCCGCTCGGGCCGGTTATTGATCACCGTCTTGAAGCCGGCGGCGGCCACCTCCGTGAAATCGGCGGCCTGCAATTGCGGGGCGACCGCGAAATCCAGCGTCACGGGGCGAATGTCGGCCATGCGTCTCCTCCGGCGCCGTGCATCCACGGCAAATGGCAGGCTCTCCGTTGACACGCGCGCAGGCAGAAGAAAAGCTCCCG
>JBFWWB010000148.1:0-5700 GCA_050246435.1 Hyphomonadaceae bacterium
TCTTCCGATCTATAGCGCGCCGGCGGCGGCGCGCGCCCCTTGCCGCCGCCCGCGAACGCAGCAATGCATGGCGCCCCATGAGGCGCGCATGAAGATACTCCTCGTCGGATCGGGCGGCCGCGAGCACGCGCTGGCCTGGAAGATCGCCCAAAGTCCGCTGGCGCCGGAGATTTTATGCGCGCCGGGCAATCCGGGCATGGAAAAGCTCGGCCGCGTCGTCGACGTGAAGGCCGACGATGTCGCCGGTCTCGCCGCGCTCACCGCCCGCGAACAGCCCGATCTTGTCGTGGTCGGCCCGGAAGCGCCGCTCGCGGCCGGCCTGGCCGACCGGCTGGCCGGGTTCGGCGTGGCGGTGTTCGGCCCCACCGCTGCGGCGGCCCGCCTCGAATCCTCAAAGGCGTTCGCGAAAGAATTCTTCGAACAGCACGCCATTCCCTCGGCCGGCTACAAGGTGTTCGACGAGGCGATCAGCGCGAAGGCCTATCTCGGCACGCGCGAGCCGCCCTTCGTCATCAAGGCGGATGGGCTGGCGCAGGGCAAAGGCGTGGTCATCGCGGAAACCCGCCGCGAGGCGGACGCCGCGGTCGATGAAATTCTGTTCCTCAAGAAATTCGGCACCGCCGGCCAGCGCATCGTCATCGAGGATTTCCTCCCGGGCGAGGAAGCCAGCCTCTTCGCGTTGTGCGACGGCGAAACCGCGATCGCGTTCGGCGGCGCGCAGGATCACAAGCGCGCGTTCGACGGCGACAAGGGTCCCAATACCGGCGGCATGGGCGCCTATTCGCCCGCCGCGATCCTCTCCCCGGAAATGGTCGCAGCGAGCATGGAGCGCATCATCCTGCCGACGGTGAAGGCAATGGCCGCGCAAGGTGCGCCGTTCCGCGGCGTGCTCTATGCTGGGCTGATGGTTTCACCGGACGGCCCGAAGCTGATCGAGTTCAACGTCCGCTTCGGCGATCCCGAATGCCAGACGCTGATGACGCGGTTGAAGAGCGACATCGTGCCCTATCTGCTGGCGTGCGCGAAGGGCGGGCTTTCCGCCCTGCCCGCGCCGGAATGGGATCCCCGCCCCGCCGTCACCGTGGTGATGGCCGCACAGGGCTATCCCGATGCGCCGCTGGGCGGTTCGGTGATCCGCGGCCTGCCTTATGCCGAAGCCGTGCAGGACGCGCGCATCTTCCACGCCGGCACCCGGCGCGACGAGGAAGGCGTAATCCGCGCCGCCGGCGGACGCGTGCTGAACGTCACCGCCATCGGCCAGACCGTGCGCGACGCCGCCGCGCGCGCCTATCAATGTGTCGAACGCATCGATTGGCCCGGCGGCTTCTATCGGCGCGACATCGGCTGGCGCGCGATCACGCGCAGCTAGTTCTTCCGTATGCTGACAGTCTATCGCCGCGGAGAAACGGGCCTCGAAGCGGCCGGCGATCCCGCGGAAGCCCTGCGCGACGGTTCCGCCGTGTGGGCCGATTTATTGCATCCCAGCGAGGCGGAAGAACATCTCGTCGAAGGCGCGCTCAATATCGACGCGCCGACCGAGGCCGAACGCGCGATGCTCGAGCAGTCGGCGCGCTTCTATGAAGAAAACGGCGCGCTCGTGCTGACCGCCACGCTGGTCGCGCGCCATGCCGAGCACGCCGAGGCCGCCGGCGTCAGTTTCATCCTCGCGAGGAATGCGCTCGTCACCGTGCGCACGATCGAGCCCAGCGCCTTTCGCGTCGGGCAGGGACGCGCTAGCGCGCGCATCGATGGCGCGCACGACGGCGGCGAGGTGCTGATCGCGCTGCTGGAAGGCGTCATTGAGCGGCTGGCCGACGTGCTCCAGGAATGCCGCGCCCGGGCCCAGAAATTGTCGGAGCAGATTTTCGGCCCCGCGCGGTTCGGCGCCGCCGACATGCGCCCCGCCCTCACCGAGTTGAGCCGGCTCGGCGCCATCATCGCGATGGCGCGGGAAAGCCTCGGTACGCTGGAGCGGCTGTTCGCCTATGCGGGGCATGTCTGCGCCGCCTACGGCTTGCCGGGCGAACGTCTGATCGCGCTGACGCGTGACGCCCAACACCTCGAACGCACGGGCGATGCGCTGCAGGATCACGTCATCTTCCTACTCGATGCGGCGCTCGGCCTGGTGGCCGCGAACCAGAACGTAGCGATCCAACGGCTGACGGCGGCGGCCACGATTTTCGTGCCCTCCACCCTCATCGCCTCGATCTTCGGGATGAATTTCGAGGCGATGAGCTGGTTCAAGGCGCCGTGGGGGCCGTGGCTTGCGTTCGCGCTGATGGGGGCAGCCTCTCTCGCCGTGCTGGCGTTCGCGCGCTGGCGGAAATGGTTCTGAGACGCTACATCCCGCGCCGATGCCCGCGCTTGAATTCTCCCGCCGCTATGCGATGGCCCACCGCCTGCGCGCCGATCCGGCCTCGCGCTGCGCCACGCCGCACGGCCACAACGAAACGGTCGTCGTCCGGCTGAAGCCCACGGGGCTCTTCCGCTTCTCCGGCGCCAACATGGATGCGCCGTTCGACCGCGCGAAGGGCCGCTGGCGCGCCTGGATCGACGAGCAAGTGGACCACTGCCTGATGCTGGACGAGGCCGATCCGCTGCTCGGCTATTTCCGCGCCCATGAGCCGGAGCGGCTGAGCCGCATCATGGCGTTTCCAGGCGATCCCACCACAGAGGCGCTTGCGGCCTGCTTCTTCCTCAAATGCGCGGCGTTTCTGGCGGCGGACGATCTGCCCTTCTCCGTGGAGGAGGTGCGCGTGGCGGAAACGCCCACAAACACCGTGGTGATGCACGCAGCGCATTTCGACCCCGCGGCGTGCGGCTTGCCTGACGGCGCCTGGCCGCGCAGGGCGGACATGAGCATCAACGACTTTACGTGATGCAGCTTCCGCTCGCGCCGCTCGCGAACGATTTCGTCCGCCTCGTTCCCCTCGATGAAAGCCATCGCGAAGGCTTGCGCGCCGCCGCCGCCGATCGCGGCATCTGGCGGCACTGGGTGCGCGCATCCACCGATTGGGATGCGATGTTCGCCGAACAGATGGCGAAGCAGGAAGCCGGCAGCTGGATGCACTTCACCGTATTCGACCGCGCGCACGGCGAGGCGATTGTCGGCCAGACCTGCTTTCTGGAAATCCGCCCCGCCCATGCCGGCGTGGAGATCGGCGGCACCTGGTATGCGCCGCACGCGCAGGGCGGTGTGGTCAATCCCGCCAGCAAGGCGTTGCTTCTCTCCCACGCCTTCGCCGCCGGCGCCGAGCGCGTGGAGTTGAAAACCGACGCGCTGAATGCGCGCTCCCGCGCGGCCATCCTCAAACTGGGCGCGCAATTCGAAGGCGTGCGCCGCAGCCACATGCGCCGATCGGACGGCACGATGCGCGACAGCGCCTATTACTCCATCATCCGCGAAGAGTGGCCCGCCGTGCGCGCTGCGCTGGAAGCGCGCCTGCGCGCATTGATCGCGTGACGCGTCAGGTTGCGAGAAATCCGGTCAATGCGCCGAACATGAAGGTCAGTATCTGGCCGAACACCTTCGCGCCGAGGGCTGCTGTGCGGGCCTGTTTCGAGGAAGCGGCCATCAAGCTCCAGAAGAAGGCGACGAACACCAGCAGCGCCACCAACGCGAACAGCCCCAGCTGCAGATAAAGGCGCAGCCGGGCGGGATCGATTCCGGTGGCGATTTGCACCAGCGGGACGGCGTAAGCGCTGGGGATTGTCACCAATTGGAGCAGCTCTGGATTGGCGATGAATTGTGCGAGCGCGAAGCCGATCAGCACCAGGAATGCCGGCGCCAGCGCGCTTTCCTTCTTCAAGCGGTGAAAGAGCCGCGCAGGTCGCCCCAGCGGCGCCAAAGGCAGCCAGGGATCGAAATAGGCGCCGCTGAGCTCGGCCTGGTTCGCTCCTTCCTGAGCGATCACCAATGGCGTCGGCTTTTCCTCGCCCCATCCGCCGGCAGGCGACCAATTCGAGGCGTCGGGCGGGGGGCTCTCCGCGCGCCAATCCGAAGCACCTGGTGCAGCAGGCGGACTTCCGCCCCAGGATGAGCCGGAATCCTGCGGGATCAGCGCTGCGGCCGCCGCGCGCAAAGTCGCCTGCACGTCTTCGAGCTCAAGCCGCCGCGCCAGCTCCGCCGGCCGTTGCTTGGGCGTCAACGACGGATCGAAAATGATGATCGGCTGCGGGCCGGCGGCGGCCGCGATCGCTGGCGCGTTGTAATCCGAAGAGCCGTTCGCCATGACCCACCCCTTTTGGCCCGCGCGAAAAAGCATCTGCCGGGGGTGTTTTTTGTCAAGCGCGCGCAGCTACACGATCTTGAACGCCTTGGGATCGAGGCCCGGGGCGCGCGGCTGGGGATCCATTTCTTCCAGGTGTCCGCGCACGATGCGCGCAATCAACGCGTTGCGCCGCCACTTGCGGTCGGCGGGGATCACGCGCCACGGCGCGTGCTTCGTGGAGCAGCGCTGCAGCGCGGTTTCGTACGCGGCCATATAGTCCGGCCACAGAGCACGGTCTTCCAGATCGCCGGGGTTGAACTTCCACTGCTTCACCGGATCGGCGAGGCGCGCCTCCAGGCGCTCCTTCTGCTCGGCTTTCGAGATGTGCAGCATGAATTTAAGGACGGTCACGCCGTTCTCGCCCAGATGCTTCTCGAACGCGTTGATCTGGTCGTAGCGCTTGGCGATGTCTTCCGCGGGCGTGAGCTTGCGCACCTTGCAGACCAGCACGTCTTCATAATGCGAGCGGTTGAAGATGCCGATCACGCCTTTGCCGGGCGCCGCCTTATGCACGCGCCAGAGGTAATCGTGCGCCAGCTCTTCTGCGCTGGGCTTGCCGAAAGGCGTCACCGAAACGCCCAGGGGGCCGGTCTCGTTGAACACGTCGCGCACCGTGCCGTCCTTGCCGGCGGTGTCCATGCCTTGCAGCACCACCAGCAGCGCGCGCGATCCTTCCGCGAACAGGCGGTCCTGCAATCCGTTGATCGCCGCTGAGTCCGCGCGCAGCACGTCCTTGGCGTCGCCTTTGTCGGAGAGCGGGCCCTCGGGAAACAGTGCGTCTCCCGAGGCCATCGCGTCGGTCAGCTTCACGCGCGCGCCCGGCGCCACGCGCACCAGGTCGTCCAGCGCGCGCCAATCGGGAAGCGCTTTCTTCCCGCTCATCGCACCGTCAGCTGGCGTAGAATTCGACGACCAGATGGGGTTCCATCTGCACCGGATACGGCACGTCCGTGAGGCCGGGCGTGCGCAGATACTTCGCCGACAGGCTCTTCACATCAACCTCGATGTAATCCGGCGCGTCGCGCTCCTGGCTTTGCTGCGCCTCGAGCACCAGCGCCATATTGCGCGACTTCTCGCGCACCTCGATCACGTCGCCCGGCTTCACGACATAGGACGCGATCGTCACGCGCCGGCCGTTCACCGACACGTGTCCATGGTTCACGAATTGGCGCGCGGCGAACACGGTCGGGGTGAATTTCGCGCGGTACACCAGCGCGTCGAGCCGGCTTTCCAGCAGCGCGATCAGGTTTTCTGCGGTGTTGCCTTTGCGGCGCGCGGCCTCGGCGTAAATCTTCCGGAACTGCTTCTCGGTGATGTTGCCGTAATAGAGTCGCAGCTTCTGCTTGGCGACGAGCTGCAGCCCGAAATCCGTCGTCTTGCCCTTGCGGCGCTGGCCGTGCTGGCCCGGCCCGTTAGAGCGCTTGTTCTC
>JBFWWB010000149.1:0-5673 GCA_050246435.1 Hyphomonadaceae bacterium
CATTCCGGAAAGCACTTCCTTGATCTCGTTCAGGCTCTTGCGCCCGAAATTCGGGGTGCGGAGCATCTCGGCTTCCGATTTCTGGATCAGATCGCCGATATAAACGATGTTGTCGTTCTTCAGGCAGTTGGCCGAACGCACCGAAAGCTCCAGTTCGTCCACCTTCTTGAGAAGCGCGGGATTGAAGGGCAAGTCCGGCTTGTCCATGCCGTCTTTCTTCTGCTTCGGCTCCTCGAAGGTGATGAACACCTGCAGCTGGTCCTGCAGGATGCGCGCGGCGTAAGCCACCGCATCCTCGGGGCGGAGCGCGCCGTTCGTCTCCACTTCCATGATCAGCTTGTCGTAATCGAGCACCTGGCCTTCGCGGGTGTTGTCGATGTGGTAGGAGACGCGGCGCACCGGCGAATAGATGGAGTCCACCGCGATGAGGCCGATCGGCGCGTCATCGGGGCGGTTCTTCTCGGCTGGCACATAGCCCTTGCCGGTATTGACCGTCAGCTCCATGCGGATCGAAGCGCCCTCGTCCAGCGTGCAGATGACGTGATCGGCGTTCAGGATCTCGATGTCGGAGACGATCTGGATCGCCTTCGCCGTCACTTCGCCGGGGCCATCAGCCTTCAGAAGCAGCTTCTTCGGGCCTTCCCCACGCATGCGGATGGCCACGCCCTTCAGGTTCAGCACCACATCCGTCACGTCCTCGCGGACGCCGGGGATGGCGGTGAATTCATGCACCACGCCGTCGATCTGGATCGACGTGATCGCCGCACCCTGCAGGCTCGACAGCAGCACGCGGCGCAGCGCGTTGCCCAGCGTCATGCCGAATCCGCGCTCCAGCGGCTCGGCCACCAGGGTGGCGAAGCGCTTGGCGTCGCGGCCGTGTTCGACGGCGGGCTTCTTCGGGCGGATCAGTTCCTGCCAGTTCTTCTCGATCGACATTGCGGTCTCGCTTGCCGGCGTGTGCGCGCGGCGAAAAGCGCGGGCCTGCGCCCGCGCGGAAAATCGCGGTTAGACGCGGCGGCGCTTGGGCGGGCGGCATCCATTATGAGGGATAGGCGTCACGTCGCGGATGGACGTTACGGTGAAGCCGATCGCCTGCAGCGCGCGCAGCGCGCTCTCGCGGCCCGAGCCCGGACCAGACACGTTCACCTCAACGGTGCGCATGCCATGCTCCATGGCCTTGCGCCCGGCGTCTTCGGCGGCGACCTGGGCGGCGTACGGCGTCGACTTGCGCGAGCCCTTGAAGCCCATCGTGCCGGCGGAAGACCACGCGATCGCATTGCCCTGCGCATCGGCGATCGTGATCATCGTGTTGTTGAAGCTCGCGGCGACATGCACCACGCCGGTGGCGATGTTCTTACGTTCGCGCCGCTTCACGCGGCCCTTTTCGGGTTCTTTCGACATTCAGCCGGGGTCCTATTTCTTGGTCGCTTGTTTCTTGCCGGCGATGGGCTTGGCCGGACCCTTGCGGGTGCGCGCGTTGGTGTGGGTGCGCTGGCCGCGCACCGGCAGGCCGCGGCGGTGGCGCAGGCCGCGATAGCAGCCCAGATCCATGAGGCGCTTGATGTTCTGCGCCACTTCGCGGCGCAGGTCGCCCTCGACCAGATAATCCCGGTCGATCGCTTCGCGGATGTGGAGCACTTCCTGATCCGTCAGCTGGCTGACGCGGCGATCGTCCGCGATGCCCACCTTCTGCACGATCTCCTTGGCTTTGGCGTTGCCAATGCCGTGGATGTACTGGAGCGCGATCACGACGCGCTTTTGAGTGGGAATATTGACGCCGGCGATACGGGCCAAGGGACTTCTCCGGAAACCAGATAGGCGACGAAGCCGTGGCCGACACGCCGCCTGATGGAAATCAGCGCAACGCCAAAGCGCCGCCCGCCCACCCATCCGGGCTGCGCACGGCGCGTCCTCATCGCGAAGGGGCACGCTATATAGCTCCGGCCCCGCTCAGGTCAACCGCGGCGGAGCCGCATATCCGCTGACTTTATGGGCTTCCGCGTCCGCGGCAGCCAGGCGGCGGCCTCAGCGCGCCGGCGCACCCGCGCCCAGCGCCTTGGCGATCTGGGCGGAGACGGCCTCGATATCGGCCATGCCGTCCACTCCGGTCAATTTTCCCTGGTCGCGGTAATAGGCCACCAGCGGGGCGGTCTGGTCGAAATAGGCCTTGAGCCGGACCTTGAAGCTCTCGGGATTGTCGTCGGCGCGGCCCTGTTCGGCGAAGCGCTTGGCAATGCGCGCCAGAAGGGCCGCTTGATCCACTTCGAGCGAGACCACCTTGTCGATCCCCTGGCCGTGGCGGGCGAGCAGCGCGTCCAGAGCCTCGGCCTGCGCCAGGGTGCGGGGGAAGCCGTCGAAGATGAAGCCGGGAGCGGCCTTGTTGCGCCCCAGTGCGTCCTCGATCAGCTCGATCACGATCGCGTCGGACACCAGCGCGCCGGAATCCATAATCGCCGCGACCCGCTTGCCCAGCTCCGAGCCCGAGGCGCGCGCCGCGCGCAGCATGTCGCCGGTGGAAAGCTGCACGAACCCGCGCTCGGCCACGAGGCGCTGGGCCTGAGTGCCTTTGCCGGCCGCCGGCGGGCCGAACAGGATGAGGTTCATGGCTTCGCCTGCCCCTACTTGCCCTTGCCCCTGAGGCGCGTGCGCTTGATGAGGCCCTCATATTGGTGCGCCAGCAAGTGCGACTGCACCTGGGTGACGGTGTCCATCGTGACGGAGACGACGATCAGCAGCGACGTGCCCCCCAGATAGAACGGGATCTTGTAATAGGAGATCAGCATTTCCGGCAGCAGACACACCACCGTGATGTAGGCCGCCCCGATCACCGTCAGCCGGGTGAGCACGTAATCGAGGTATTGCGCGGTATTCTTTCCAGGCCGGATGCCGGGCAGGAAGCCGCCATATTTGCGCAGATTGTCGGCCGTCTCCTCCGGATTGAAGACGATCGAGGTATAGAAGAAGCAGAAAAAGATGATGCCGAAGGCGTAAATCGCCATGTGCAGCGGCTGGCCGTAGCCGATCAGCGCCAGGGTCGTCGTCAGCCATTCGGGCGCATTCGCGCCGCCGCCGGCGAAACCCAACACGGTCGACGGCAACAGCAACAGCGAGGAGGCGAAGATCGGCGGGATCACGCCCGCGGTGTTGATCTTCAGCGGGAGAAACGAGTTCTCCCCCATGAACATTCGGTTTCCCACCTGGCGCTTGGGATATTGCACCACCAGGCGGCGCTGGCTGCGCTCGATGAACACGATGAAGAACGTCACCGCGATCGCCAGCACGCCGATGGCGATGATCGCGAACGCCGAAAGCGCGCCCTGCTTGCCGAGCGCCAGCGTGTTGTAGAGCGACCGCGGCAGCTCTGCGACGATGCCGGCGAAGATGATCAGCGACGTACCGTTGCCGATGCCGCGCGCGGTGATCTGCTCGCCCAGCCACATGAGGAAGATCGTGCCGCCGGTCAGCGTGATCATGGTGGAGATGCGGAAGAACAGCCCGCCGTCGAACACCGCGCCGCGCGCGCTTTCGAGGCCCACCGCGATTCCGTAGGACTGCACCAGCGCCAGCACCACCGTCAGGTCACGCGTGTATTGATTGAGCTGTTTGCGGCCCGCCTCGCCTTCCTTCTTCAGGCGTTCGAGCGCGGGGCTAGCCGTCGACATCAGCTGGATGATGATCGAGGCCGAGATGTAAGGCATCACGTTCAGGGCGAAGATGGCCATCCGCTCCACCGCGCCGCCGGAGAAGACGTTGAACATGCCCAGGATGCCCTGGGATTGGCTCTTGAAGGCATTGGCGAAAGCGGCGGGATCCACGCCCGGGATCGGGATGAACGTGCCCAGGCGGTAGACGATCAGCGCGATGACCGTGAACCAGATGCGCTTCTGCAGCTCCGTGGCCTTGGCGAAGGCGCCGAAATTGATATTGGCGGCTAGCTGCTCGGCGGCTGAGGCCATGGGGGTGGTGCGCTCCCTCGCGTGATCAAGCCCGATCGGGGCCCCGCGTGCTTACGCCGTCGCTTCGGCCTTTTTCGTGGCCGTGACGGTCACCGAGCCGCCCGCCTTTTCGACCGCGGCCACCGCCGCGGCGGAAGCGCCGGCGACGACGAGATTCACTTTGGTCTTCAGTTCGCCCTTGGCAAGCAGGCGCACGCCATCGCGCACGCGCCGGACGAGGCCAGCGGCAACCAGCGCGTCGGCGTTGATTTCGGCGTTCTTGTCGAGCCCGCCCTCGGCCAGCGCCTTCTCGATCCGGCCCAGATTGATCCAGGCGAAACGCTGCGCGTTCGGATTGTTGAAGCCGCGCTTGGGGATGCGCATGTGCAGCGGCATCTGGCCGCCTTCGAAGCCGTGGATCGATACGCCGCGGCGGGACTTTTGCCCCTTTACGCCGCGCCCGCCGGTCTTGCCCTTGCCGGAGCCGACGCCGCGCGCGATGCGCATGCGCTTCTTGCGGGCGCCTTCATTGTCGGCGAGTTCGTTCAACCGCATCCTACTGCTCCACCACCGCAACCAGGTGCGGGATCTTCGCCACCATGCCGCGTACGGCCGGCGTGTCTTCCAGTTCGGAAACCTGTCCCACCTTGCGCAGGCCGAGGCCGCGCAAGGTGGCCGCTTGCGCCTCCACACGGCGGCGGGGGCTGGCGATCTGCTTCACCTTAAAGGTCTTGCCCTTCGCGGCCATGACTTCAGCCCTCCGCGTCGGCGGCTTGCGCCGTGGCTGCGCCGTCGCGACGGCGGCCGACGATGTCGGCGACCTTGAGGCCGCGCCGGCCGGCGATCTGCTTCGGGCTCACCTGGCCTTTGAGCGCATCGAACGTGGCGCGCACCATGTTGTACGGATTGGACGACCCCATCGACTTGGCGACGACATCGCCTACGCCCAGCACTTCCAGCACCGCGCGCATCGGACCGCCGGCGATGAGCCCCGTGCCTGCCGGCGCCGCGCGCAGCATCACCTTGCCCGCGCCCCAGCGCCCGCGTCCGTCATGGTGCAGCGTGCGCCCTTCGCGCAGCGGCACGCGGATCATCGTCTTCTTGGCTTCGTCGGTCGCTTTGCGGATCGCGTCGGGCACTTCGCGCGCCTTGCCGTGGCCGAAGCCCGCGCGGCCCTTCTTGTCGCCCACGACCACAAGTGCGGCGAAGCCGAAGCGCTTACCGCCCTTCACCACCGCAGCGACCCGGTTGATCGCGACGAGCTTGTCGACGAATTCACTGTCGCGTTCTTCTTCGCGCTCGCGTTCACGGCCCCGCCCGCGGCCCCTGCCGCGATCGCCGCGTTCCCCGCCGCGCTCTCCACGTTCATCCGGCATACGTCGGCTCCTAGAAGTTCAGCCCGCCCTCGCGGGCGGCGTCGGCCAGCGCCTTGACGCGGCCGTGGAAGATATAAGACCCGCGGTCGAACACGACTTCGGTGACGCCCTTGGCTTTCGCGCGCTCGGCCAACAACCGGCCGATCGCGGCGGCGGCATCCTTGTTGCCGCCGCTCTTGGACGCCTTCTTGTGATCCTCGTCGAGCGAGGAGGCCGAAACGATCGTCACGCCCTTCGCATCGTCGATAATCTGGGCGGAGTTGTTTTTGTTCGAACGGAACACCGAAAGGCGCGGGCGCCCCGAACGGCGCAGCTTGGCGCGCACGCGTTCGGCCCGGCGGGCGTTTTTCTGAAGCGACGTC
>JBFWWB010000150.1:0-5648 GCA_050246435.1 Hyphomonadaceae bacterium
CGGTGGATGCGGTGTTCAACGCCATCAAGGCGCTGATCCCGCATGAGGCGAAGCTCGATCTCTATCAGGTGCACGCGGTGTCGGATGGCACGGATGCGCAGGCCGCGGTCAGCGTGCGTCTCGTCGATGCGCAGGGCGCCGTCGGCGTCGCGCGCGCGGCCGATCCCGATACGCTGGTGGCTTCGGCGAAAGCCTATGTCGCAGCGCTCAACCGGCTCGAAGCGCGCGCCGCGCGCGGGCCGGACGCGCAGGAGATGGGCGCGGCCTGACCTCAACAATCGACTGCTCGGCCCCAGCGCAAGCTGGGGCCCATAACCGCTAACGCTTGATCAGTCCGGCGCGCCGCGGGTTTCTGGGCTCCTGTCTGCGCAGGAGCCGAGCCCTTCCTGGAAAGCGCCGTGCGCATGGGCATTCTCCCGCTTTGGGCGGCGCTGGTCGTCGCTGCGTCCACCTTGCTGGTCGTGCGCAACGCCTCGCAACGCGAACTGACGGCGCAATTGGGCCTCTGGGGCGCGACCTACACGCGCTTTCTCTACGGCTGGCCGTTCGCGCTCATCTGGCTCGCCGGCATCGTCGCCTGGCGCGCCCCGCACGCGTCCGATTGGGGCGGGCCGGACGTCTCCTTCGCACTCTGGGTCACGCTGGGCGCGGCGGGGCAGGCGGCCGCTACGGCGGGCTTTGTGTTCGCGATGCGCACGCGGGCGTTCGCGGTGGCCACCGCCTTCACAAAAACCGAGGCGTTGGGTTCGGCGTTGGTCGGCATGGTGCTGATCCATGACGTGATCAGCACCGCCGATTGGATCGGAGGCGCGATCGGTTCGCTCGGCATCGTGCTGATGGCGCATATGAGCCTCAACCGCGCAGCGTTGCACGCCGCAATCGGCGGCAGCGCCGCGGGCGCCTTGTTCGCGGTGTCTTCCGTCGCCTATCGCGCCGCCACACAGGCGTGGGGCGGCGATCCTTGGGTCGCAGCCGCGATGACGCTTTCGGTGACCCTCATCATCCAAACACTCGTCGGCATGGCGCTGATGTTCGCGTTCGCGCGCGCCTCGCTGATGCTGATGTTCCAGGAATGGCGGCCCTGCCTGGTGCCGGGCGCGGCCGGCGCGATCTCCTCGGCGCTGCTGTTCGCGGCATTATCGATCGGGCCGTCCACGGGTGCTGTGAAAAGCGTGCAGTTGGTGGATGTCGTGTTCGCCTGGGGCATCTCGCGGCGGTTGTTCCGCGAACATATCCGCTGGGGCGAAACCGCCGGCATCGCGCTGGTCATCGCCGGCGCCGCAGTGGTGGCGCTGCTTTAGCGGCTGGTCGGCTCTCCGCTGGGGCCGAGCGGAAGCCTCAATCCAACGGACGGCTTTTCGCGAGCTTGTCGAACGCCATGATCGTTTCGGCGAGGCGCGGCAGATCCTTGAACGCGATCATGTTCGGCCCGTCGCTCGGCGCGTTGTCGGGATCGGGATGGCTCTCGATGAACACCGCGGCCACGCCGATCGCCGCCGCCGCGCGCGCCAGCACCGGCACATAGTGGCGTTCGCCGCCGGAGGTGTCGCCGCGCCCGCCCGGCTGCTGCACCGAATGCGTCGCATCGAACACCACGGGCGCGCCCATCGCCTTCATGATCGGCAGCGCGCGCATGTCGCTCACCAGTGTGTTGTAGCCGAAGCTCACGCCGCGCTCGCACAGCAGCACGTTGGGATTGCCCGCGCCGATGATCTTGCCAAGCACGTTCTTCATGTCCCACGGCGCCAGGAACTGGCCCTTTTTCACGTTCACCGGCTTGCCGGTTTCCGCAGCGGCGACGAGGAGATCTGTCTGGCGCGAGAGGAAGGCGGGGATTTGCAGCACGTCCACGGCCTCGGCCGCGATCGCGCATTGGTCGGGCAGGTGCACGTCCGTCAGCACCGGCAGGCCGTAGCGCTCGCGGATTTCCGCGAAGATCGGCAGCGAGGCCTCAAGCCCCGCGCCGCGCTGCGTGGCTAGGCTCGAGCGGTTCGCCTTGTCGAAGCTCGTCTTGTAGATCACCGGCGCGCCCAGCTTGGCGAACAGCCCGGCGATGAAATCTGCGGTTTCGAGCGCATGCTGCCGGCTTTCGAGCTGGCAGGGGCCGCAGATGAACGCCACCGGCAGATCGTTGCCCACGGCCACGCGCGGGCTCACCTGCACGACGGCGTTGGGCTTTACGGGAACTGCGGGCGCGTTCATCGGCAAGCTCCAAAAGGGCGCCACAAAGTGCGTCAGATAGAGCCTCGTCGTCTCGCCCACAACGCCGCTGCGCCGCGCCGTGCTGGCCAAATTCGCTCTGAACGTGCATAGAGCGCCCCACGGGACGAAGCTCGAGGCGCGCGCCCGCTTAGGCGCTGCTGGAGGATTCCGCCAATGGCGAAGCGTATGAAACTGAAAGTGCCCAAGAAAATCGCGGGCGTGAAGGTGCCGAAAAAGCTGCGCGGGCGCGATCCGGGGCCGGGTCAGCGTGAATTGGCCGCCGCCGCTTTGATCGCCGTCGCCGGCGCGCTCTTGAGCAACAAAAAGGTGCGCAAGACGCTGGTGGAGACGAGCGGGAAGGTCGCCAAGCAGGGCGTGAAGGCCGCCGGCAAAGCGCGCGACACCGCCGCCGATCTGTCGCGCTATGCGATCGATGCGGCCGGCGCCGCGGCCGATCGCATAGCCACGCGCGTGCGCGAACGCGCGCCGACCGCCGCCGCCGCGATCCGCCGTCCGCGCGCAACCACCACGCAATAACGCAGCTGCGGGCTCGGCCACAGCGAAGGCTGGGGCCCATAGCCACGCGGTTCGCCGGACTGCTCGCGCGTTAGCAGATTCGGGCCCCTGCCTTTGCAGGAGCCGCGCAACTAAAGCCCCGGCTCGATCTCGGAATGCCAGCGCCACGCGCTGGCGATGATCTCGTCCAGGCCGCGCTGGGGAACCCAGCCCAGCAGCCGTTCGGCCTTGCGCGCATCGGCGACGAGGGCAGGGCTGTCGCCTGGCCGGCGCGCCGCTGGCGTCGCAGGCGCGGCGCGCCCGGTCACAGTTTCGATCGCGCCCAGCAATTCCTTCACCGTGGCGCCGCGGCCGGTGCCGAGATTGAACGCGTCGCCGGCGTCGCCGTCGATCAGTTTGCGCACAGCGCGCAGATGCGCGTCCGCCAGGTCGAGCACGTGGACGTAGTCGCGCACGCAGGTGCCGTCGCGCGTGTCGTAATCCTCGCCAAAGATCGAAAAGCTCTGCCGCCGGCCCAGCAAGGTGAACAGCGCCAGCGGAATGGCGTGCGTTTCGGGATTGTGACGCTCGCCCAGGCCGTGCTCAGGCGCCGCGCCCGCGGCATTGAAATAGCGCAGCATCGTCGCGCGCAGGCCGTAGGCGGCGCGATAATCGTGCAGTACGCGCTCCACCGCCAGCTTGCTCCAGCCGTACGGGGAAAGCGGCCACTGCGGATGGCTTTCGTCCATCGGCATCCGCTGCGGCTCGCCATACGTGGCGCAGGTGGAGGAGAACACGAACGCGTTCACCCCGCCCGCGCGCATCGCTTCCAGGACGGTCAGCGCGCCATGCACGTTCACATCCCAGAAGGAGGCCGGCTCCTTCACCGAGACGCCCACCTCGATCAGCGCCGCGAAATGGATCACCGCCGCCGGCTTCCAGCGCGCGATCACCGCATCGAGCCGCGTGCGGTCGCGGATGTCGCCTTCTTCGAAGTCGCCGAATTTCGCGAACGCGCGAAGACCGTTGGAGAGGTTGTCGTAGACGACGACCCTGTGCCCCGCCTCGGCGAGCGTGAGCGCCGTGTGCGAGCCGACATAGCCCGCCCCGCCCGTCACCAGGATCGTCTCGCCGCTCATGCATTTCTCCAGCTTGCGTCAGCGTACCTGCAAAGCCCCTTCCAACCCGTCAATCCAGCGTAAGTCCGCCTCAAAAAAACCTCCCCGAGGGACGGGGGAGGCAAGCTGGGGGAGGGACGAAGGCGGAAATCAGAAATATTCGCTGGACGCCATCACGGCGTGCGGCGCGGCGTAGGCCTGGAAATTCTCCGCATAGGTCAGCGCGACCAGCGGCGCGGCGACCGCTTTCACCGCCTTCACCATGATCTCGTCGCGGCAGGCCAGGAATTCCCCGCGGTCGGTGCGGTCGCTGCACGCCTGCGTGGCGGCGCGTTCGATGCGCGTCATCATCGCGCTGGCGCCGGGCTGCGTGCTCAGGTCCAGCCCGGCGGAGGTGACGTAGAGTTTGCTCATCAGCGGCGCTTCGTCGGCCAGGGCGGGCGCCGTCATCAGCGCGGTGGAGGCGATCAGGGCGGCGATGGCGTTGCGGATCATTGGGCGGATCATTTTCGTGCTCCCTCGAGCGGTCAATTCGATGAGAAGACAATGCGCGAAGGCGGGGGCTGGGTTCTGTGACCTTTGGCACAGGTTACGCAAAGCGATGATCCGGCAAGGTTTTTTGGGCGTCGTGTAAATCAGACGGGCGGCTCTTTCGCCGCTTGCGCTCGCGCGGCGGCTGCGCAAAGTGGCGGCCATGGCGGATAAATCTCTTCCCCTCGCGGGCAAAATCGCAGTCGTCACCGGCGCCAGCCGGGGCGTGGGCAAAGGCGTGGCGATCGGGCTCGGCGAGGCCGGCGCCACCGTCTATGTCACCGGGCGCACGTTCGAGCCGGGCGGCTCGATCTGGCCGGGCACGGTGGCGGAAACCGCGGCGCAAGTGGACGCCGCCGGCGGCAAGGGTATCCCTGTGCGCGTCGATCATGGCGACGATGCGCAGGTGGACGCGCTGTTCGATCGCGTCGAGCAGGAGCAGGGCCGGATCGACATCCTGGTCAACAACGTGTTCGGCGCGCCCGATGCGATGCCCGCGAACACGCCGTTCTGGGAGTTGCCGCCCACCTTGTGGGACGATCTGATGCGCGTGGGCCTGCGCTCGCACTATGTCGCCAGCCGGCGCGCGGCGCCCACGATGGTGCGCCAGAAAAGCGGGCTGATCGTGAACACCTCCTCAGGCGGCGCGGTGCGCTACGTGTTCAATGCGCCGTTCGGCGTGCAGAAGGCCGCGGTCGATAAGCTCGCGAAGGACATGGCGCACGATCTGCGCCCGCATAACGTCGCCGCCGTTTCGATCTGGCCGGGCTTCATCAAGAGCGAGAAGATTCAGGCCCGGCCCGATCGGCTGCCGCCTGCCTTGATGAAGCACATCATGGAGAACGGTGAGACGGCGCTGTTCGCCGGGCGCGGCGTCGCCGCGATCGCGGCCGATCCGAACGTCATGGCGAAAAGCGGCCAGGTGCTGCTTGTCTCCGAACTGGCCGCGGAATACGGCTTCACCGATATCGATGGCCGCGTGCCCCTGCCGCCCGCGCGCGGCTGATCCCTCGGGGGAGTGATGCCGGTCAACGACATGCAGCATTACGCCGACGTGTTCGCGGGCATCACGCCCTATGCGGGCGCGCCGCCGAAGGGCTTCCGCGTCGATTATCTCGGCATTCTCACGGATTCGCGTTTCCGCCTCGATTTCGGCGGCGATCCCGAGCGTGACGGCGGCGCGCACGTTGAAACGCGCCTGCCGCGCATGGAGGATGGCGAGGGCTGGTTCGAATCCGTCAACTGGAACGAGGCGGCGCGCGCCGCGCGCGGGGAGTATGTGATGGTGACCTTTGGCGCGTG
>JBFWWB010000151.1:0-5567 GCA_050246435.1 Hyphomonadaceae bacterium
CGAAGCGCGCCAACGCCCGGCGGCGGACGCGCTGCAGCATTGGGGCGCGCGCCACCGTTTCGCCGGCTCGGGCGACCGCGCGGCGATCGGCACTCTGGTGTTCGATGCGTAGCGCAAGCGGCAGAGCCACGCCGCGCGCATGGGCGATGACGGCGCGCGCGCCGCAGCGCTCGCGGTGCTGCGCTGGGATTGGGGCATGAACGGCGACGAGATCACCGCCCTCTGCGATCCCGAAGCGCACGGTCCCACGCCGCTGACGGCGGCGGAGCGCGCCGCGCTGGAGCGTGATAACTTCGAGGCGCCAGATTGGGCGCGCGCGGACGTTCCCGAGTGGCTGTGGCCGAGTTTCGCGCGCGCATTCGGGGAGGATGCAGCGGCGGAAGGCGAAGCCTTGGCGGCGCGCGCGCCGGTCGATCTGCGCGCCAACACGCTGAAGGTGTCGCGCGAGAAGGTACTGAAGGCGCTCGCCGCTTTGGGCGCGGTGGAAACGCCTTATTCGCCTTGGGGCTTGCGCATCCCCGCGCCCGCAGGCGGCGCGCGTAGCCCCCATGTGGAGGCCGACGCGGCCTTCCTCAAAGGCTGGGTGGAAGTGCAGGACGAGGCGAGCCAGATCGCCGTGGCGCTGGCCGGCGCGAAGCCGGGGATGCAGATCGCCGACGTGTGCGCTGGAGCCGGCGGCAAGACCTTGGCGCTCGCCGCCGCGCTGGAGAACACCGGCCAGGCTCACGCTTATGACCGCGACAAGCACCGCTTCGCGCCGATCTATGCGCGCCTGCAGCGCGCCGGCGCGCGCAACGTGCAGGCGCATGCGCCGGGCAGCGGCCTGGCGGCGCTTCAGGGCAAGATGGATCTCGTGTTCGTCGATGCGCCGTGCACCGGCTCGGGCGTGTGGCGGCGGCGGCCGGATGCGAAATGGCGCCTGCGGCCGGGCGCGCTGGAGCAGCGCCGGCGCGATCAGGCCGAGGCGCTGGATTTTGCCGCCGCGCTGGTGAAGCCCGGCGGCCGGCTCGTCTATGCGACGTGCTCGGTGCTGCCGGAAGAGAACGAGGATCAGATCGCCGCGTTTCTCGCGCGGGCGCCGGGCTGGGCGCGCGCGCCGCTAGCGTTCGACGTCCTGGGTGACGATTTCCGCGGGCGCTTCGCGCGCGAGGACAGTGCTGTGCGCCTGAGCCCGCGGAGCACGGGCACGGACGGTTTCTTTGTCGCTGGGCTGCGTAAACATGAGTTGCATGAATAGCGCAAACACGCTGGTCAACACGGTGAGCCATGCCGTCGTTTTCACATTTGTATCGGGGTGGCGATACAGCAGGAATGCTGGATTAATAGGGAAGTGATACTTTACCAATATGCCGACACGCTCAGGCTTATGAAGTTGATCACGCTTGACGCCGGCTACCCAACGTAGAAGCGCGCTATTGTTCAAATCGTCATAACGCCTTTCAAGCTTGTCTTGCAGGCGCTGAATGAAGTGATGATCGACGTAGTCAACGCGACTGCCAGCCATTGAAACGACCGTTTCAGGGTCTTCATTGACTAGCGTATCTTGTTCGTCCGGGGAGTATTGGTGGTCACGACTCAGATGTGCAGCCAACGCCGCGCCCAACGCCATCACGCGAACTCGGAATTGAATTCTATAGCTGCCGACGAATTTCTGCTTTAGGCGTCCACGATGGTCGCGATAGCGAAGATAGAATAGCGCGTTGGAAAAGACTTGATCGAGAGTCAGTGGAACTACGCGAGTTGTGACGTGCATGGTCAAATCGCGTTCGCGACGTGCTCGGCGAGCTATAGTGTTTGGATCATCTGAAAGACGAAGTGGAGGCAACCCTTTTTTTGGCGTTGCAACCAGCTTTATGCGGTGCAGCTTATTTTGAATTTCACCGCGATAGACATCGCCAACGACCATCAGCGTGCAGAGCACGAATGCTACTAAGATGGCTGCCTTAGCGAAGTCCTGTAGACTTGGGTGAATGCCGAGCCAATCGGCGCAGTCGATCGCCTGCTGCTGTAGCCACAGTGCGAGGTCCCAAGCCTTGTCCCAGTCCATTGCCCACACCCCTGTGAGCAAATGTTAACCAAACATTTATGGCGCTTGCAACGCAAAGGGGAAAAGCGCGCGCGCGTTCGCCCGTGCGATTGACGCCGGCGGCGGCGCGCCCCATTTCACGGCATGGCCCAGACGGTTTCTCCGCCCTCCGATTCCGCCGCTAAACGTGCGCTGGATCACAATCCCAAGCGCGCCGGCCAGCACGAGCGCGTGCTGATCGTCGATTTCGGCAGCCAGGTGACGCAACTGATCGCGCGCCGCGTGCGCGAAAGCGGCGTCTATTGCGAAATCCACCCCTACAACAAAGCGGCCGAAACGCTCGCCGCCGGCTTCCAGCCGAAGGCGATCATCCTCTCCGGCGGTCCCGCCAGCGTGATCGAGGGCGCCTCGCCGCGTGCGCCGCAGGAGGTGTTCTCGCTGGGCGTGCCGGTGCTGGCGATCTGCTACGGCCAGCAGACGATGGCGGTGCAGCTGGGCGGCGTCGTCGAAGGCGGGCACGCGCGCGAATTCGGCCGCGCCGATGTTGAGGTGAAGGCGCCTAGCGCGCTGTTCGACGGCGTGTGGGATGTGGGCGGGCGTTATCCGGTGTGGATGAGCCATGGCGATCGCGTCACGCAGTTGCCCGAAGGCTTTTCGGTGAAGGCGACGTCGGAGAACGCGCCCTTTGCGGCGGCGACGGATGAGAAGCGCCGCTTCTATTCCGTGATGTTCCATCCCGAAGTCGTGCATACGCCCGACGGCGCGCGGCTGCTGCGCAATTTCACACATAAGATCGCCGGCTGCTCCGGCGATTGGACGATGGCGGCGTTTCGCGCCGAGGCGGTCGCGCGCATCCGCGCGCAGGTGGGCAAGGAAAAGGTGATCTGCGGCCTGTCGGGCGGGGTGGACTCCTCCGTCGCCGCGGTGCTGATCCACGAAGCCATCGGTGATCAGCTGCATTGCGTCTTCGTCGACACCGGCTTGATGCGCGCAGGCGAAGGCGAGGAGGTCGTGCGCCTCTTCCGCGATCACTACAATATTCCGCTCATCCATGCGCGCGCGGAGGATTTGTTCCTGGACGCGCTTGACGGCGTCACCGACCCGGAAGCCAAACGGAAGACGATCGGCAAGCTGTTCATCGACGTGTTCGAGGAGAAAGCCAGCAGCATCGGCGGCGCGGCGTTCCTGGCGCAAGGCACGCTCTACCCCGACGTGATCGAAAGCGTTTCCGCGATCGGCGGGCCCAGCGTCACGATCAAATCGCACCATAATGTCGGCGGCCTGCCTGAGCGCATGAACATGAAGCTCGTCGAGCCGCTGCGCGATCTCTTCAAGGACGAGGTGCGCGCTTTGGGCCGCGAGCTGGGCCTGCCGGAAAGCTTCGTCGGCCGCCATCCATTCCCCGGGCCGGGCCTCGCCATTCGCCTGCCGGGCGGGATCACCAAGGAGCGCCTGCGCATCCTACGCGAAGCCGACGTGATCTATCTCGACGAAATCCGAAAGGCCGGCCTCTATGACGCGATCTGGCAGGCGTTCGCCGTGCTGCTGCCGGTGCGCACCGTGGGCGTGATGGGAGACGGGCGGACCTATGACGAAGTGGTGGCGCTGCGCGCAGTGACCAGCACCGATGGGATGACGGCCGATTTCTTCCCGTTCGACATGGCGCTGCTGGGCCGCATCGCCACGCGCATCATCAACGAGGTGAAGGGCGTCAACCGCGTCGTCTACGACGTGACCAGCAAGCCGCCCGGCACGATTGAGTGGGAATGATTCAGGAGGGTTCGGCGTCTTTCGCCAACATTCGCTGAGTAGCCTATAAACCGCATAAAATCAATAAAATAACTCTCGGTGTCGGTCGCCAAGGATCGGCTTCAAGCGGAAACATGTGACGGTGTTTTTGACGGTATCGCTTCGAGCGCGAACCCCGAGATTTGCCCTTACCGTCAGGCGTCCAAACTCAAGCGCATCGCGCATGTTCGCTCTAAGTGTAAGAAATAACGTGAAAAAAGGAAAAACTTGACGGTGTTTTTGCTGACGGTAAAAATGGGCTGGAGAATTCGAGAAACTGCGCCAGAAGGGGCCGCCCGTGCTGACCGACCTTGCACTCAAGAAGATGAAACCAAAGGAGAAAATCTATAAGGTCGGGGACCGTGACGGTATGTACGCGCTGGTGGCCACTTCGGGCCTCATCACGTTCCGGTACGACTACCGTTTCAACGGACGGCGCGAGACGCTCACCATCGGCAAGTACGCGCCTGATGCTGGCGGCCTCTCGTTATCAGAGGCCCGAACCAAGTGCGCGGAGGCGCGCCAGCTTCTGAGCCAAGGCCAGTCGCCGGCCATCAAGAAGCAGAAGGAAAAGCGCAAGCTCGTCGAGGCCGACAGGTTCGGTGAGGTCGGGTTGCGCTACTTCAAGCAAGCGCGCATGGCGGATAGCACGCGCGCCATGCGCCGCGCGATCTATGAGCGCGACATTCATCCAGAATGGAAGAACCGCCTCTTGGCGGAGATCGGCCCGGACGATCTTCGCGTGCTCTGCGCGCGCGTGAAGGATCGCGGCGCCCCGGCCACCGCCATCCATGTGCGCGACATCGTCAAGCAGATCTACGGCTTCGCCATTCTGCACGGCGAGAAGGTCGCCAATCCCGCCGATGAAGTTGGCCCGGCGTCGATCGCGCAATTCGAGGTGCGCGATCGGGCGCTGTCGCCCGGCGAAATCCGGATCATGCTGTCCTTGCTCGAACGTGTGGCGACGCTGCCGACGATCCGCCTCGGGCTGAAGCTGATCCTGCTCACCATGGTCCGTAAGAGCGAGCTGCAAGACGCCGTCTGGGACGAGGTCGACTTCGAGAATGCGGTCTGGTCGATCAGCAAGGAACGGATGAAGCGCAAGAAGCCGCACAATGTGTATCTGTCGCGGCAGTCGCTCGACATCATGGTCGCGCTCAAGACCTGCGCCGGTAATTCCCGCTATCTTTTGCCCTCGCGCTATGAGGCCAGTGAGCCGATGTCGCGGGCGACGTTCAATCGCGTCACCACGGCGATCGCCGAACTCGCGAAAAAGGAAAATCTTCCGCTCACGCCATTCACGGTTCACGATTTGCGGCGGACCGGCTCAACACTTCTGAATGAGGCAGGCTTCAACAGCGACTGGATCGAGAAGTGCCTGGCGCACGAGGACAACCGCTCTTCGCGCGGTGTCTACAACAAGGCCGAATATGAGCCGCATCGCCGGCACATGTTGCAGGAGTGGGCGAATATGGTCGATGCCTGGACGCGGGGCGAGAAGTACACGCCAACGCTGACCCCGCCGACATCGACCCTCGCGATCCACGATCCTAACGTCTGACCGGCCTCGTGCGCCGTCGGCCGACATCCGGCGTGGGCGCGCGCTTCACGCGGCCTTCCTCGGCGGCGTGCATGCGCGCAGCCAGCCAGTCCTGCACCTCCTGAAAATCCCACGCGACGCAGCGCGACGTCAGGAAGAAGCGGCGCGGGAATTCGTTGCGTTGCTCCATTTCCCAAATCGTCGTGTCGCCCA
>JBFWWB010000152.1:0-5538 GCA_050246435.1 Hyphomonadaceae bacterium
AGTTTCAAACCTAGCGTCCGGCCAAACATCCAACAGCGAGGTGATCGGGATGAAGCTCGCCACTTTTGTCGCGGCCGGCCGGCCCGAGATCGGCGCCGTCGTCGGCGAGAAGATCGTGCCGGTGGGGCGCGCGCTTTCCAAGCCGCCGGCCGACATGATGGACCTGATCGCCCGCTGGGACGCCCTGAAGGACGAGGTCCGCAGGCTCGCCGACGCCGGCGCCGGCGCGCAGGCGCTGCGCGAGGCGGAATTGCTCGCCCCGATCAAACGCCCCGGCAAGATCATGGCGATGGGACTCAACTACGCCGATCACGTCGCCGAAACCGGCGCCAAGACGCCGGAACATCAGATCTGGTTCTGCAAGCAGCAGACGGCGGTGAACCCGCCCTTCGCGCCGGTGCAGATTCCAAAGGCCTCCTCCGCGATCGATTACGAGGTCGAGCTCGTGTTCGTGATCGGCAAGGGCGGCCGCCATATCTCGAAGGCGGATGCGCCGAACCATGTGTTCGGCTACTGCGTCGGCAACGACGTCTCCACGCGGGACTGGCAATCGCGCACGCCGCAATGGGTGCTAGGCAAATCCTTCGACACGCACGCCCCGTTCGGCCCCTGGATCACCACGGCGGACGAGATCGGCGATCCCCACCGCCTGGGCATCCGCTCCATCGTTAATGGCGAGGTGCGCCAGAATTCCAACACGCGCGAGCTGATCTTCAACGTGTTCGATCAGATCGCCTACATTTCCGAAGCGATGACTCTTGAGCCGGGCGACATCGTCTATAGCGGCACGCCAGGCGGCGTCGGCATCGGCTACAAGCCGGCGAGATACCTCAAGGCGGGAGACCGCGTGCGCTGCGAGATCGACGAACTGGGCGCAATCGAGGCGGTGTTCGAGAACGAGCGACCCGGCTGAGTCAGCCGGGCTCGGCCTCCAGGAACGTACGCATCAGCTTTTCAAAGTCGCCATACGCCTGCGCGGCGACGGCGAGCGTTTCCGCGTGGCTCAAGGTTTCGCCCGAAAGGCCGGCGGCGAGGTTGGTGATCACCGAAACGGCGGCGACCTGCATCCCCAGATGGCGGGCAACGAGGCATTCCGGCACGGTCGACATGCCCACGGCGTCTGCGCCCATGCGCCCGAACGCGCGAATTTCCGCCGGCGTCTCGAAATTGGGGCCGAGCGTGAAGAGATAGACGCCCTGGTGCAGCCGCACGCCCGTGGCCTGCGCCGCCGCGACAAGGCGCGCGCGCAGCGCGGGATCATAGGCGGCGGACATATCGAAGAAGCGCGGACCGAACCGCTCGTCGTTCGGGCCGATCAGTGGATTGGCGCCGGCGTAATTGATGTGATCCGTGAGCGCCATCAGATCGCCCGCGCGCATGCCTTCGCGGATGCCGCCGGCCGCATTGGTGAGCACGATGCGCCGCACGCCTAACGCGCGCAGCGTGCGCACCGGCAGCGCCACGGCCGCGGGCGAATGGCCTTCATAGAGATGCAGCCGGCCCTGCATGCAGGCGATGCGCGCCGTCCCGGCGAGGCCGATCACCAACCTTCCCGCATGGCCCGCCACAGTGGAGGCGGGAAAACCTGGTATCTCCGTGTACGGAATGACGGCTTCCTGCGCGAGCGCATCGGCGAAGCCGCCGAGGCCGCTGCCGAGCACGAGCGCAGCTTCCGGAAACGGCGCGCCGAGGCGCGCGCGAACCGCGGCGGCGGCGGTTTCAACGGCGGCGAAGGCGCTTGCTTCCGGCTCTGGCGACATGTGAGGGCCTTCGTGGCGGCGTTTACGAAGATGGCGAAGCCGGCGGTTTTCGCATCCGCCAGCGTCGCAAATTTGACAATAGACAAGCCCACTCTCCAGCGCGAGCATGCGATTGATTTGCGAAGGGTGAGCGCCGTGCGGGCCTTTGTGGGCGTGTTGGATTCGCTGGGCGTGGGCGCGGCGCCGGATGCGGCGCGCTTCGGCGAGGAGGCGGCCAACACCTTGGGTTCGATCGCGCGCGCCTGCGCTGCGGGCCGCGCCGATAAAGCGGGCCTGCGCGCCGGCCCCTTGCGCATCCCCAATCTGATCGCGCTGGGCCTGGGCGAGGCTGCGCGCGGGCGCGATCCCGCAACGCCTTTGGCGAAACCCGCTGCGCTCAAAGGCTGCTTCGGCTGGGCGGCGGAGAAAAGCCGCGGCAAGGACACGCCGAGCGGTCATTGGGAAATGATGGGCCTCCCCGTGGAATATGACTGGGGCTATTTCCCGAACACGATCCCGGCGTTTCCGCAGCCGCTCACCGATGCGCTGATCGCGGAGGCGCGCCTGCCCGGCCTGCTCGGGTGCAAGCACGCCTCGGGCACCGACATCATCGAGGAATTGGGCGCCGAGCACATCCGCACCGGCAAGCCGATCGTCTACACCTCGGCGGATTCGGTGTTCCAGATCGCCGCGCACGCCGAGCATTTCGGCCTCGATCGTCTCTACGAGGTTTGTCTCATCGCGCGCCGGCTGGTGAACGCCTATCGCGTCGGCCGCGTGATCGCGCGCCCGTTCGTTGGCGAGGCGCCGGGCCAGTTCACACGCACCGGCGACCGCCACGATTACGCGACGCCGCCGCACGGCCCCACCCTGCTCGACGTCGCGCAGGCGCACGGCCGCGAAACGATCGGCATCGGCAAGATTTCGGATATTTTTGCAGGCCAGGGCGTCGGCGAAAGTCTCAAGGCGCACGGCAACGGCGCGGTGTTCGATCGCTTGCTGAACACCGTGCGCGATGCGGAAGACGGCGCGCTCGTGTTGGCGAATTTCGTCGATTTCGACACGCTCTATGGCCACCGCCGCGATGTAGCCGGCTACGCCGCAGCGCTTGAAGCCTTCGATGCGCGCCTGCCGGAGCTGCGCGCTGCGCTCAAGCCCGACGATGTCGTGGTGCTAACCGGCGATCACGGCTGCGATCCCACCTGGCGCGGCAGCGATCACACGCGCGAATGTGTGCCGATCGTTGCGTTCGGGCCCGGCATCGCGCCCCGCTCCGTCGGCGCGCGCGACAGCTTCGCCGATATCGGCCAATCTCTGGCGACGCATCTCCAGCTGCCGCCGCTCGCGGCCGGCGTTTCCTTCTGGTGAGCGCGATGGATCAACGCCTTGCGACCAAGACGCCGCCGCGCATCGAGCCGACGCCGTTCGAGCGCGACTGGATCGACGCGATCCAAGTGAATGCGGGCGCGGTGGAGCGGCGCATTGCTTCGCTCGCCGGCCGGCGCACGGTGAAGAAGCAATGGCAGGCCGCGTGGCTGCTGAAGGCGATCACGCTCATCGATCTCACCACCTTGGCGGGGGACGACACAGAAGAGCGCGTGCGCCGCCTCTGCGCCAAGGCGCGCCATCCAGTGCGCGCCGATCTGCTGGAAGCGCTGGGTGCGACGGAACTGGATATCAAGACCGGCGCCGTCTGCGTTTATCACGCGATGGTTCCCGCAGCCGTCGACGCGCTGCGCGGATCGGGAATTCCGGTCGCCGCCGTCTCCACCGGCTTTCCTGCGGGGCTTTCGCCCTTCTCCGTACGGCTGGCGGAAATCCGCGAGTCCGTCGCCGCCGGCGCGCAGGAGATCGACATCGTGATCTCGCGCCGCCTCGCCCTCGCCTCCGACTGGGAGGGGCTCTACAGCGAAATCCGCGCCTTCCGCGACGCGTGCGGGCCGGCGCACATGAAGGCGATCCTGGCGACGGGCGAACTGGGATCGCTGCGCAAAATCGCCCAGGCTTCGATGGCGTGCATGATGGGCGGCGCCGATTTCATCAAGACGTCGACGGGCATGGAGGCGGTGAACGCCACGCCCGCCGTGTCGCTGGTGATGATGCGGGCGATCCGCGAATTCGAAGCGCGCACCGGCCAGCGCATCGGCTTCAAGCCGGCCGGCGGCATCGCCAAGGCGAAGGACGCGCTCAATTACCTCTATCTCTTGAAGGAAGAGCTGGGCGATGCGTGGCTCGATCCCGCGCTGTTCCGCTTCGGCGCCTCGCGCCTGTTGACGGATATCGAGCGGCAACTCGAACACTTCGTCACCGGGCGATATTCCGCCGCGCACCGCCATCCGATGGGCTGAGCACATGGCGCGCGCCGAACCGAGCGTTTCCGACATTTTCGCCAGCATGGAATACGGCCCCGCGCCGGAGGGCGGCGACCGCGTGCGCGCCTGGCTGAAGGCGCACGACGGCGGCTTCGGCCATTTCATCAACGGCGCGTGGACGAAGCCAAGCAAGGAGAAGATCGAGAGCCGCAATCCGGCGAACGGCGCCCTCCTCGGGCGCATCTCCATCGCCGGCGAAGCCGAGATCGATGCGGCGATTGCGGCGGCGAAGGACGCGTTTCCCGCCTGGTCGGCGCTGCCAGGCCACCAGCGCGCCCGCGCGCTTTATGCCCTGGCGCGCCTGGTGCAGAAGCACAGCCGCTTCCTCGCCGTGCTCGAAACGCTGGATAATGGCAAACCGATCCGCGAAACGCGCGATATCGATGTGCCGCTCGTGGCGCGGCATTTCTCCTATCACGCCGGCTGGGCGCAACTGATGGATGCGGAATTGCGCGATCACGCGCCGCTGGGCGTGTGCGCGCAGATCATTCCGTGGAATTTCCCGCTGCTGATGCTGGCCTGGAAGGTCGCGCCCGCCTTGGCCGCCGGCAATTGCGTGGTGCTGAAGCCGGCGGAGCAGACCTCGCTCTCCGCGCTCTATTTCATGGAGATGGCGGAAGAAGCCGGCCTGCCGCCCGGCGCGCTCAACCTGATCACCGGCGCGGGCGAAACCGGCGCGGCGCTGGCCGCGCATCCGGGGACGGCGAAAGTCGCGTTCACCGGCTCCACCGAAGTGGGCCGGAGAATCCGCGCTGCCACCGCCGCGCAGGACAAGAAGCTAACGCTCGAACTCGGCGGCAAATCGCCCTTCCTCGTGTTCGAGGACGCCGATCTCGACGGCGCCGTGGAAGGCTTGGTCGACGGCATCTTCTTCAACCAGGGCCAGGTGTGCTGCGCCGGCTCGCGCCTGCTGGCGGAGGAAAGCATCGCCCCGCGGCTGCTGGAGAAACTGAAGACGCGGCTTTCGCATTTCCGCATCGGCGATCCGCTCGACAAGGCGGTGGATATGGGCGCGATCGTCGAAGCGACGCAGCTGCGCCGCATCGAAACGCTGGTGGCGCAAGGCGTGGCGGAGGGCGCGCAGGCGTGGCGGCCGGACATCGCCTGCCCGGCGCAGGGCTGCTTCTATCCGCCGACGCTGCTCACCGGCATATCGCCAGCGAACACCGCGGCGGTGGAGGAAATTTTCGGCCCGGTGCTGGCGGTGATGACTTTCCGCCGGCGCGACGAGGCGATCCAGCTCGCCAACAACACGCGCTACGGGCTTTCCGCGACGATCTGGTCGGAGAATATCAACCGCGCGCACAATGTCGCCGCAGCACTGAAGGCCGGCACGGTGTGGATCAACATGACCAACCAGTTCGATGCCGCGTGCGGCTTCGGCGGCTACCGCGAAAGCGGCTTCGGGCGCGAAGGCGGCCTCGAAG
>JBFWWB010000153.1:0-5497 GCA_050246435.1 Hyphomonadaceae bacterium
CGAGCCCAACAGGCGGTACCATTTGTAGTGTCTCGGTGTCGCCGCCTGTGCAAAGAATGTGGAAAACAAGAGCCTAAGGTGTTGTTTTCCCAAGAGGTTTGGCCGGTTTGTGGATCCAGAGGTCCCCGGTTCGAGCCCGGGAGGCGGTACCATCCATCCTTCAAAACTCGCCGCCAGACGTGAGCGCGCGAGAGCCGAGGAGAGGCGCGATGCCGGGTGTGTTGAAGAAGCTTGCCCTCATTCTCGGCGGCGTGCTGGCGCTGCTCGTGATCGTGGGCGCGGCGCTGCCCTTCCTCATCCCCGCGTCGCAATACAAGGCGCAGATCGAGAAGGCCGCCGGCGAGGCCACCGGGCGCGAACTGAAGATCGCCGGCCCCTTGCGCTTCAGCCTTTGGCCCAATCTGGCGCTGCGCGCGCAAGACGTGACGCTCGCCAACGCCCAGGGGGCGGCGGCGCCCCTCTTCGCCAGCATCGCGGAGTTGGAGATCGGCGTGGCGCTCATGCCGCTGTTCAAGGGCGACGTGCAGGTCACCAAGCTGATGCTGCGCAAGCCCAGTCTTTGGCTGGAGGAGGACGTCGCCGGCAAGCCGAACTGGGTATTCGAACCGAAGGCGTCGCCCGCCCAGCAGCCACAAGCCGGCGCGCCGGGTGAACTGAAGAAGCTGGGCCTGGGCGACGTACGTATCGCCGACGGCGCGGTCAGCTATCGCGACAAGGCCGGCAAGACCACGGCAGTGAGCGCGGTGAACGCGCAGGTGTCCCTCGCCAGCCTCGACGCGCCGCTCAGCATCGCCGGCGATCTCGTCTATAATCAGGAGAAGGCAGCCTTTACAGTCGCCTTCGCGCACCCGCGCGCGTTCCTTGAGAAGGCGGGCACGCCGCTCGAATTCACGCTCGCCGCGCCAAAGCTCGCTGTCGATTTCAAGGGCGTGCTCGATACCGCGGCCTTCGCACTCAACGGCAAGCTTGATGCGAAGGGCCAAAGCCTGCGCGAACTGGCGGCCTGGTCGGGCAATCCGATCGGGCCGGGCGGGGGCATGGGCGCGTTCGGCGCGGCGGGCGATTTCGCGATGGCGGGTGAGCGCTTCGCGCTAAAGAACGCCCAGATTGCGCTCGATGCGGCAAAGGGCCAGGGCGATCTGACGATCGTCATGAAGCCGCAAGCCGCGCCTTACGTGTCGGGCGCGCTGCGTCTGGCCGCGTTGGACGTGAACCCGTATCTAGCGGCGCCCGCGCAAACCGGCGCCGGCGCGGCGAACGCCGCCCAAGGCGTCGATGTCAACGCGCCCTGGGGCAACGCTGCGATCGATCTCTCCGGTCTCAAGGCGGTGGACGCCGATCTGAAGCTCATCACCGGCCAGCTTCTGTTCCAGAAAATGAAGATCGACAGCGCCGATCTCGATCTCAAGATGCGCGCCGGCGTGATGCAGGCGCAGATCAACAAATTCGCGCTCTATGGCGGCACGGGATCGGGCCAGTTGACGCTCGATGGTTCCGCCGTGGGCGGGATGAAGATGGCGAACAGATTGTCCGTGAAGGGCGTCGCCGCCGAACCCTTCCTCACCGATGCGATCGGCTTCTCCAAGGTGAGCGGGCGCGCCAGTATCGACATGACGATTGCGGGAAGCGGGCGCACGCAGCAGGCGGTGATGAACGCGCTTTCCGGCAAGGCGAGCTTCACGTTCGACCATGGCGCGCTGAAGGGCGTGAATCTGGCGCAGGTGGCGCGCGAAATCCAATCGGTGCTGACAGGCGGGGCGACCGGCGCCGGCGCGCAGACCGATTTCGCCGAACTCGGCGCCGATTTCACCATTCAGAACGGCGTGGCCCACACCGAGAACGGGCGCATGCTCAATCCCTTTATCCGCGTGACCAGCACGGGCGACATCAATCTCGCGAACCAGACGTTGGCGCTGAAAATTCAGCCGCGCCTTGTGAAAACGGCGGAAGGCCAGGGCGGCGCGCTCGGCGCCACGACCTTCATCGAGGCGCCGTTCATCGCGCAGGGGCCCTGGGCGAAAATCGGTTTCGATCTCGACCGCAAGGCGCTCGCCGCCGCCGCCGGCGATAAGGTGAAGCAGCAAATCGAGAAGAAGCTCGGCGGCAGCGATCTGGGCTCTGTCTTGCTCGGCAAGAAGAACGCCGACGGATCGAACCAGGGCGGACTGCTGGATCAACTGCTGAAGAAGAAGAGCAACTAGCTGCGCCGACGCTCTCCGGCCCCTTCGCGTCGGCGCTGGGGAAGTGGCCTGCTTGCTCAGGCCTTCTTCGCGCGCGGCGCGCCGGGCGCCACGTCGGGATCGTCGATCCAGGGCGCGGAGGGCAATTCCTGATACGCCTGGCGCAGCGAATTGCTCCAGCGGTCGCGGATCATGCGGAAATAGGGATCGTCCTCGCCGATGCGCTGGCGCGCCTCGATGCGGATTGCGTCGCGGCGGAAGACGGCCAGATCCATCGGCAGTCCTACCGACAAGTTCGAGCGCAACGTCGAATCCATCGAGATCATCGCCAGGGTCACGGCCTCGCGCAGCGGCGTGTCGTAATGGCAGACGCGATCGAGGATCGGCTTGCCGTATTTGTGCTCGCCAATCTGCAGGAAGGGCGTGTCGCGCGAACTCTCTATGAAATTGCCCGCCGCGTACACCTGGAAGAGCCGCATCCGCCGGCCCTGCAATTGGCCCGCCACCAGGAATGAAGCGTCAAACGAAACGCCGCGCGCCTCCAGGGCGGCTGCGTCCTTGTCGTATACCTCGCGTACTGCGCGTCCGACGAAGCGGGCGGTGTCGAACATGGAGGCCATGTCCCACAGCGTTTCGCGCACGCCGGTTTCCTTGTTCTCCAGACCCTCCGCGATCAGCGACACGACGGTCTGCGTGATGGCGAGGTTGCCCGCCGTCATCACCGCAACCACGCGTTCGCCCGGCGCCTCGAAGACGTGCATCTTCGAAAAGGTGGCGACATTGTCGAGGCCCGCATTCGTGCGGGTGTCCGCAAGCATCACGACACCTTCGCCCAGGCACATTCCAACGCAATAGGTCATGCAAGCATCCTGCGGCGATTCCCGAACATTTCGATCAATAGGCTCCCCCGGAAAGGGGAGGTGCTTCAGCGCATATAGAAGCGTTCCGTCTGTTCGCCCAGGGCGGCGGTCTGCTCCACGATCTCGGTCAGGAATTCATGCAACCCGAAGCGGAAGATCGCATCGATCCGCCCGTAGCGCAGCCGCGCGGAGATTTCGCCCGCCAGCCGGTGGCATTCGCCGCGCCTGCCGCCGTAGAAATCGGCCAAATGCGCCAGCGCGTCGGCCACCTCGTCATAGCAGGCCCGCAAGGAGCGAGGCATTTCGGGGCGCAGAATCAGCAGATCGGCGACATTCAGAGGATTGACGCGGTCTTTGTACACCCAGCGATAAGCCCGCACCGCGGAAACCGCCTGCAGTACGGACGTCCACTGGTAATAATCCAGCGCGCCGCCCACGCCCGACCAATTGGGCAGCAGGATATTGTATTTAACGTCAAGGATGCGCGCGGTGTTGTCGGCGCGCTCGAGAAAGGCCCCGAGGCGCGTGAAATAATAGGCGTCGTTGCGCAGCATCGTGGTGATGTAGGCGCCATTGAACCGAGTGGCTTTCTCGCGCACCCAATCCAGCGTGCGGGGCAGCTGCTCGGGCAGGAAGTGCTCGGCCTTGAGCGCGCGCGCCTCAAGCCAGGTTTCGTTCACTGCATCCCACATGTCGCGCGTCAGCGCGGTGCGCATCGCACGCCCGTTCGAGCGCGCGCGCTCGACACAGTTGAGGATGCTCGACGGGTTCTCCGGATCGAATGCGAGATAGCGCGCCACGCTGACGGCGTCGGCCTTCTCATGGCGCGCAAAGAATGCTTCGTCCTGTCCCGCCGCGATCAGGGCGGAGCGCCACTCGTCGTCCTCGCCGGTATCCAACCCGGACATGCGCTGTGCGGCGTCGAGCAGGCGCGCGAGGCTGTCCATCCGCTCGACATAGCGCGCAAGCCAATAGAGCGCGTCGGCCGCGCGGCTCAGCATGGGCGGCTCATCGCGTCACCTGGCTTTGCTTCTGCCCGTTGGCGCCGTTCGGCGCGCGCAGGATCCAGGTGTCTTTCGTACCCCCACCCTGGCTGGAATTGACGACCAGTGAGCCTTCCGCCAGCGCCACGCGCGTCAGCCCGCCGGGGATCACGCGCACGCCGTCGCCGCCCATCAGCACGAACGGGCGCAAATCCACATGGCGCGGCGCGATGCCCTGATCGGTGAAGATGGGGCAGGTGGAGAGCGCCAGGGTGGGCTGTGCGATATAATCCTTCGGCGCGGCGCGCAGTTTCTTGGCGAACGCCGCGCGCGTGGCTTTTGTCGCGTGCGGTCCAACGAGCATGCCTTTGCCGCCCGATCCGCGCGTTTCCTTGACGACCAGTTCGTCGAGATGATCGAGCACATAGGCGAGCGCGCCGGGCTCGGCGCAATCCCATGTCGGCACGTTCTTCAGAATCGGTTCTTCGCCAAGATAGAAGCGCACCATCTCCGGCACGAACACATAGATCGCTTTGTCATCCGCCAGGCCTGCGCCGGGCGCGTTGGCGATGGCGACGGCGCCGTCGCGATAGGCCTGCATCAAACCGGGCACGCCGAGCATCGAGTCCGGGCGGAACGCCAGGGGATCGAGATAATCGTCGTCCAGCCGGCGATAAATCACGTCGACGCGCTGGAGCCCTTGCGTGGTGCGCTTATGGACGTAACCGCCTTCGACCACGAGGTCTGCGCCTTCGACGAGATCGACGCCCATCTCGTCGGCCAGGAACGTGTGTTCGTAATAGGCGCTGTTGAATTGCCCCGGCGTCAGAAGCACCACGTTCGGGTCGGGCCCGGCGACCGCCGGCGCCACCGAGCGCAAGGTCTGCAGCAGGTCTTCGGGATAGCGCGATATGGGCGCCACGTGCGCGCGCGCGAAGAGATCCGGGAAGAGGCGCATCATCACCTCCCGGTCCTCCAGCATGTAGGAGACGCCCGAGGGCGTGCGGCAATTGTCCTCAAGGACGTAGAATTCTTCGGGGCCGACGCGGACGATGTCGATCCCGGCGACGTGCGTGAACACCCCGCCCGGCGGCGTGAAGCCGGTCATGTGCTCCACATAGCCAGGGTTTTGCAGGATGAGCGCTTCCGGGACCTTGCCGGCCTTCAGGATTTCGCGGGGGCCGTAGATGTCGCGCAGGAAGGCGTTCAGCGCCTCCACCCGCTGGCGCAGGCCGCGCTCCAGCAGCGCCCATTCCGCCGCGTCCAGCACGCGGGGGATGATGTCGAACGGGATCAGCCGCTCGGTGTCGCCGCCCTCGGAATAGACGGCGAACGTGATGCCCACCCGGCGGAACAGCCGTTCGGCCTCCGTCCGCTTGGCGAGGAGCACCTCGCTCGGGGTTTCGGCCAGCCATTTCTGGATGGCGTGGAAGGCGGCGCGGTCCTCGCCGTCCTCCCCATGCATATCATCGAC
>JBFWWB010000154.1:0-5462 GCA_050246435.1 Hyphomonadaceae bacterium
CCGGGATGCCCTTCAACTCCCCGCGCGTGTTGAAGATCCAGCCGTGGTAGAAGCAGCGGAACACCTCGGCGCCTTTGCCACTCGCTTCGCGGCACACCAGGTTGCCGCGGTGGCGGCAGGTGTTCAGCATGGCGCGGACCTGCCCGTCGTCGCCGGTGCACAGGATCAGCGGGCGTCCGGCGACCGAGCGTGTGACGAAATCGCCGGGGTTCGGGAATTCGGAGACGTGGCCCGCGAATAGCCAGCTTTTGTCGAAGATTTCGCGCTTCTCACGCTCCAGGATGTCGCGATCAACGAACGCGCTGCGGTGAATCCGGAATATGCCGGCCTCGCGGTCGTCGATGATCAGGCTTCTGTTGGTTCCGCTCTCCATAAGAGTCCTCCCGGCATGTCGATGCGCGTGAAGGGCAGCTAACGGCCTGGTTGCGGGCGGCCGTTTGATCTGAATCAAGCCTGCGTCACTTCGCGCCACGCCGCCCCGGCGCGCGCCGATTTGATCGCGCGCAAGGCCGGCCTCTCCCGCGCGCCCTAGCATCGCGCACATGGAGGGTGCGATGTACGATCTCTATTTCAACGGCGTGCTGGCGGCGTTCGGGGGGTTCGCTGTGACTCTGGCGTGTGTCGCATGGGCGGCGCGGAGATGAAGGCGGCGGCGCTTGCGCTCGCGCTTTCGATCGCCGCCTGGGACGCGGCCGCGCAGAGGCCGTCCCGCGCCGAGATCGAGGACGGCCGCGCAATCGCGCAGCACGAATGCGGAGCGTGCCACGGCCTCGATTATGCAACGCGCAGCCCCCGCAAGGACGCCCCGCCCTTTCGCTCGATCGGGCGGCGCTACCGCTTTCCGGTGCTGCAGGAAGAGCTTATCGAGGGCGTGAAGCTGGGCCATCCGGACATGCCGCGCTTCCAGCTGCCGCCGCAGGGCGTCGACGCCCTCATCGCGTATCTGCGCGACATCCAGACGCGCGATCCGCGCACACGCCGCAAGAAAACCCCGGGTTGATCCAGCGCAAGGCCGGCGCGCCCGCCGAGGGGTTTAGTCCGGCGCAGACCATTCAGGAGAGATGATCATGGCCTTCAAGGATGTGCTGGCGTTGGCGCTGCCAGGCAAGGAAGATCAAAGCGCGATCGATGCGGCGCAGACCCTGGCCGCCGCGGCGAAGGGCGTGGCTACGGTGGCGCTATTCGAGGTGCAGCTGGACGCGTTCTATGACGCCAGCGGCTATATCGCGGCCGATGTTGTGGCCGCCGAGAACGAGCGCATCCACACGGAATTCGCCAGCACGCTCGCTACGTTGCAAGCGGCGGTGGGTCCGGGCGTGCGCGTGCGCGCTGTGACGACGCCGCGCAGTCTGCTGGGCCTGCGCGCGGGCGTGAATGCGCGCTACGCCGATGTGGCCGTGGTGATCCAGCCAGAAGACCCCGAGCACGTGGCGCTGGCGGAAGGCGCGCTGTTCGGCGCCGGGCGGCCGCTGCTCGTTGCGCCGCGCGCGTGGGGGCAGCGCCCGATCGGGCGCACCATCGTGATCGCATGGGACGCTTCGCGCGAAGCCGCGCTGGCGGTTTCCGCCGCCAGCGGCCTGCTGGACGCCGCGGACAAGATTTTCGTGGTGACGGTGGATGCGAAGCCAAGTTTTTCCGGTCACGGCGAAACGCCTGGCGCGGATATCGCAGCGCATCTGGCGCGGCGCGGCCTCAAGGTCGAAACGCGCAATATCGACGGCATGGGCCGGCGCGAAAGCACGGTGCTTCTGGACGAATGCCGCGTGCTGGGCGCCGATCTTCTGGTGATGGGCGGCTATGGCCACTCGCGCCTGCAGCAGATCGTGCTGGGCGGAGTGACGCGCGACGTGCTGAAGAACGCCGCGTTGCCCGTTATGCTGGCGCACTGACGGCGGGCGGCGATGGGCCGGCGCGTTCTTGTCATCGACGGGCATCCCGATCCTGAACGCGCCCGCTTCGTTCATGCGCTCGCCAGAACCTATGGCGAAGGCGTGCGCGCCGCCGGCGGCGAGGCGCGCGTGCTGCGCATCTGCGATCTACCGGTGCGGTTCCTACGGAACGCGGCTGCATTTCAGACGCCGCCGGAAGAGGCTGAGATCCTCGCCGTGCGGGAGGATATCGCCTGGGCCGAACATATCGCGGTGTTCTTCCCGCTGTGGCTCGGCTCGGCGCCGGCGTTGATGCGGGCATTCTTCGAACAGGTGGCGCGCGGCGCCTTCATCACCGAGGCCGCAGAACGCGGTTGGACGGCGAAGCTCACCGGCAAATCCGGGCGCATCGTCGTAACGATGGGGATGCCGGCGGCGTTTTACCGGCTGTGGTTCGGCGGACATGGCGTGGAGAGCTGGCGGCGCAGCATCTTGGGCTTCGCCGGCGTGAAGCCTATCCGCGTAACGCTGTTCGGCGGCGTGGGCGCGCCGCCCGCTGCACGCTACGCCGATATGCTGGCGACGGCGCGGCGGCTTGGCGCGCGCGACGGCGAGGGCCGCAGAGACCGCGCGCCGGAAAACGAAAGGGCGGGCCCGAAGGCCCGCCCGCAGATATTGTCGTGAAGTGTGGCCGGCGGCGCCGGCGCGCGCTGCGCTTCTTCTAGGCTGCAGCGCCTTCAAGCGCTTTGAGGCCTGCCTTCAAGGTCGCGGGATCCTTGTAGATGGTCTTGTCCGGCTTTGGGTAGCCGCCTTTCGGCTTTTGAACCAGGTTCTCCAGGATCGGCCGGCGCAGCGAAACGCCCGCATCCACCGCGGACTTCCAGGACACTTTGCCGTCGCGGAAGAATTCCAGCGCGACCTGGTTGAACAGATCGGGGCGATCGGTCTGGCCCTGATGACCGGTTTCGGTGGGATAGAAGAATTGAATGTTCGGGATCGCGTCTTCCTGGTTGAAGCCGATTTCGACGGGCAACAGCACGTCCTGCATGCCGTAGAGATAAATCATGGGAATCGTCAGCTTATCGAGGCGCCCTTTCGTGGAGATGATCTGCATGCGGTTCGGCTCTGTCTCGCGCATCTGGCGCTCGATGCCCCACTTCTTGGCGGCTTCGCGATGGCGCAAGCCGGCCATCGTGCGCATCTTGACCAGCGCCGGCCACACCGCGCCCTTCGCATAGATGATGCCGTCCATCATATGCTGCATGCCGGCTTCGGTGCCGTCCCAGCCGGTGGAGACATAGCCCGGATTGGGTGTGAACTTGCCGTCCTTCGCGGGCACCGGCGGCGCATCGCAGATGTCGCCAAAGGAGCCGGCGATGAACATCACGCTTTTCACGCGCTCGGGATGGCTGACGACGAAACTGCACGCGACGCTGCAGCCCATCGAGTTGCCGCTCAGATGGAATTGATCCAAGCACAGCGCGTCGGCGAACATTTTGAGGAAATCGACCTTCGCTTTCGGGCGGCTGTCGCAATATTCCGGCTGGCTCACGTCGGAGAGGCCGAAGCCCGGCTGATCGGGGCAGAATACGCGGAAGCCGTTGGCGCCGAGGAAGGGCGCCATGAAGCGCCAGCCCGCTGTGCTGGAAGAGCCTTCGATGCCGCCATGCAGCAGCACGACGTAGGGGCCCTTGTCGCCCGTGGTGATGTAATGGGCGCGGCGGCCATCGGCCAGGCGCACCCAGCGGCTCGCCATGCCGGGCAAATCGATGATGCCTTCGTCCGTCAGTTCAAGCTTGCTGGTGTCGATTTTCGTTCCCGTGTCCGCCATGCGGATGCCTCCCATGAATGGTCGGCCCTGGCCGGCGTGCGACGGTCCGGGCCGTGCTGTGGCGGGTGTTGATGCGCGCCGCCAATATGGCGAGTGTACGCCCGCTGCGGCGGCGGCGCCCACGCCTTAGCGCAGGATTGGCGCGGACGGCGGCGTTTTCAGCGTGCTGAAAAAGAAGCGGGCCCGAAGGCCCGCTTGCGGAAAGCATAGTACGGAAAAGGCGCGCCAGCCGAAGCCAGCGCGCCCTTCACATGCTTTAGGCCGAGTAGCCTTCGAGCACTTTGAGGCCGGCCTTCATCGTCGGTTGGTCCTTGTAGATGGCCTTGTCCGGCTTCGGGAAGCCGTCCTTCGGCTTCTGGACGTAGCGGTCCATGATCGGCCGGCGCAGCGAGACGCCCGCATCCACCGCCGTCTTCCAGGACACTTTGCCGTCGCGGAAGAATTCCAGCGCGACCTGGTTGAACAGATCGGGCCGGTCCGTCTGACCCTGGTGGCCGGTTTCGACCGGGTAGAAGAACTGGATGTTCGGCACCGCGTCTTCCTGATTGAAGCCGTTCTCCACCGGCAGCAGCACGTCCTGCATGCCGTAGAGATAGATCATGGGGATCGTCAGCTTATCGAGGCGCCCCTTTGTGGAGACGATCTGCATCCGGTTCGGGTCGGTCTCGCGCATCTGGCGCTCGATGCCCCACTTCTTCGCCGCTTCACGGTGGCGCAGGCCCGCCATCGTGCGCATTTGCACCAGCGCCGGCCACACCGCGCCTTTGGCGTAGATGATGCCGTCCATCATGTGCTGCATGCCTTCCGGTGTGCCGTCCCAGCCGGTGGAGACGTAGTCTGGATTCGGTGTGAACTTGCCGTCTTTCGGGTTGGTGTTCGGCGCTTCGCAGATGTCGCCCAGGAAGCCCGCGATGAACATCACGCTGGAAACGCGCTCGGGGTGGCTGACGACGAAATCGCAGGCGACCATGCAGCCCATCGAGTTGCCGCTCAGGTGGAATTTATCCAGGCAGAGCGCGTCCGCGAACATCTTCACGAAGTCGACCTTCGCCTTCGGGCGGCTGTCGCAATATTCCGGCTTGCTCACGTCGGAGAGCCCGAAACCGGGTTGATCCGGGCAGAACACGCGGAAGCCGCGCTCGCCGAGGAAGGGGGCCATGAAGCGCCAGCCGGCCGTGCCGGAGGAGCCTTCGATGCCGCCGTGCAGCAGCACGACGTAGGGGCCCTTGTCGCCGGTGGTGATGTAGTGCGCGCGCCGGCCGTCGGCCAGGCGCACCCAGCGGCTCGCCATGCCGGGAAGGTCGATGATGTTTTCGTCCGTCAGCTGGAGCTTGCTGGTGTCTATTTTTCCAGTATCCGCCATCTCGTGGTCTCCCTCGATGTGCCGGCCAACGGTCGGTTCAGCCGATCCGAGCCTGCTTTGGCGCGCGTCTGGCGGAACGCCGAGATCAAACGGCCAAGTTGCGGTGTTTGTAGTCCCCTCCGGCCGGCCCTGCCCAGAGCGCCCACGCAGGATTGACCTCGCGAAAGGTATTTTCAGCGCGCTGAAAAAGGGCCGCCGCGCCCTGCATGGGCGGGATTTGGCCAAGCTATTCAATGTGTGCAGGTGCGAAGAAGGCGGGTTAGCCGGCGTGGCGCAATTCGATCTGCATCACATCCGTGGCGCCCGTCTCGAACAGGGCTGCGCAGGAGGAAAGATAGAAGCGCCAGGTGCGCAGCTGGCGTTCCCGCCAGCCCAGGGCGCGCACACTCGCCTCGGCGCG
>JBFWWB010000155.1:0-5455 GCA_050246435.1 Hyphomonadaceae bacterium
CACGGTGATCTGCCAATGGGGCCTCATCCCCATGCTGTCGCTGTCGACGTCGGCCTTGATGTGTTGGGGCGCGGGCATCGCCGCCTTGGGCGCGCTCGTCACGGCGGTCGGCGGCGGCTACTGGCATATTGTTGTCGGCTTCGGCGTGAATTCCGTGGGCCTTTCGCTGCTGCGCCCCGGCAATGCGGCGGGGATGTCGCTTGCGGTGGGACCGGCGGATCAAGGCCGCGTCGCCGGCGCGATGGGGCAAATCGGCGGCATGTTCGGCTTCAGCGCCGTGTTCGTCGCGCTGCACACGCTGCACCCCGCCCTGCCCTATTGGATCTTCGTCGTCACTCTCGCCGGCTTGGCGGGATACACAATCCTCAACCCGGCGCTGAACGGCCAGCGCCAGCCGGCGCGCGCCTGATGTTCGACGCTGCGCTGCTCTTTTCGCCTGTGGCCGCGCCGGCGCTGGCGGCGGCGTTTTTCGCCTCCGTGGTGGAAATCGTCGAAGCTTTCACGATCGTGCTGGCGGTGGCGAGCCTGCAGGGCTGGCGGCCGGCCGCGGCGGGCGCCGCCGGCGCGATCGCGACGTTGGCCCTCCTCGTGCTCGGGCTGGGTCCCGCGCTGACGCTCGTTCCGCTGCATGCGCTGCAATTCGTCATCGGAACGGCGTTGCTGTTGTTCGGCATGGGCTGGCTGCGCAAGGCGGTGCTGCGCGGCGGCGGCGTCATGGCGCTGCACGACGAAGAGGCGATCTTCGCGGAGGAGCGCGCCGCACTTTCCAGCGCGGGCGCGTGGGCCGCGGGCGTGGCGGCCTATAAAGCCGTGCTGCTGGAAGGCCTGGAGGTGGTGTTCATCGTCATCGCCGTGGGCGCAAAGCCCGGCTTGATGGCGCCCGCCGCCATCGGCGCGCTGGCGGCCTCTCTTCTCGTGCTGGCGGTCGGCGCCGTGTTGCACCGGCCGTTGTCGCGCGTGCCGGAGAACACGCTCAAATTCGGCGTCGGCGCGATGATGAGCGCCTTCGGCGTGTTCTGGACGGGCGAAGCGTTGGGCGTGCGCTGGCCTGGCCAGGATTGGGCGCTCTTGGGCCTGGGCGCAGCTTTCCTCGCCGGCGGCTCGTTGCTGACGGCCGCCGTGCGCGGCGTTCGCGAAAGAGGTCTCGCATGAGCGTGCTGGGCGACGTGTTGAAGGAACTCGCGAAGATGTTCTTCGGCGAGCCGCGCATGGCGATCGGCGTGCTGGCGTTGATCGCGCTCGCCGCGCTCGCTGCGCGGTTTGCGGGCGAGGCGGCGTGCGGGGCGCTGCTGCTGTTCGGCGCTTTCGCCGTGCTGGCCGAGAACGTGTTGCGCGCCGCGCGGCGGGCCCGCTAGCGCCTAAAGTTACGCCATCGCCGCGCGCACCCGGCGATCGTAATCGTCCGCCAGCGCATTTAGCGCCCCTGTGCAATCGCCGGCGAAGGCCGGCCCGTGCATCAGCGCCAGCGTGCGCGGCTGGAGCTGCGCCAGCCGCCGCAGCGTCTTGCCCATCGACGGATGCAGTGCGGAAAATTGCGAGCCGTCTTCCGCCTCGATCGCGGGCGCGACGATGTCGTCCTGCGTCAGCGCCGGACTTGGACCGTATTGCGTGAAGAGATCGCCGCACAGCAGCGCGCCAGAAGCTTCTTCGTACACAAGTCCCGCCTCCCAGCCGTGCGGCACGTGCGGCGTATCGAGATAGCGCACGCGCTTGCCGCCGCCGAGATCGATCACCTCGCCGTCGCGCAGGATGCGCGGCGGGCGATCCGCGGTGTCGTTGAGCGACACCATGCAGGCGGTGAAACCGTGCGCCACCTCCGCGCACGGCGCGGCCGCCAGCCATTCGTTCATCGCACCGCACTCGTCCGCCTCGTAGTGGCCGAACGTGACCCAGCGCAGGCTTTCCGGCGCCATGAGACGGCCGACGGCTTCCCGCACCAGCGGAAACATGCCGCGCGGACCCGTATGGAAAAGAAGCGCCTCATCGCCGCGGATCAGGAACTGATTGAACGTGAAGCCCGCGGGCGACGCCGCGCCCGGCACGAACGTGGACAAGCGGAACACGCCGGCGGCGATCTCATCGATCTTCGTTTCCATGACGCTTCCCTCTTCCTTAATGATTTGACAGTACGATCGTGTGTATCCAAATAGAAATAGTCCGTCAACAACCAATGCACGCTATTGTGCAATGAAATTCACATGACCCGCGCCTACACCCTAAAACGCCGCGCCGATCAGCAGGCCGACACGCGCCGGCGCATCGTCGAGGCCGCGGTCGAACTGCACAGCACGATCGGCCCGGCGCAAACGACTGTCAGCATGCTGGCCGAGCGCGCCGGCGTGCAGCGCCATACTTTTTACGCCCACTTCCCGGATGAGCGAAGCATGCTGATGGCGTGCTCCGGCCACGTCATGGCGCGCGATCCACCGCCCGACGCCGAAGCCTGGCGGGCGATCAAGGATCAGGGCGAACGCCTGCGGACGGGCCTTGCGGCGCTTTACGCATGGTATGCGCGCAACGCTGGCGTCATGGCGTGCGTGCTGCGCGACAGCGAGCATCACGCGCTCGTGCGCGAAGTCACCGACATGCGCATGAAGCCGACAATGGATTCCGTGCGCGCCGCGCTCAGCGCCAAACTCACCGCCAAGCAGCGCGCGATGCTTGTTCTGGCGCTCAGCTTCCACACCTGGCGCACATTGGCGCAGGATTGCGGGCTCAAGGGCGACGCCGCGGCCGCAGCGATGGCGCATGCGGTCATGAGCGCCTGAGCGCCGCGCAAAATCTCTTGCCGCGGCGCCGCGCGCCACTAGCATGCGCGTAGAACAGACCACGCAGAGGGGCGGGCATGAGCGGGAGGGAGTTCGATCACGACGTCATCGTCGCCGGGGCCGGGCCCGTCGGGCTGACGCTCACGATCGATCTGGGCCGGCGCGGCGTTCGCGCCATGATCATGGAACGCGACCCCACGACGGCGCCCTGGCCGAAGATGGACCGCTCGAACGCCCGCACTATGGAGATCTATCGCCGCCTCGGCATCGTCGACCGCGTGCGCGCGCTGGGCTACCCGGCCGACAATCCAATGGATGTGATCCTCGCGCACAAAGCCGCCGGTCCGCTGATCGCGAAGCAGAAATACCCGTCTGTCGCCGAGCGCCGCCGGCAAATCGCGGAATGCCGCGACGGCACGTTTCCCCTCGAGCCCTATCAGCTCGTCGCGCAGAACCATATCGAGCCGCTACTGCGCCAGGTTGCCGAGCACGAAACCGCAAACACCACGGTGCGGTATGGCTTGGAGCTGATCGATTTCGAGCAGGACGGTGACGGCGTCACGGTGTTCGCCCGCACGCTCGATGGCAAGGATGAAACCTTCCGCTGCCGCTATCTCGTCGGCACGGACGGGGGAACCTCCACGGTGCGCCGCCGCCTCGGCGTGCGCCTGCACGGCCGCGCCGCGCTCAACGAAACGCGCCAGGTGATCTTCTGGTCGGAAGATCTCTACGAGAAGATGGGCCAGACGATCGGCAAGGGCCGCCACTACCAATTCGTCGACGGGCCCGGCGTCAACAGCCTCATTGCGCAGGGCGACCGCAAGGAGTTTAGCGCCGGTTCCGCCCTGCCGCCGGATACCGATTTCCTGCCGCTGCTGCGCGAGATGATCGGCTTCGATTGCGAAATCACCATCCGCCACGTCAACAGTTGGCGCCCGCATTTGCTGCTTGCGGAGCGCTACCAGGATCGCCGCGTCTTCATGGCCGGCGATGCGATCCATCTTGTCATTCCCACCGGCGGCCTCGGCATGAATTCCGGCGTCGGCGATGCGATCGATCTTTCGTGGAAGCTCGCGGGCGCAGTGCATGGCTGGGGCGGGCCGGCGCTGCTGGAAAGTTACGAGCAGGAGCGCCGCTCGGTCGGCGCGCGCAATATCGAAGCCTCCGGATGGGCGGCGGACGGCTCGACGATTTCCGGCGCGGGGATCACGCAGCAAGCGCTGCGCGAACCGCCCGATAGCCCTGCGCACCGCCGCATGGTCGAGACCTACATGGTCGAGCTGGCGCGCATGCACAACATGGTGGGCGCGGAGACGAACTACAGCTACGCCGGCTCGCCGCTGGTGGCCTACGAGCCCGGCAACGTGCCGATCTGGGAGCTGAACCGCATCGTCCCGCACGGGAGGCCAGGCGTGCGCATCCCGCACATGTGGCTGAAGGACGGCCGCGCGCTGCAGGACGTGCTCGGCTTCGACTACACCTATCTCGATCTGCGCGGCGATTGCGCCAGCGACGGGATCGCAGCGGCCTTCGCCAAAATCGGCGCGCCGCTCAGCGTCGTGCGCATGGACGAGCCGGCGCTGCGTGAAATCTACAATGGCGCGGTGTTCCTGCTGCGGCCGGATTTGCACATCGCATGGCGCGGCGATGCGGCGCCGGAGGATCCAGGCGCGGTCGCACGCATGGCGACGGGGCACGGCCCCCGCTTCCGGCGCTGAAGAAGGAGCAGGCGATGGCCGAAGAACGCGTACTGGGCGAAGTTTGGACGATCACCGGCGATACGCCGGTCTATCGGGGCTATCCCTCGCAGCCTTTCGTGGTCGCCAATCTGGAGCCGTTCGGCGGCCAGGACGGCGTCATAACCTACGATCTCACGCACGCCGGCTCCGCGCCGACCACCATCGCCGTGCCCGCCGGCTCCGCCGTGCGCCACAACGTGACGACGCTGACGCTCGGCGTGGCCCCCGGCGGCAAGCCCTGGCGCGCCGTCGTCACCAGCCTGCTCAACCGCTAACGCGCCCATGAAGACGCCAGGCGACCTTTTGGCCGAGTGGGCCGCGCGCTTCGCCGCCGACGTGACCACCCTGCCCGCGCTCTACACCGAGGACGCGCTGTTCTTCGGCTCAACCCCGCCCCTGCATCGCGGCGTCGCCGGCATCAGCGCCTATTTCGCGGCGCTGCCCGCGCAACCTGGGGCGGCCGTGGCGTTCTCCGACGTCGTCATCGAAACAATCGCAGAGGGCGTCGCCTCGATCGCCGCGTTCGCCACCTTCACCCGCGGCGACACGGCGCGCCGCCTGCGCATCACGTTGACGGCGGTGCGCCGTGGCGGCGCATGGCGCTTCGCCAGCCATCACGTCTCCCCGGCCTGATACCTAGACGGCAGGGCTCGCGCCTTCCATGCTTTCAGCGCTCCCCGCCCACGAATTGGGCGCCGGAAGCCGATCGCGCGCCCGCGCCGCGCCCGCGCTGGATTATTACGAAATCGCCCGTCTGTAATACCGCCTGCAAGGCCGCGCCGGGGCGCGCGCCGGCGCATGGGGTATGAGAATCATGTTCACGCGGCGGACGACGTGGCGCGCGCTTGGCGGCGCGCTGGCGCTGGGATTGACGCTTTTGGGGTGCGGACCGAAGCCGGACGCCGCTTCCACCGCCCCGGAAAAGAAAACCTATACGATCGCCTGGTC
>JBFWWB010000156.1:0-5292 GCA_050246435.1 Hyphomonadaceae bacterium
GCGATGATCGAAGAAGGGCTGGCGGTGGCGCCGCTGCCGCCGGAAATCACGCCCACCCCGCCACGGAAGGTGAACTAATCCGCTTTCGCGGCGGTCATCAGATAGTTGATGCGCGCGTCGCGGCCGAGCTTCCATTGCCCGGTGAACGGGTTGAACGTCATGCCCACGGGGCCGCGCACGGAAAGGCCGAGCAGCCCGTCGAAGGCGCCGCGCAACTCATCCGGCGTGACGAGCTTGGCGTAATCGTGCGCGCCGGGCGGCAGCCAGCGCAGGATGCGCTCGGCGCCGACGAGCGCGAAGGCGAACGCCTCCGGCGTGCGGTTGATCGTGGAGAGGAAAAGCAGCCCGCCTGGCTTAACCAGAGTGGCCGCGGCCACCGCGAAGGCGGCCAGATCGGCGACATGCTCGACGATCTCCAACGCGAGCACGATATCGGCCTGCGGTTCGCCGGCGGCGACCAGCGATTCCGGCAGGCCGACGCGATAATCAATGGCGCTGGCGGCGCCGCGCGCGTGCGCGCGCGCGGCCTTGATCGCTTCTTCCGACGCATCGAGCCCGATCACCTGCGCGCCGAGGCGGGCCATCGGCTCCGTCACCAGGCCGCCGCCGCAGCCGAGATCGATCACCTTCAATCCCTGGAAGGGGCGGCGCGCATCGACAGGCGCCAAGCTGAAATGGCGCAGCACCTCTTCGCGGATGAATTCCAACCGCGTGACATTCATGCGGTGCAGGGCGGCGAACTTTCCGTCCGGGCGCCACCATTGCTCGGCGATGGCGGCGAATTTCGCCACCTCCCGGCGGTCGATGGTGGGGCTTCGCGAGCCGCTATCGACGAGGGTCATCCGGTTCGATCCAACGCAAACTGTCTCAAAACGGGGCGCCGGAAGCCAGCGCGCGCGCCTGCGATCGGCGCCGGTAAACGCCGTCATAGCCAGCGACGCAAGAGCCGTGCTAGAGCGGGCCGGCCGGCCCCCGCCCGGGGGCTGCTTGCCGACCGAGATTGACCGCGCCGCGCCGGGGCTGCATGGCCCTTGGCGACGCGGGCGTTTAGGCGGCCGTTGGCATCGAGGGAGCGGCGAAAGCGGCCATGAGCCGGTTGGTGATGAAATTCGGCGGCACCTCCGTCGGGGATGTCGAACGCATCCGGCGTGTGGCGCGGCTGGTGGCGGCCGAGCGCAAGGCTGGGCGCGGGTTGGCGGTCGTGGTGTCGGCAATGTCGGGCGAAACAGACAAGCTCGTGGGCCTCGCCCGCGCGGCGGGCGGGGATCTGGCCGACCGAGCCGCCGGCGACGCCGAAGCGCTGAAGTTCGACGACGAATACGATGTCGTCGTCTCCACCGGCGAACAAGTGACGACCGGGCTGCTGGCGCTGGCGCTGCGCCAGATGGGCGTGCCGGCGCGCTCCTGGCAGAATTGGCAGGTCCCGATCGTTTCGGACGCCGCGCATGGCAAGGCGCGCGTGGATTCCATCGCCGATGGCGCGCTGGGCCGCAGCATCGACGAGGGCGAGGTGGCCGTGATTCCGGGCTTTCAGGGGATCACCGCGGGCGAGCGGATCACCACCTTGGGCCGCGGCGGTTCGGATACGAGCGCGGTGGCGGTGGCGGCGGCGCTGAAAGCGGAGCGCTGCGACATCTACACCGACGTGGATGGCGTCTACACGACCGATCCGCGGATCGTGGCGAAGGCCCGCCGGTTGGAGAAAATCTCCTACGAGGAAATGCTGGAGATGGCCTCGCTCGGGGCCAAGGTGCTGCAGACGCGCTCGGTGGAGCTGGCGATGGCGCAGCGTGTGCCGGTGCGGGTGCTGTCGAGTTTCGTGGAGCCGGGCGCGGACAATCCCGGCACGCTGGTTTGCGATGAGGACGAGATCGTGGAGAAGCAGATCGTTTCGGGCGTCGCCTACAGCCGCGACGAGGCGAAGATCACGCTGTTGGGCGTCGAAGATCATCCCGGGGTTGCGGCCGAAATCTTCGGCCGGCTGGCGGATGCGGGCGTCAATGTCGACATGATCGTGCAAAGCGAGGCGCGCCGCGCCGGCCGGCAGAACATCCTGTTCACCGCGCCCGACCGCGAAGCCGCCCGCGCGCAGGACGTGTTGGCCGCTGGCCGCGACGCGATCGGCTACGAGGATATCCATGTCCGCCGTGACGTGGCGAAGGTTTCGGTGATCGGCGTCGGCATGCGCAGCCATGTCGGCGTGGCGCGGACGATGTTCCAGGCGCTCGCCGCCAAGGGCATCAATATCGAGGCGATCTCCACTTCGGAGATCAAGATCAGCGTGCTGATCGACGCCCAATACACCGAGCTTGCGGTGCGCGCGCTGCACACCGCCTACGGCCTGGACGCGGCCTGATGCGGCGGCGTGCGGCATGGCGGCCGGCCTGCACGGGGCCGCACGGGCCGGCCAGGGAATGATCGCCGCCAGCGATGCCGTTTCCCGCCCCCACCCCGTCAAGCGCCCCCTCCCTGAAAAGGAGAGGGGGTCTGCGCTTCTGGAATAGGCGAAACCCGCTTTTCCAACGCTTCGCCGCGCCGCGCGGTGAGGCGATGAAAGCCGTGCGGCGTCTGGCCGGCATGGGGCTGAACCGCGCATTCCGGCGCGCGACGGGAGCAGGCCGGTGAGCGGGGCCGCGCCCGTCGCGCCCGCGGGCTCCCGCGTGCTGCTGCGGCGGCTGCGGGAGATCTGGAGCGAAGCCGCCTCCGCGCAGGACCGGCTCGGCCGCCTGGTCACCATGATCGGCTCGACGATGGTGGCGGACGTCTGCTCCATCTATCTGCGCCGGGGCGAGGCGAACGAATTGTTCGCCTCCGAGGGCCTCAAGAAGGACGCGGTGCACCGCACGCGGCTGAAGCCGGACGAGGGCCTCGTCGGCCTCGTGGCGGAGACGGGCGCGCCGCTCAACATTTCGGACGCGCCGCACCATCCGCGCTTCGCCTACCGCCCGGAGACGGGCGAAGACCCGTTCATGTCGTTCCTGGGCGTGCCGATCGTGCGGTCGGACCGGGTGTTCGGCGTGCTGGTCGTTCAGAACCGGGTGGCCAAGACTTACACGGAAGACGAGGTCGAGGCGCTGCAGACCATCGCCATGGTGCTGGCGGAAATGGTCGCCGCCGGCAATTTCGGCGCGATCACCGGCCTGCAGGAAATCGAAATCAAGCCGTCGCGGCCGGAACGTGTGGCCGGGCGCCCCTTCTCGGAAGGCCTGGCGATCGGCACCGCTGTGCTGCACGAGCCGCACGCCCCGCTGGGCCGGCTGCTGGCGGACGATCCCGCCCGCGAGCAGGTGCGGCTGGAGGCGGCGCTCACGCATGTGCGCAGCGCCCTCAACACCATCGGCGACGGTGAGCAGGCGCGGCTTTCCGGCGTCTCGCGCGACGTGCTGGAGACCTTCCGCCTGCTGGCGGAAGACCGCAGCTGGGAAAACCGCCTCAAGGATCACATCCGCGCCGGCCTCTCGGCGGAGGCGGCGGTGGAGCGCGCCCGCCAGGATCACCGCGCCCGCTTCCAGGCGACGCGCGATCCTTATCTGCGCGACCGCCTGCACGACCTGGAAGACCTGGACAACCGCGTGCTGCGGGCGCTGACGCAAACCGGCGATCCAGGCGATCGCCGGCTGCCGCCGGACGCGATCCTGCTGGCGCGCGATCTGGGGCCGGCGGAGCTTTTGGAATACGCCGCAGGCAGCCTTATGGCGGTTGCGCTGGAGGAGGGCGGGCCTTCCTCGCATGCGGTGATCGTGGCGCGCGCGTTGGGCATCCCGATGGTCGGCCGCGCGCAGGGCCTGTTGCCGAAGGTGGAGCAGGGCGACCGCATCATCGTAGACGGGGAGATCGGCGAGGTCGTCGTCCGCCCGATGGCGGAGGTCGTGCGGGCCTACGAGCAACGCATGGCGCTGCGTTCGGCCCGGGCGGAGGAATTCGCCCGCCTGCGCGATCAGCCGGCGGTGACGAAGGACGGCCGGCGCGTGACCCTGCTGCTGAACGCCGGCCTGGCGCTCGACGCGCAGCATATGGGCGAAGCGGGCGCGGAAGGCGTGGGCCTATTCCGCACCGAGTTCCAGTTCATGATCGCCGAGACGCTGCCGCGCCTTGGCGCGCAGACGCAACTCTACAGCGACGTGCTGGATGCGGCCGGCGAGCGGCCGGTGACGTTCCGCACGCTCGATCTCGGCGGCGACAAGGTGCTGCCGTACGTGACCACCACCGAGCGGGAGGAGAATCCCGCTTTGGGCTGGCGGGCGCTGCGCATCGGCCTCGATCGGCCCGGCCTGCTGCGCTACCAGTTGCGGGCGCTGGTGCAGGCGGGGGAAGGGCGAGCCCTGCGCGTGATGTTCCCGCTGGTGACGACGCCAGAGGAATTCGAAGCCGCCCGCGCCCTGCTGGACCGTGAGCTCGAATGGGCGCGGCGCAAGGGCAAGGCGGGACCGTCTTCGTTAAAGGTCGGCGCAATGATCGAGGCGCCGTCGCTGGCGTTCGGCCTGGACGGCTTGAAGGGCCGCGCGGATTTCCTGTCGCTCGGCACCAACGACATGTTCCAGTATTTCTTCGCCGCCGACCGCGGCAACCCGCGCGTCGCCGACCGGTACGACATCCTCAACGCTCCGGCGCTGCGTTTCCTCAAGCAAACGCGCGAGGCCGCTGAAAGCGCAGGCTTTCCGCTGTCGATTTGCGGCGAAGCCGCGGGCCGGCCGCTGGAGGCGATGACGCTCGCGGCGCTGGGATTCACCGTGTTGTCGATGCCGGCTTCCGGCATCGGCCCGGTGAAGCGGATGCTCCGCTCGCTCGATGCGGCGCAAGCCGCCGCCTTCCTCGAGGTGCGTTTGAGGCACAGCGCAGGCCCGCTGCGCGCAGAGCTCTTAACCTTTGCGCAAGACCAAGGCGTGATGCTCTGACTCGTTGTGCCCGCCGGCGACGGCGGATACATAATTTCGGCGCAATAATTGCGTTTTTTTCTGGCGGCGGAAAAAAACTTGCGGGCGTTGAGAATGTTCCAAACTGGCGCCTCGAACGAAGCGGCCGGCGGAGCCGGTGAAGCAGAGAAGAAGGCGCAACGCGCGAGCGTCGCCGTCGATGAAGGATTGCGCGCCGGCGCGAAGCTGGCGCAGGCGCGCGCCGCGCGCGGCCTCTCCCTCGATGAACTCGCCGACCGGTTGCGCGTGCGCCGCGATTATCTCGAAGCGCTCGAAGCGATGAACGTGAAGGTGTTGCCCGGGCGCGCCTACGCGCTGGCCTACATTCGCGATTACGCGAAGGAGCTGGGCCTCGATCCTACCGCCATCGTTTTGCTAT
>JBFWWB010000157.1:0-5254 GCA_050246435.1 Hyphomonadaceae bacterium
ACGTCGCCGCCCGGGTGCAGGTGATCCTGAGCGATCTCGCCCTTGCGGGCGATAACGCCATCGCGGTGGGCCTTGCGGCCGCGGCGCTGGCCCCGGCCCAGCAAAAGCGCGCGATCGCAATCGGGGTGGCGCTGGCGCTGGCGCTTCGCGTCGCCTTCGCGCTGGTCACCGTGCAATTGCTGGCGATCAAGGGCCTGCTTTTGGCCGGCGGGCTGCTGCTGTTCTGGGTGGCTTGGCGGATGTGGCAGGATATGCGCCACCACCAGCCGGTGACGGTGGGCGAACCGGCCGCGGGCGCGGCCATCGGGGAAGCCGCCGCCGGCTCCAAGGGGCCGCCGACGACGTTTGGGCGCGCGCTGCTGTCGATCGTGATCGCCGACGTTTCGATGTCGCTCGACAACGTGCTGGCGGTGGCCGGCGTTTCGCGCCACGCGCCGGCGATCATGGCGTTCGGGCTGATCCTTTCGGTGGTGCTGATGGGGGTGGCGGCTTCGTTCATCGCCGGAGTGATTCAACGCTTCCGCTGGATCGCCACGGTCGGGATACTGATCATTGTGTTCGCCGCGGTCCGCATGGTGTGGGAGGACGCGCACAATTTCTTCCCCGACGCGGTGCCGGGGATCCCGGTGTGGCTTGGCGGACGGCCCGCCGCAGTCGATGCGGCGCTGCGGTTTTTTCAGGCCTGAGTTTTCAGGTCTGACTGTCTTGCCTCGGCCTCAAGCCTAGCGTTTCGGGTTGGCGCGCAGCAACGCGCGCACGGCGGCGCGCGGCGCCTCATCCACCTCGCCCGGGCCCAGCGCCCCCAGTTCGAACGGCCCGTAGCCGACGCGGATCAGCCGGTTCACCCGCAATCCTACGGCCTCCAGCACGCGGCGCACTTCGCGGTTCTTTCCTTCCGTGAGCGACAGCGCGATCCACATATTGGCGCCCTGGCGGCGCTCGATCTCGGCGGCGATCGGGCCGTAGCGCACGCCCTCGATCGTCACGCCCTCGGCTAGCCGGTCGAGCACGGCTTGCTCCACCCGGCCATGCGCGCGGGCGCGGTAGCGACGCACGAAGCCGGCGGCCGGCAGCTCCATCCGGCGGGCGAGTTCGCCGTCATTGGTGAGCAGCAGCAGCCCCTCGGATGTGAAGTCGAGGCGGCCGATAGAGACGACGCGCGGCAACGTCGCGGGCAGCCGCTCGAACACCGTGGGCCGGCCTTGGGGATCGCGGTGCGTCGTCATCCGGCCCGTGGGCTTATGATAACGCCACAGCCGCGCCGGCTCCGGCGCGCCGACGCGGCGGCCGTCGACGCGGATGTCGTCGCGGGCGGTGACCTTGAAGGCGGGCGTCGTCAGCGTGACGCCGTTCACCGCGACCCGCCCGTCCGCGATCAGCCGTTCGGCGTCGCGTCGCGAGCACACGCCTGCGCGCGCCAGCGCCTTGGCGATGCGCTCGCCCTCTCGCGGCTCGCTTTGGAGGACTTTGTCGGTCATAGCTGGCTTTCGCGGATGCGGGGCGATCCTTATGGCCGAAAACGCGGATGAAGCCATGATGCGCGGTGCTTTGGCGCTGGCGGCGGCGGCGGGAGAGACGGGGGAAATTCCTGTTGGCGCGCTGATTGTCGATGCGGCGGGCGAGATCATCGCGGCGGCGGCGAATGCGCCAATCGCCCTCAACGACCCGACCGCCCATGCCGAAATCCTGGCGCTGCGCGCGGCGGCCGCCGCACTTGGCAATTACCGGTTGGGCGGGCTCACGCTGTATGTGACGTTGGAGCCGTGCGCGATGTGCGCGGCGGCGATATCGCATGCGCGGATCAGTCGGCTTGTGTATGGCGCTGCGGACGCGAAGGGCGGCGCGGTGGTGAGCGGCGTGCGGTTCTATGAGCAGCCGACGTGCCATTCCCGGCCCGACGTCGCCGGCGGCGTGCTGGCGGAGGAAGCCTCGGGCCTGCTCAAGGGTTTTTTCGCGGCGCGGCGCTGAACGGAGGGCGGGCGCATGACCGAATCCGACGAGTATGACGAGTTCGGCTTTCTCGCGGAAAGCGCACGTGAGCTTGGGCTGCAGCGCACGCCGCCACGATTGGCGCGCCGCGATCTGGGCGCGCTGAGTGCGCTGGTTTGGAGCGATGGCCCGGCGGAATTGGTGTTCCTGCATGGCGGCGGTCAGAACGCGCATACGTGGGACAGCGTGCTGCTGGCGCTCGGTCGGCCAGCGGTTGCGTTCGATCTGCCCGGTCATGGGCGCTCGGCGTGGCGGGCGGATCACGATTACGGGCCCTGGCGAAACGCCGAAGCGATCGCCGCGGTTCTGCCGGCGTTGGCGCCGGATGCGCGCGCGGTGATCGGCATGTCGCTTGGCGGCGTCACCGCGCTGCGTTTGGCGGCGACGCATCCGGCGCTGGTGCGCAAGCTGGTGATGATCGACGTGACGCCGCAGGTGCAGGAAGCGGTGGGCGCTATGAACCGGGAAGAGCAAGGCTCGGTGGCGCTGCTGCGCGAAGCGCCGACGTTCGCCTCGTTGCAGGCGATGGAGGAAGCGGCCATCACGCTCAGCCCCAACCGGAGCCCCGAAGCGGTGCGCCGCGGCGTGCGCCACAATGCGCAGCGCGACGCGAATGGCGCGTGGACGTGGCGCTACGATCCCAACGGACGGCGCTCGACGGAGGATTTCACCACGCTGTGGGACGATGTCTCGCGCCTCGCATGCCCAGTGATGCTTGTGGCGGGCGGCGCGTCGAAATTCGTGCGCGCAGAGCATGTCAAGGAATTCCGCCGCCGGCAGCCGGCGTTGCGCGTTGAGCACGTCGCGGGCGCGGGCCACGCCGTGCAAAGCGACAAGCCGCTGGAGCTGGCGCGGCTGATCGCGGACTTCACCGGCTAGACGCCGGCTTGCGCCCATGCGGCGTTGGGCCAGCGTTTGTGCACCCAGAACCATTGCTCGGGGGCTGCGCGCACCTGCGCCTCGATGAAGGCGTTCACGGCGAACACGCCCTGGCGCACCGCCTCGTCGCGCGCGGCGCTGTCGGGTTCTGTGGAATAATCGAGCGCGATCGGATCGTGCACCGTCACGCGGAAGCGCGTGTTGGCGAGGCGCAAGGTAGAGAGCGGAATGAGCGGTACGCCGAATTGCAGCGCCAGCCGCGTCGGTGCGTCCGCGGTCATCGCGTCATGCCCGAAGAACGGCGCAGCGACGCCCTCATTGTACTTCTGGTCGTTCATCAGTGCGACGGAATGCCCGCGCTTCAGCGCGCGCAAAAGGCGCATGCCGCCTTCGCGTCCTTTCGCCGCCTGCTCGGAGGCGCCGTACTTGATGCGCAGCGCCGTGACCCGCTGATCGATCAGCGGATTGTTCATCGGCCGGTAGGTCATCGCGCAGGGCACCTCGCGGCGCACGATGGCGACGGGCATCAGTTCGAAGCTGGCGAAATGGCCGGAGATGAACACCGCGCCCTTGCCGCTGGCGCGCACCGCTTCGAGCCGCTCGCCATGGATCAGCTCGGTGCGCGGATCGTCCGCCTTGAAGGTCATCTCCCAGAGATGGGGATACTCGGCCGCGACCCGGCCAAGCTGGGCCCATTGTTCGCGTGCGAGTTCCTGGCGCCAGGCTTCGCTTTCATCGGGATAGGCGAGGCGGATGTTGCGCAGCGCGGTTTTGTGCGTGGGCGTGAGCGGCCCAAGGCGCGCCAGCCAATCGGCCCCCGCATCGGACGCCATCTCGAACGGCATCGCCGAGAAGTGGTTGGCGTAGAGATCGAAGGCCCACGCCTCGATTGGATGGTGCCAGAGAACTTTGGTGGAGACGGCCATGGGCGGCGTTTTTCCTAGCGCGCTTCGCCAGGGCGGTTAAGCACGCGCTCCAGCGCTGCGCGCAGCGGCGCTTCATTCTCGAACGCGGCGTGCACCGGAAAAGTTGCGACGCGCCCGGCCCATGCGCGCGGCAAACGCACATGATCTTTTTCGGTGGTGATGAGGCGCGCGCTGCGGCGCAGGGCGGAGCGTTCCAGCGCATGCAGCTCGCCGGGCGTGTAGCGGTGATGGTCGGGGAAGGCTTCGCCGTCCATCACGTCGCCGCCGGCGTCCGCGAGACTTGCGAAGAATTTCTCCGGCCGTCCGATGCCGGCGAAGGCAAGCAGCGGGCCTGGTGGGGCGCGCTCGAGCGCCGTGAGCACGCCATGCACGATCGGCCCCGTAAAGCCGGCGAACCAGGCGGGGGTTTCAGCACTGCCCATCAGAATGACGAGATCGGCGCGCGCCAAACCCGCCGCCAGTGGCTCGCGCAGGGGGCCTGCGGGAAAGACGCGGCCGTTGCCGAGGCCGGCGGGCGCATCGAACACCAGGATCGAGAGATCCTTGGCGAGCATAGGATTCTGAAAACCGTCGTCCATCACGATCGCCGCCGCCCCGGCGGCGATGGCGGCTTCCGCCCCGGCCGCCCGGTCGCGCGCGATCCAGGCGGGGCCGTCGCCGGCGTGCAGCAGCGGCTCATCACCCACCTCCGCCGCCGTATGGCGCGCGGGATCGACGCGCAACGGCCCCGCCAGCTTGCCGCCATGCCCGCGCGACAGCGTGTGCGCTGCGACGCCCATGTCCGCAGTGATCGCGCGTAAGGCGCGCACGACGGGCGTCTTGCCGCTGCCGCCGAGAGTGAGATTGCCGACGCAGATCACCGGGCGCGTTACGCGGTGGGGCGCTGCCTTGCGCAAGCGCTCCGCACCCGCCCACGCGTACGCCCAAGACGCCGGCGTCAGCAGCGCGCGCAGCGCGGGCGCCGATTCCTTGCCGCGCTCGTGCTTCCAGAACTCAGGCGGCCGCATCGCGCGCCTTGAGGTGGGCGTCGAGCAGCGCGAGCAGCGCATCGCGCGTGCGGATCAGTGCGCCGCGGCCCTCGGCCAACGCGGCGGCGGCCGCGGCGGCGAGGCGCTTGCGCTCTGTTTCGTCTGTCCACAGATGATCGAGCGCGGCGGCGATCGCTGCGGGATCGCCCGCCTCGCGCGCGCCGCCGGCCGCGAAGAGGCCAGCGTAGAGATCGGCGAAACTCTCCACGTGCGGCCCGGTGAGCACCGCGGCGCCCAACCGCGCGGGCTCGATCGGATTATGGCCCTTGAGGTGAGCAAGCAGGCTGCCCCCCATGAAGGCGATGGGGCTTGCGGCGAAATAGGCGCCGAGCTCGCCCAGCGTGTCGATCACATAGACGGGGCCGGCGGCGAGGGGGTCGCGCTGCGCGCGGCGCGGCGCGCCGCCCGCCATCGCGGCGACGGCCGGCCCAC
>JBFWWB010000158.1:0-5243 GCA_050246435.1 Hyphomonadaceae bacterium
GCGCCGCCACCCTGCCGCTTCCCGGGATGGCGCACGGGCTTCGTCCCAACGCCCTGCCGCTTGCGCGCCGGCTGGAAGCCCTCTTGCGCCTGGCGCAGGATCGCGCCCGCGCAGTCCGCCGCCTGGCGCGCCGGCTTCAGGACGCGCGGCGCGAAAACGTCGCCGCGCGCTTCGCGCGCTACCGCTTCCGCGCGCCGTTCCGCGAAACGCTGGACGAAGCCCAGCAGGAGGTTGATCGTATCGCCGCGCCGGCCCCGGCGGATACCTCCTAAGCGCGGACATGCGCCTAGTCAGAAGAGGGCAATAAAGCCCCTCGCTGTCCTCGCCATTAGGTAAAGTGTCCCCGCTGCCCCGCAGGCGTGGGAGGAAAAGCATGTCCAAGGAAAATGTGGCGCTGATCAAAGGCCTGTACGAGGCGTTCGCCGCAGGCGACGCAGGCGCCGTGCTGGCGAAAATGAGCCCGGCGATTGTGTGGAACGAGGCGGAGAATTTCCCCTACGCCGATGGCAACCCCTATGTCGGGCCCGAAGCGGTCGCCAACGGTGTTTTCGCGCGCATTGGCGCCGATTGGGAGGGCTTCGCCATCACTGTCGAAAACTTGCTGGACGCGGGCGAGGCGGTGGTCGTGCAGGCCCGCTATCGCGGCGTCTTCAAAGCCACCGGCAAGCGGCTGGATGCGCAAGCAGCGCACGTTTGGCGTTTGGCGGACGGCAAAGTCGCGTCGTTCCAGCAATATGTGGACACCTTGCAGGCGGCGCGGGTCGCAGAGCGTTAGCGCGGCGGCGTTCGCGCTTGCGAAAATGATCGCGCGTCATTCTTGCGCGGCGCGGCGGAGGCCTGCCTTGCGCCGCCGCCGGCTGTTGAATCGGCAAGGGCCTGCTATGTAGCCGCCATGGCAGAAACCTTCGATCTCATCGTCATCGGCTCCGGCCCTGGGGGCTACACCACCGCGATCCGCGCCGCCCAGCTCGGCTTCAAGACCGCCATCGTCGAGCGCGATAGGCTGGGCGGCGTGTGCCTCAACTGGGGCTGCATCCCAACCAAGGCGCTGCTGCGCTCCGCCGAGGTGTACCGGACGATGCAGCACGCCGACGAATACGGCCTTGCGGCGGATAATGTGCGTTTCGACGCGAAGGCCGTCGTCACGCGCTCGCGCAAGGTCGCAGACCGTCTCTCGTCGGGTGTTTCGTTCCTGATGAAGAAGAACAAGATCACCGTGCTCACCGGCCATGCGCGCCTGGAGAAGGGCGCCGCGGCGCCCGCGGTGCTGGTGAAATCGGACAAAGGCGAGGAGCGCTACACGCCCAAGCATGTCGTGCTGGCCACCGGCGCGCGGGCGCGCGAAATGCCCGATCTCGGCATGACCGCCGATGGCGCACGCATCTGGACCTACAAGGATGCGATGACGCCGCCGGAATGGCCGCAATCGCTGTTGGTGTTCGGTTCGGGCGCCATCGGCGTCGAGTTCGCGAGTTTCTACGCCGCCTTCGGCGTGAAGGTGACGGTGGTGGAATTGCTCGACCGCATCCTCCCCGTGGAGGACGAAGAGGTTTCCGCCTTCGCTTTGCGCCAGTTCCGCAAGCAGGGGATCGAGTTCCGCATCGGCGCGAAAGCGTCGTCCGTGAAGGTCGGCGCGGACGGCGTGAGCGCGGCGATCGAGGCCGGCGGGCGAAGCGAAACGCTCACCGCCAGCCATGCGATCGTGGCGGTCGGCATCGTCGGCAATGTCGAGGACATGGGCCTCGAGGCGCTTGGCCTGAAGATCGACCGCACGCACGTCGTCACCGATGGGCTGGGCCGCACCAATGTGGCGGGCCTCTATGCGATCGGCGACGTGACCGGTCCGCCCTGGCTTGCGCACAAGGCGGGCCACGAGGGCATCGCCTGCGTCGAGGCGATCGCCGGGCAGCATCCCCATGCGCTCGATGTCGCGAAGATTCCCGGCTGCACGTATTCCCATCCGCAAGTGGCTTCCATCGGCCTCACCGAGGCGCGCGCCAAACAGGCGGGCAAGGAGATCAAGGTCGGCCGCTTTCCTTTCCAGGCGAACGGCAAGGCCATCGCGCTCGGCGAGGCGGAAGGTTTCGTGAAAACGATCTTCGACGCGAAGACCGGTGAATTGCTGGGCGCGCACATGATCGGCGCAGAGGTCACCGAACTCATTCAGGGCTTCGCCGTGGCGATGAGCGCGGAGGCGACGGAAGCGGAACTGATCGGCGCGGTGTTCCCGCATCCGACGCTCTCGGAAATGATGCACGAAGCGGTGCTCGATGCTTACGGGCGCGTGATCAACTCATGAAGCGCATCGCCCTGGCGCTACTGGCGGCGGTGCTGGCGCTCTCCGCGCCGCAGCCTGCGCGCGCGCAGGGCGTGGAGGCCCCCGACAGGGAAGGCGACGGCGCTTTCGCGGCGTCGCGCGTCGTGATCCCCGGGCGCATCGCGGGCGACGCCATGATCATGGCTGGGAGCGCCCAGCTCGATGGCGAAGTCGGCGACGACGCGCGCGTTCTGGCCGGGCGCTACAAGCAAAGCGGCGCCGTCGGCGGCGAGCTCGCGATCGCGGCGCAATCGGCCGAGATCGACGGGCCCGTGGGCGACGACCTTTACGTCGCGGCGAACGATGTGCGCCTCGGTTCCGACGCACGGATCGGCCAGGATGCACGCATCTTCGGACAGGACGTGCTCGTGAAGGGCCGGATCGACGGCAATCTCGATGTGTCTGGCGAAAGCGTCGCCCTCGATGCGCAAGTAGGCGGCGACGTCACCATCAACGCGCGCGAGATCTTCCTATCTCCGAACGCCACGATCGAAGGGCGGCTGATCTGGCGCAGCCCCACGCCGCCCGACATTCCCCCCGAAGCGATCGTGCACCGCGGCGTCTCCGGCGAGGTGATCAAGGGCTGGCGCCGCGAGGGCGTTCTTACATGGGCGATGCCGTGGAAAGGCGCGCCGCGCGCGGTGCTGTATGCCGGGGAGGCGGCGGTGCGCATCACCGTGGCGCTCAGCGCGTTTCTGCTGGGCCTGTTGCTTGTGCTGCTGACGCCGCATTACGCTGACCGCGTCTTCAACGTGCTGCGCGCGCGTTGGCCCGCCGCGCTGGGATGGGGCGCAGCCATCCTGCTGCTGACGCCGGTGCTGGCGTTCGTCATCATGCTGAGCTTGGTGGGCTTCCCGCTCGGCTTCCTCATGTTGCTGGCGTGGCCGCTGCTGGCGCTGTGCGGCTATGCGTTGGGCGCTGGCGCGCTGGCCGCGCTGGCGCTGAAGCCAGCGACGCCGGGCGCGCGGGTGATCGCGCTGGCCGCTGGCCTCGCGGCGCTGACGGTGCTGTCGTTCGCGCCGGCGATCGGCTGGATGTTCGCGGTCGCCGCGACGTTTCTCGGTCTTGGCGCACTGGCGCTCGCCGTCAGGCCGCGCCTGCAGGTGTGAGCGCTCAGGCCGCGCGCGCGCCGTCGGCGTGAATGTCGGCCATCGCGCGCACGGCGACATAATCCGTCTTGCCGCTGCCCAGCACGGGCACTTCGCGAACCGTCATGATCGTTTTCGGGATGGCGATTTCCGGCGCGCCATGCGTCTGCGCCCAATCGAGCAGCGCATGGGGCTGCGCCTCCGGCTCGTCGCTCACCAGGATCACTTTTTCGCCCTTGCGCGAGCACGGCACGGCCACCGCCGCGTGGCGGCTTTCCGGCCACAGGGCGCTGGCGTAGGCCTCCACCGCGGCAAGCGACACCATCTCGCCGCCGATTTTTGCGAAGCGCTTCACGCGCCCGAGAATGGTGATCGAGCCCCGCGCATCGATGGAAACGACATCGCCCGTGTCGTGCCAGCCGTCTTGCGGGGGATGGAGGCCGTCCTCGCTCAGATAGCCCTTCATCACGTTCGGCCCGCGCACGAGGAGGTTGGCGCCTTCCTCGATGCCGGGAACCTTTTCGAGGCGAACCTCCATTCCGGGCAATACCGCCCCGACCGTGCCTTCGTGATTATCCGTCGGCTGATTGACGGCGATGACGGGCGACGCCTCGGTCGCGCCATAGCCCTCGAGCAGCATGACATTGAAGCGGCGGGCGTAGATGTCGCGGGTTTCCCGGCGCACGCGCTCGGCGCCGCAGACGGCGAAGCGCAAGCCGGAGAGGTCGCCGTCTTCCGCGGCGCGCGCATACTGGTAGGCGAACGTATCCGTCGCCAACAGAACGTTAGCGCCGCTTTCGCGAATGAGCCGCGGGATGATCTTGAAGTGCAGCGGCGAGGGATAGACGAACGCCTTGTGGCCGGTCAGCAGCGGCAGCAGCAGGCCGCCCGTTAGCCCGAAAGAGTGAAACACGGGCAGCGGATTGAAGAACACCCATTCTGGGTCGAACGCGATATGCGCGGCGATCTGGCGGACGTTCGAAACAAGATTGGCGTGCGTCAGCACCACGCCGCGCGGCGCCCCGAAACTGCCGGACGTGAAAAGAACGACAGCCTCGTCGTCCGGCTTGGCGGCGCTGCGGAACACCCCTGGCGCCAGCCCCGAAACCACGGCGCCCATCTTGTCGTGCACGCCGATCTTCTCGCGCAACTGTTCCAGGCGCACGATCATGGCATGCGCGGAAAGTTCTTCGGCGAGCGCCTGCAGATTACCCTGTTCCAGAAAACGCTCCGAGGTGAGCACCGTCTTGACGTTCGCCGCGGCGAGCGCCGCTTTCAAGTTCATCGCGCCGGCGGTGAAGTTGAGCATCGCCGGAGTGCGCCCGATGGCATGCAACGCGAAGAAGGTCACCGCAGCGCCCGCGCTCGAGGGCAACAGCACGCCGACGCGCTCGCGCGGGGCCGTCATCGCCTTGAGCTTTCCGCCCAGCGCGAACGCTGCGCGCACCAGATCGCCATAGGTCAATGGCTTGCGCTCGTGATCTTCCAGGATGGGCGTCGCCGCGCCCGAGCGCAGGCGCGCCTGGAGCAGCGCGTCGAACACCGAGACGCGCCCAGACATGGAATCGAAGGGCTTGTGCGCCACGTTCTCGCCTCCCGAGCGCTTCTTTGCCGCTGCGGCAATCTTGCTACCCCATCCGGAAGGCAAGGCAAACCATGCGGCCCTTGCGCGGCGCAGGGGCGGCATGCGCCACGGGCCATTGCGCGCGCGCGCGGGCGCGTCCATCCTTTGCGATATGGCCAATCTGATCGACACGCGGGCCGGCCGGCAGGAAGGCCCACGCCACCCAGAGAAGGCGCACCGGCCTGACACGCCGATGCTGCGGAAGCCCGACTGG
>JBFWWB010000159.1:0-5201 GCA_050246435.1 Hyphomonadaceae bacterium
AGGCTGGAGGAATCCGCAGGCCCCGGCAGCGCGTTCGTGATCGGCGTTTCCAGGCCGAAGAGGTTCGTCACGCCCAGCTTGGACGATGACTTGCGCGAGCGGTCCGTCGAGTTGCTGACCTGGGCGCTGTCGTCGATGGAGATGCGCACGGTCAGCAGATCGCCCACCCGGCTGGCGCGTTGATCGTTGAAGAACGTGCGCGCGCCGGCGCGCCACAGCGAATTGGGCGCATACACTTCCGGCGAGGGCGGCGGCATCGGCAGGCTGGCGGGCGTGGACGCCACAGCGCCGGAACCCACGGGCGATAAAGTCGGCGTCGCGCGCAGCGCTTCCTTTATGCTCCCGCACCCGCCGAGAGCGGCGAGCGCCGCGAACGCTGCGCCGTGGAAGGCTGCTCTATTCTGCATCAGAAGGATTGCCCGCGATTGGCGGTGGCCGCGCCCGGGCCGGTGACGACGGCGTCGACGGCCTTGTTCGATTGCAGGTTCACCAGCTTCACCGCCGCGCCCAAGCCGGCGTCGGCCAGCGCTTTCGCGCGTGTGGTGAGCTGCAGGCCGGGCGCCACATAGACGAGCGTGACGGTTTCGCCGCGGCGCACGACAGGCTCAGGCGCGAAGGAGGCTTTCTGCAGGCGCGCGCCGCCGGCGCGCGTGACGATGACCTGCTCGACGCCGTCGGGCGGCGTCCAATCGAGGCCGGCGGCGGCCGCCGCAGCGACCAGGAAGCGCGCAGAGAACGCTGCGCGCGCGCCGGCCGCCGGCGCAGGCGCCACGGCGCGCCCGCCCATTTCGCCGGCGTTGAGAAACACATCGCCCAGCGTGACGGCAGGGCCGGCGGCTTCGATCTGCGCGCGCAGTTCGACGCGCTGATCGGCGTTCGCCAACGGCGCGGCGGCGAGCGCCGCGATGCAGGCGAGAAATGCGAACGTGCGATGCATGAGCGTGCTCCTCAGCCTCAGCGCAGTTGCGACGTGGTCTGCAGCATCTCGTCGGACGCGGTGATCACCTTGGCGTTCATCTCGTAAGCGCGCTGCGCCACGATCAGCGCGGAGATTTCCTCCACCGCGTTGACGTTCGAAGTTTCAAGGAAGCCCTGCATCAGGGCGCCCAGATTGTCCGATCCCGGCGTGGAGGATGTGGGAGCGCCGGAGGCGACAGTCTCCTTGAAGAGATTGTCGCCCTGCGCATCGAGGCCCGCCGGATTGACGAACGAGGCCAGTTCGATCTGGCCCACCTGCGTCGGCGTGGCGGAGCCTGCGACGGCGGCTTCGACCGTGCCGTCGCGGCTGATCGTGACCTTCGTGGCGCCGACGGGAATCGTGATCGCGGGGTCGATCGTGTAGCCTTCGCCGGTGACGAGCTGCCCGTCGGCGTTGATCGCCAGATTGCCCGCGCGCGTGTAGGCGGTTTCGCCCGATGGCAGCAGCACCTGAAAATAACCCGCGCCGGAAATCGCCAGATCGTAATCGTTGCCGGTTTGGGTGAGATTGCCTTGCTCGGTCACGCGCCCGACGGTGCCGGGGCGCACGCCGACGCCGACCTGGATGCCCAGCGGCGCGACATTGCCTTGCGCCGAGGTGCTGGCGCCGGGGCGCTCCATTGTCTGATACAGCATGTCTTCGAACTGGGCGCGCTGACGCTTGAAGCCCGTCGTGTTCATGTTGGCGATGTTGTTCGAGATGACTTCAACATTCAGCTGTTGAGCCATCATGCCGGTGGCGGCGATCGAGAGCGCGCGCATCAGACGAGATCCCGCGCCACGCAGATGCGGATCGGCGCATCCTCCGCCGTAGGCGAAACCGGACTCCAGAAACGCGCCACCGCTTCGATGGCCGCGTCTTCGAGGCTTTCAGCGTCCGCCGGCTCGCGCGCGGGTCCGGCCTCCTCCAATTCAATGTCGATGATCGTGCTCATGCCGCCTTGCCCAGCCTTTCGATCGCGGATTTGCGGAGATCGTCGTCGCCCTTCACCATGCGGGCGGCCGACTCGTACGCGCGGGATATTTCGATGAGTCGCGTCAGCTCCACCACCGGACGAACGTTCGATGATTCGAGCGCGCCCTGGACGACGCGGCCTTCGCCGGCCTGCGCCGCACGGCCCTTCGCGTCATAGAGGTTGTCGCCAACCTTTTCGAGATTTTGCGGATCGGCGAACTTGTACACGCCGACGCGGCCGGCCTCGGAATCGCCGACGCGGATTGCGCCGTCCTGGCCGATCACCGGCTCCTGGCCCTGCAGATCGAGCACCAGCGGCGCGCCGCCATCGCCCAGCACGGGCTTGCCGTCCTTGGTGGTGAGCGTGCCGTCGGCGGCGAGTGTGAAATCGCCGTCGCGCGTGTAGAGCGTGCCGGAAGGCCCCTGGACGGCGAAGAAGCCTTCGCCCTCGATCGCCAGATCGAGTGGCGCGCCGGTGCGCGAGACGCCGCCCTGGCTCATGTCGCGCATGACGCCCGCCTCGTGCACGAAGCGGATATCGCGCGGCTCGGCGTCGGCGTGCGCGGCCGGATCGCTGATCGATTCGAAGATAATGGCGTCGGCCTTGAAGCCGGAGGTCGCCATGTTGGCGAGATTGTTGGCGACGGCCTCCATGCGGCGCTGCAGCACGCGCTGCGCCTGCAGGCCAATCATCAAGGCGTTGTCCATAGGGGCTCCAGCCGCTCGCCGCCTGTGCGCCGTGCAAGAGCTTTGCCGTCGCGAATCCTCAATGAACCCAACGCATTAAATTTCCATTTATGGTAAACGCCCGGTAGCGTTTGCTGCTTGGCCGGCAGATTTTGCCGGCCATCCACCGATCCTTAACCATAAGAGCCCTCCATCGGGCCTGCGCGGCTGACGCGCGTGGGAATGGATTCGGGCGTGGCGAAGAAACCGAAACCGGCGAAAGAGAAGAAGGGCGCAAGCCCCGAGGCGGAGGCGGCCGCCGCTGACGGTGAAGGGGCAGGCGAGGGCGAGGCGGCGCCGGCGAAGAAGAAGCTCGCCGGCAAGACGCTGGTGCTGTTCGTGGTGCTGCCGGTGCTGCTGCTGCTGATCGGGGGCGGGGCCGCGGGCTATTTTCTGCTGGCGAAGCCCGGCGCACACGGCGAAGCCGCCGCCGGCGGGCACGACAAGAAGGCGAAGAAGGAAGCCAAGGGCGGCCACGGCGAAAAGAACGCCAATCCGGCGATCAGCGAGGGCGACGGCGTCGTCTACTACAAGCTGCCGGAAATGCTGGTGAACATCACTTCGGGCGACGGGCGGCCCGTGTATCTGAAGCTGAAGCTCACGCTTGAATCGCCAGACATGGACACCGCGACGGCGCTGGAGCCGCAGCTGCCCCGCGTGATCGATCAGTTCAATGCGTTCCTACGCGAGTTGCGGGTAGACGATCTCGCCGGCTCCGCCGGGGCGTATCGTTTGCGCCTAGAGCTACTGCGCCGCGTCAATCTCGCGATCGCGCCCGCGCATGTGAACGCGGTGCTGATCGAAGAAATGCTGGTGCAATAATGGCCGAAGATCCACAGCCCGCCGCCGAAACCTGGGAGACCGCCGCGCAGGAAGCGGGCGAGAAACCGCAGGAATGGGATGCGGGCATTGCCAACGCCGCCGTCGGCTCCGAACGCGTTCTCAATCAGGACGAGATCGACAGCCTGCTGGGCTTCGCCAGCGGTGAGGACGCCAACGGCGAGCGCACCGGCGTGCGCGCGATCATCAATTCGGCGCTCGTTTCCTACGAACGCCTGCCGATGCTGGAGGTCGTGTTCGACCGCCTGGTGCGGCTGATGACGACGTCGTTGCGCAATTTCACCTCCGACAATGTCGAGGTGAGCCTCGATAACATCTCCTCGATCCGCTTCGGCGATTATCTCAACTCGATCCCGTTGCCGGCGATCATCGCGGTGTTCCGCGCCGAAGAGCTCGACAATTTCGGGCTGGTGACGATCGATTCCAATCTGATCTATTCGATCGTCGACGTGCTCTTGGGGGGGCGGCGGGGCACTGTTGCAATGCGCGTGGAGGGCCGACCCTACACCACGATCGAGCGCATGCTCGTGACGCGCATGATCGAAGTGGTGTTGGATGACACGCGCCAGGCGTTCGCGCCGCTCACCAATGTGAACTTTTCGCTCGACCGGATCGAAACCAATCCGCGCTTCGCCGCGATTGCGCGGCCTGCGAACGCCGCGATTCTGGTGAAGCTGCGCATCGAGATGGATGACCGCGGCGGCCGCCTCGAATTGCTGCTGCCCTACGCGACTCTCGAGCCGATCCGTAAGATGCTGCTGCAGCAATTCATGGGCGAGAAGTTCGGTCGCGACAATATTTGGGAAGGCCACCTGGCCAGCGAGCTTTGGAACACCGGCATGGAGGTGCGCGCCGTGCTGGACGAGCATCAGGCGCCGCTGCGCCGCGTGCTGGATCTGAAGGTGGGCGACACCTTGATGCTGGGTGCGGCGCCCAACGATCCGGTGCAGCTCAAATGCGGCGCGATCTCTTTGACGCGCGGACGCATCGGGAGAATCGGGCACAAGGTGGCCGTGCGCGTCGAGGAGCCGTTGCCGCAAGCGGCGAAAACTGCGCTGAAGCTGGGGTAAGCCATGATCGAAGGGCCGTTCGCGATCGCACTGGAAGGCGGGCTCGCGCTGCTGCTGGCGGCGGTGCTGTATTTCTGCTGGCGGCTGGACCGCAAGCTGGCGGCGCTGCGCGCCGGCCAGGACGGCGTGCGCGCCGCGGCGCTGGAGTTGAAGGAGGCGGCGGCCCACGCGGAAGCGGCTGTGCGCGGCTTGCGCGCCACCGCCGCCGACACCGCGCGCGATCTGCAGGCGCGGATCGACGATGCGCGCGGACTCGCGGAGCGCCTTGGCATGGGCCGTCCGCGCGCGGAAACGGCGCAGCGCGCCGGCGCGCGCGGCTGGTGACGCGCTGATGGCGAATGTGCGCCTCCTTCCCGCGGTGATGGTGACGGCGGGCGTCGTGCTTGGCCTGAAGGCCGTGGCGCTGGCCGCTACCGCGGCGGAAAGCGCCGGCGATGTGGCGGCCGCCGCATCCGAGGCGCTCGCGCCAGCGCCGGCGAGCACGGTCGCTGCGCCTGCGGCGTCCAGCGCGCAGTGCGCCGCGCCAAGCTTCGCAGAGCAGGCGGGCCTTTCGGCGACGGAAGTGGAAGTGCTGCAATCGCTGGGCGCGCGGCGCACCGCGCTCGATCAGCGCGAAACGGAAATGTCGACGC
>JBFWWB010000160.1:0-5181 GCA_050246435.1 Hyphomonadaceae bacterium
AGGTCGGCGACAACGGCGTGGTGGCGGTGCTGCGCAACGGCGAAGGACCAGTGCTGTTGTTGCGCACTGATATGGACGCCCTACCCGTCACTGAGAAGACCGGCTTGCCTTTCGCGTCCGCTGCGCCCGGCGTGATGCACGCCTGCGGGCATGACGTGCACATGGCGTCGTGGGTCGGCGCGGCGCGTCGGCTTTCCGCACTGAGGGCGCGTTGGAGCGGCACGCTGGTGATGATCGCGCAGCCGGCGGAGGAAACCGGGCAAGGCGCGCGCGCCATGCTGGACGACAAGCTCTACACGCGGTTTCCCCGCCCCAATTATGCGATCGCCTTCCACGATTCCGCCGATCTTCCCGCCGGCGTGATCGGCTACAAGCCCGGCCCCATCGCGGCGAACGTCGATTCCGTCGACGTGGTGGTGCGCGGCATCGGCGGGCACGGCGCCTATCCGCAAACCACGCGCGATCCCATCGTGCTCGCCGCGCGCATCGTGACCAGCCTGCAAACATTGGTTAGCCGAGAACTCGATCCGCTGGACAGCGCCGTCGTCACCGTCGGTTCGTTCCAAGCCGGCACGAAGCACAACATCATCCCCGACGAAGCAAAGCTGCAGCTCACGATCCGCAGCTTCACGCCGGAAATCCGTGAGAAGCTGCTCGACGGCGTGCGCCGCATCGCGCGCGGCGAAGCGATCGCCGCCGGCGTGCCGGAGGACCGCATGCCCGAAGTGACGGTGAAGGACGAGTTCACCCCGGTAGTGGTCAACGCGGATGCGCTGACGCAAGCGAGTGCGGCCGCCTTCCGCGCCTATTTCGGCGAAGCGCGCGTGCGCGAAATCCGGCCGATGATGGGCGGGGAGGATTTCGGCCGCTATCGGCTCGACGGGAAAGACATCCAGTCCATGCTGTTCCGCGTCGGCGGCGTATCGGAAGCGAATTGGCGCGCAGCGGGCGGCGACGCTTCGAAGCTGCCCTCGCTGCACTCGCCGCTCTGGGCGCCGGATGCGGAAAACACCATCCCCGCCGCGGTGGCCGCGCTCACCGTGGCGGCGCTGGGCGTGTTGGAGAAGAAATGAGCGACGCCGCCCGCGCATCCGCCCCCTCAACGGCGCGCAATCGCGAGCCGATACTGGCAGTGTTGCGCGCGCATCTGCCCACCAGGGGGCGGGTCCTGGAGATCGCCTCGGGCGCCGGCGAGCATGCGGTCTATTTCGCAGCCGCGATGCCAGGTCTGGCATGGCAACCGAGCGATCCTGACGAGGCCGCGCGCGCCAGCATCGCGGCGTGGATCGCGCATGAGGGCTCAGCGAATGTCGCAGCGCCGCTGGCGATCGACGTGACCGCCCCGGACTGGCGCGTGGATGGGCCGTTCGATGCGCTCGTCGCCATCAACATGATCCATATCGCGCCGTGGGCAGCGACGGAGGGATTAATGGCCGGCGCCGCGCGCGTACTCGCACCCGGCAGCGGCGTGCTGTTCCTATATGGCCCGTTCATCGTGGACGGCCTCCAGGCAGCGCCTTCGAACGAGGCGTTCGACGCGTCCTTGCGTGCGCGCAATCCAGAATGGGGCGTGCGCAATCTAAACGACGTCAAGCTCGAAGCGGCAAAGCATGGCTTGGCGCTGCGCACTGTCGCGGAAATGCCGGCGAATAATCTCGCCGTGATCTTCTCTAAAACCTAGCCCGCCGCAGCTTTGCGCGCTTCGGCGCGCACGCCGTCGAGATGTTCGGCCACCAGGAAAGCCAGCTCCAGCGCCTGCTCTCCGTTCAAGCGCGGGTCGCACGTCGTGTCGTAGCGCTCGCTCAGGCCTTCCATCGTGATCGCCGCCCCGCCGCCGATGCATTCGGTGACGTTCTGGCCGGTCATCTCGATATGCACGCCGCCGGGATGGGCGCCTTCTGCGGGCAGCGCCTGCATGAAGGTGCGCACTTCGGCGAGCACGCGATCGAACGGGCGGGTCTTGAGGCCGGAGGATGTCTTGATCGTGTTGCCGTGCATCGGATCGCAGGACCAGACGACGCTGCGCCCTTCCCGTTCCACCGCGCGCACCAGCTTCGGCAAGCCCGCCTCGGCCTTATCGGAACCGAAGCGCGTGATGAGCGTCAGCCGGCCCGGCTCGTTTTCCGGGTTAAGCGCATCGACGAGGCGGAGCAGATCGTCCACCTCCAGGCTCGGCCCGCATTTCATGCCGATGGGATTCTTCACGCCCTTGCAGAATTCGACGTGCGCGCCATCGAGCTGGCGGGTGCGGTCGCCGATCCAGAGGAAATGCGCGCTGGTATCGAAATGCTCGCCGGTGGGCGAGGTGGAATCCACGCGCGTCATCGCTTCTTCGTAGCCGAGCAGCAGCGCCTCGTGGCTGGTGTAGAAATCGACCTGGCGCATCGCCGGGGCGGTCTCCGGCGTGATGCCGCACGCCTCCATGAAGCGCACCGCCTCGTCGATCCGGTTGGCGAGTTCCTGATAGCGCGCGCCGATCTGACCCTTGCGGGTGAAATCGAGCATCCAGGAGCGCACGCGGTGCAGATCGGCATAGCCGCCATCCGACAAGGCGCGGATGAAGTTGAGCGTGGACGCCGATTGCGCATAGGCCTGGATCAGCCGCTGCGGATCGGGCGTGCGCTCGGCCAGGGTGAAATCCTGGCCGTTGATGTTGTCGCCGCGATAGGAGGGCAGCGTCACCCCGTCGACCGTTTCGGTGGGCTCGCTTCGCGGCTTGGCGAATTGGCCGGCGATGCGCCCCAGCTTCACGACGCCCTTGCCGCCGGCGAAGGTGAGCACCACCGCCATCTGCATGAGCACGCGGAAGGTGTCGCGGATCTTGTTGGTGTCGAATTCCTTGAAGCTCTCGGCGCAATCCCCGCCCTGCAGCAGGAAGGCGCGGCCGGCCGCCACCTCGGCCAGCTTGGATTTGAGGATGCGCACTTCGCCGGCCGAAACCAGCGGGGGAAAGGCGCGCAAGGTCTGCTCGGCGCGGGCGAGCGCGCCGGCGTCGGGGTAATCGGTCGGGATGTGCTTGGCCGGGCGTTCCCGCCAGGAATCGGGTTTCCAGGCCTTCGTCTTCGTCTGCATGCGCGACCATATAGCGATTTTCCGGGCCCGCGGACAGGGCCGCGCGCGCCCCTTACCGCCGCCTTAACGAAAGGGCGCCATGCTGGGCCGTTCGAGGGGATGGGCTCATGCGCGTGCTGCTGGCGGAAGACAATCAGGACAATCGCGAAATGCTGGCGCGGCGGCTGGCGCGGCGCGGCTTCATCGTCGACGTGGCCGAGGACGGCGCGCTGGCAGTTGCCGCCGCCAACAACAACAAGCCCGACGTGGTGCTGCTCGATCTCGCCATGCCGGTGATGTCCGGCCTGGAGGCGGCCCGCGCGCTACGCGCCGCGCCGGAGACGGCCGACGTGAAGATCATCGCGCTAACCGCGCAAAGCCCGAGCGAGGCGCGCCAGTCGTGCCTGGAGGCCGGCTGCGACGCTTTCGCCGCCAAGCCGGTGGATTTCCAAGCGCTACTCGAAACGATCGAAGCGTTGATGGGCGAGCGTTAGGGCTCGGCCCCAGCGGAGGCTGGGGCCCAGAACCACGCCGGGCGATCCAATGTGCCTGCGTCAGCGTTTCTCGGTCCCAACCTTCGTTGGGACCGAGCGGCCCGCCTTGAACTCTACGTTCCCTGGATTCCGGGCCTGCGCTTCGCTTCGCCCGGAATGACGCAAGCGTGCGGCTCGCCATGTCTAGCGGAACACCAGCGCTTCGATCGTGTGCAGGCCGACGCCGGCGAGTCCGCCGATCAGGGTGCCGCTGATGCGAATGTATTGCAGATCGGCCCCGACGCCGGCCTCGATCCGTGCGATCACCGTGCGCGCGTCCCAGGAGCCGATGGTTTCGGCGACGAAGCGGGTGACGTCCTCGCCGCGATCCTTCGCCAGTCGCATCGCCCACAGCCGCAACCGCTCGTTCAGCGCGTCGCGCAATTCGTCATCGGCGCGGATGCGGTGGGCGAAGCTCAGCACTGCGCTTTCCAGCGCCTGCGCCAGCCCGCCTTCGGCGAGGCTGCCGGCGCCGGTTTTCAGATCGCGCTTCACCGCCTGCCACAGCGCGCCGGCGAAAGCCTGGATTTCCGGGTGCTCCAGGATGCGGGCTTTCAGCTCGTCGACTTCGGCGCGCAGCTCCGGCGCGGCGCGCAGGTCGGTGGCCAACTTCAGCAGCGCGCCATCGAAACGCTGACGCATGTCGCTCAGCGGATCCGTCGCCATGTCGCGGATGGCGCTGCGCGCCGCCCCGATCAGCGCATTGGCGGCCTTCTTGTCGAGCAGCAGGATGCGTCCGAGGAAGCCGGCGCGATCGCGGATGCGGGCGCGGATGTCGCCCTCGCTCTCGCTCAGCAGCGCATCGGCCGCGCGCAGCAGATGATCCATCAGTCCCTGGTGGCGGTGGCGGGAGACGACAAAATCGATCAGGTCAGCCGCCATCGTCGCGATATCGGCTTCGCGCAGGCGGGCGGCGGCGAACGCCTTGAGCGCCTGCTCCACGGGACTGTCGTCCACCAGGTCGAGCGCGCGGGGCAGCGCGTCGGCGGCGTTGCGGGCCAGCAGCGCGGCGCGACCCGGCTGGGCGGCCCACGCGGCCGCCTCACCCAGCACGTCGATCTTCGCCAACCGCGCGCCGACGAGTTCAGGGCTGAGGAAATTGCTTTCGAGGAACCGGCCCAGCCCCGCCCCAATGCGCTCCTTGCTGCGCGGGATGATCGCGGTGTGCGGGATCGGCAAGCCCAGCGGGCGGCGGAACAGCGCGGTGACCGCGAACCAATCGGCCAGCGCGCCGATGGTGGCGGCTTCCGCGAAGGCGCGGATATAGCCGATCCACACCGCGTGCGCCTCAAAGGCCCGCGCCGCCAGGAACACGATCACCATCAACACCAAGAGCCCGGTGGCGAGCGCGCGCATGAATGCGAGCGAGCCGGCGGCGGGGGGAGCGTCGATGGAGCGCATGGGCCTTCTTAGAGCCCTTCCAGCGGTTCGCGAAACCGCCGCCCAAAAAATGGGCGCCTCACTTTTTCGAATGAGCCAGCGCCGCGGCGCGCTTCGGGTTTAAGCTCGGGCGCCGTCATCTGCGTTGAGGCAGTCTCGTGGTCATTCATGTTCGATGAAATGCATGGGGAGGACGGCGAGGTCCGCGCCGCCTTCC
>JBFWWB010000161.1:0-5152 GCA_050246435.1 Hyphomonadaceae bacterium
GACGCTCTTCCGATCTATCTCTTCGCGATCGCCGAAAATGACGACAAATCCGCGCCGGATGTGAAGGACGTGCTGCGCGATACTTTCGCACAGGCGAGCTTGCCGGCGGAGATCGAGGTTTACGCCGGCGCGATGCACGGCTGGTGCGCGATCGATTCCGCCGTCTACAACCAACCCCAGGCCGAGCGCGCCTGGGCGCGGCTGTTGGCGCTGTTCGAAAGGGCGCTAGCCTGAGGCGAACGTTTTAAGGCGCTTCTTGCGCCAGGCTCAGCAGGTTGCCGTCCGGATCGCGGAACCAGGCGACGCGCGCGCCGTCCGGCGCGGTCCAAATCCCGTGCGCGTCGTGCTGAAGAAACGCGTAGCGCTCGAACGTCACGCCCTTGGCCGCGAGCCCGCGCGCGACCGGCTCGATCGCATCCACGGTGAAGCCCAGAACCGCGTAAGGCGAAGGCGCCACGCCCGGCGTCTTCGCTACGCGCAGCGGCGCCCCGCCGACCTCAAATATCAGTGCGAACATATCTTCCGATAGCAGCGGCAGGCCCAGAATGTCGCGATAGAAGGCGCGCGCCGCATCAGGCGCCGCGGTGGCTGTCATTGCTTGCAGGCGAGCGGCGGCGAGCATGGGCGAAGCTCCGGCGGGGCGCCCTCTATCGCGCGCGCGCCGCTTTCCGGCAACGCTCCGCGGGCGGACGATGCGCGCGGGTTAACCACGAAAGCGGCGCCCGAGAGGGGAACGTTGTTCTGTCAGCGGCTTTTTCTGTTAGCTGTGAGCGTCGGAACGGCGCGAAGCGAGGGGCGATGCCGGCGAGAAACGCCGCCTTTGACCTGCAGGAAACCGACAGGGGCCCGGTCCTCGCCGTCAGCGGCGATTGGACCGTATGGACGCTTGCGCCTATCGAGGAGGCGCTGCACGACCTGAGCGAGCGTTTGGCCGGAGCGGCCGCGGTGCTCGACGTGACGCGCCTTGGCGAGGTGGATGTGGCGGGCGCCTATGTGCTGGGGCGCGCCGCCGGCGGCGGCCAGGCCGAAGCGCCGGCCTTCATCGGCGAAAACGACGCTTTGCGGCGTCTGCTCGAGACCGCCCGCGCGGCCGAACAGCCGGCGCTGGCCCCCGACACGCGCCCCGGCGGCTGGACCGCGCTGCTTTCCCGCGTGGGCGAGGCGATGGCGAATTTCTTCGCCGAAGCGCTGGAGATCCTCTCTTTCCTCGGCCAGACGATCGTGACGATCGCGCGCCTCATCGCCAATCCGCGCCGCATGCGCTGGGCGGCGATGGTGCATGTGATGGAGACGGCGGGGCTCAACGCGATGGCGATCATCGCGCTGCTTTCGTTCTTCATCGGCGTCGTCATCGCCTATCTCGGCGCGCGCGTGCTGCAGGATTTCGGCGCCGTGATCTTCACGGTGGAACTGGTTGCGTTCTCGGTGTTGCGCGAATTCGGCGTGGTGATCACCGCGGTGCTGCTCGCCGGGCGGACGGACAGCGCCTTCACCGCTGAGATCGGCGCCATGAAGATGCGCCAGGAGATCGATGCGCTGCGCGTGCTGGGCGTCGATCCGATGGAGGCGCTGGTGGCGCCGCGCGTGCTGGCGATGCTGATCATGACCCCGCTGCTGACATTCGTGGCCGTGATCGCGGGGCTGGCCGGGGGGATGCTGGTGGCCTGGCTCGCGCTGGACGTGAGCCCCGTGCTGTTCGTCAATCGCATGCACGACAACGTGCCAGCCCGACATTTCTGGATCGGCATGAGCAAGGCGCCGGTGTTCGCCATGGTGGTCGCCGTCGTCGGTTGCCGGCACGGCATGGAGGTCGGCGGGGACGTGGCCTCGCTGGGGCGCAGCACGACGGCCTCGGTGGTGCAGGCGATCTTCCTGGTCATCCTGCTCGATGCGATCTTCGCGCTCTGGTTCATGGAAATGGATTGGTGAGGGGGATGCATCGGTGAGCGCGCCCATCGCCCCTTCCGCGGCTGAAGAGCCGATCATCTCCGTGCGCGGACTGGTGACGCGGTTCGGCGCACAGGAAGTGCATTCCGGGCTCGATTTCGACGTGCGCCGGCGCGAAATTCTGGGCGTCGTCGGCCCATCGGGCACGGGCAAATCCGTGCTGCTGCGCGAGATCATCGGGCTCGACAAACCGGCCGCCGGCTCGATCCATGTATTCGGCGAAGACTTTCTATCGCTCTCGGAGGAACAGCGCGACGTGCTGGAGCGGCGCTGGGGCGTGCTGTTCCAGGAAGGCGCGCTTTTTTCCACACTCAGCCTGCGCGAGAATGTGGCGTTCCCGATCCGCGAGCACACGAAGCTTTCTGGCGCGCTCGTCGATCAGCTGGCGGAACTGAAGCTCTCGCTCACCGGCTTGGCGCCGGATTCGTTCGATAAGCGGCCGTCGCAGATTTCCGGCGGCATGCGCAAGCGCGCGGGCCTGGCGCGCTCGCTCGCGCTCGATCCTGAATTGCTGTTTCTCGACGAGCCCACCGCCGGGCTCGACCCCGTCTCCGCGGAGCATTTCGATCAGCTGATCCGCAGCCTGCGCGATGCGCTGGGGCTCACCGTGTTCCTCGTCACCCACGATCTCGACACGCTGGAGGCGATCACCGACCGCATCCTCGTGCTCTACGAAGGCAAGGTGGAGGCCATCGGGCCGATCGCGGAGGTGCGCGCCAAAGCGCGCGGCTGGGTGAAGGATTATTTCTCCGGCCCGCGCGGCCGGGCGGCGAAAGCCGCGCACGAAAGGACGTGAAGCGATGGAGACGCGCGCCAATTACGTGCTGGTGGGAGCGCTGACCTTGGGGATCGCCGCGCTGGCCATGATCTTCGCGCTGTGGTTCGCGCGCGCCCAATTCAACGCGGAATACGCGATCTACGACATCGTGTTCAAAGGCCCGGTGCGCGGCCTCGCCAAGGGAGGCGAGGTGCGTTTCAACGGCATCAAGGTCGGCGAAATCACCACCCTTGAGCTGGACAAGAAGGACAAGACGCTCGTCGTCGCGCGCGTGCGCGTGGAGGCGGATACACCGCTCACCACATCCTCCGAGGCGCGCCTAGAGGCGATGGGCCTTACCGGCGTGAACCTGATCCAGCTGACCGCCGGCGATCCGAAGGATCCCCCGCTGCCGCGCAAGCGCAATCCGCCCACGCGGATTCAGGCGACGAAGGGCGCGCTCGACGATCTGGTGGCGGCGGGCCAGGACATCGCGTCCAACGCCAATCGCGCGCTGGTGGCGGTGCAGAGCGTGCTGTCGGACGAGAATGTGAAGCGCCTCAACGAAACCATCCGCCATATCGACGAAACGACCGCGATGCTCGCCGCGCGCGATGGCGCGATCGCGCAATCGGCGGAAACGGTAAAGGCGCTGCATGCGGCGGCCGACTCCGTGCGCCGCCTGTCGGATGATACGAACGCCCGCCTGGCGCGGATCGAAGCGAAGACCGACGCGATCCTCAACGAAAGCCAGCGCGCCGCCACCGCCGTGGCCGACGCCGCCGATGGCGCGCGGCGGTTCACCACGTCCGCCGCCGACGCCGCCGATATCGCCGCCTATCAGGCGCTGCCCGATATCTCCACCGCCGCGCGCGATCTGCGCCGGCTTTCCCAGTCTCTCGACCGCCTCGCCGGGCAAGTCGAAAGCAGCGGGCCGACCAGCCTGGTGGGCGGGCGCGCGGCCAGGCCCACGATAAAGGTGAAACCGTGATCAACGCCATCCGTATGCTGACGATCCTCGCTGCGGCGGGCGCGCTGACGGGCTGCATCCGCTTGCTGCCGGAGCCGCCCCCGCCCAACCGCATCTTTGCGATGAGCGCCGCCCCCGCGCCGCCCGCGCCCGCGGCGGCCGCAAAGCCGATCGTTATCGCGGTGTCCGCGCCGACGACGACGCGCGCGCTGGGCGGCGACGATCTCGCTTGGCGCAAAGACGGCGCGCTCTCGTATGTGGAGGGCGCGATCTGGGAAGGCCGCGCAGCCGATTTGCTGCAGCGTGTGCTGACTTCGACGATCGACCGCAGCGGGCTCGTGTTCGGCGCGGTGCGCTCGGGCGACGGCCGCGCGGATGTGGAAGTGCGCTGGGATCTGTACGCGTTCGAGATCAATGAAGATGGCGATGCGCTGGAGGCGCGGCTGCAGGCGAACGTGAAGCTCGTGGAAGCGCGCACGCGCGCGCTGATCGCCAGCATGGAGTTGGACGAGCGCGCTCCGGTGGCTGACCGCGGCGCCCGGATTGCCGCGCTCGCGCTGGAGCAAACCGCCCGCCAGGCGGCGATGAAGATCACCGCCTGGTCGGTCGCAAACGCGCCGACGCCAGCGCCGGGCCGCGCGGCGGCGCTGCTGCCTTCGCCTGGGGCTGCGCCCGCAACGCCGGCGACGCCCTGAAGGCGCGCCCCGCGCTCGTCCGTGCGCCGGGCTACATCGCGGCCATGATCGCGAAAGAACGCAGTGTCCCCGGCGGCCCGCTGGTCATGGGCATCCTCAACGTCACGCCGGATTCGTTTTCCGATGGCGGGCGCTGGGACGCGCCGGCGGCCGCTCTCGATCATGCGATGGCGATGCTGGCGGCGGGGGCCGATATCCTCGACGTAGGCGGGGAGTCCACGCGGCCGGGGGCGGCGCCGGTGGCGGAGGGCGCCGAGGTTGCGCGCGTGGTTCCGGTGATCGCGGCGATCCGCGCACGCGCCGATGCGACGATCTCGATCGATACGATGAAGCCCGCCGTGGCGCGTGCGGCTTTCGAGGCCGGCGCCGCGGTCTGGAACGACGTGACCGCGCTTGCCCATGCGCCGGACTCGCTGGCGACGGCGGCGGCCCTGGGAGGCGGAGTGATCCTCATGCACATGCAGGGCGCGCCGCGCACGATGCAGGATAATCCCAGCTACGCCGACGTCGTAGCCGAGGTGGGCGCGTATCTGCGCGCGCGCGGAGAGGCGGCGCTGCACGCGGGGATCGCGCGCGAGCGCATATGGATTGATCCCGGCATCGGCTTCGGCAAGAACGTGGCGCACAATCTGGCGCTGATTGCGAGGCTGGGCGCCCTGCGCGCGGCGGCCGGCTTCAAGCTGGCCTTCGGGGCCTCCCGCAAGCGCTTCATCGCCCATGCCGCGGGCGATGCGCCGGCGCAGGCGCGCTTGGGCGGCTCGCTGGCGGCGGCGCTGCTGGCGG
>JBFWWB010000162.1:0-5025 GCA_050246435.1 Hyphomonadaceae bacterium
TTGATCGCCAGCAGCAGGCCGGCGTTGGCGAGGCCGTTGAACGCCAAGGCGCGCGCCAGCGAGATCGCTACCCCGCCATAAATGAGGCGCTTGCCGAACCGGCTCTGCTGCTGGAGCAGGCCGTCGAAATGTACCTTCGCCGTGTTCTGGTAGAGCCGCGTAGCGATCTGGTGCTCCGCCTCCTCCACCGTCATGCCGTCGACATGGTCGATCTTCTCGCCGACCGCGTAATCCTCGAAGCCGTGCGGCCCGCCGGCCAGCGCCCAATCATAGTTCGAGAAATCGAGTTCGGCCGGCAGGATGAGGTCACCTGGCGCCACCGCTTCCGGCAACGCAGGCACAATGCCGACGGGCGCGGCCGCCGTGACGTCGCGCTTGTTCACCATCACCCAGCGCACATAGGTGAGAACGGCTTGCCCGTGTTGATTGACCCCAGTGGTGCGCACGTGCACCACGCCCGTTTTGCCGTTGGAATTTTCCTTGAGGCCGATCACTTCGGACACTGCGCTCAAGGTGTCACCGGCGCGCACCGGCGCGAGGAACCGCCCATCGGCGTAACCGAGATTGGCCACGGCGTTCAGCGATATGTCCGGCACGGTCTTGCCGAACACGACGTGAAACACCAGCATTGGATCGACCTGCGCGCCGCCGAGGCCGCACGCGCTGGCGAACTCCTCCGAGCTGAACAATGCGTACCGCGATCCGGTGAGCCCGATAAAGAGCGCGGTATCGCCATCGGTCAGCGTGCGCGGCGTGGCGTGGCGGATAATTTGCCCAAGGCGAAAATCCTCGAAGAAATTGCCGGCGAACGATTTCATGCCTTACTCACTCAGTCGGCGGTGACGGGAAACGGGCGCGGCCGTATAGACGGCGCGCTTCCGCCGCCGCACACGAACAAGCTCAGATACCACGGCGTCAGCGATGTCGACGTCGTAGTGGCGACGCCGGGGAACCCCTTCTCCGTCAGAAAGGCCGCGATCTTCTGCGCAGTTTCCGTTTCCGAGGATTCCGCGCGAATCTCGTCGCGGGAGACACCATAGCCGCCGCGTGCATTCACGGCTTCGCGCAGCTCCCGCACGCGAACGCGGCCGACGAGCGTGTTCGCGCCGACTGCGGTTTGCGCGTTGGCCGCGGCGGCGAGCGCGTCGCCCATGCGTTGGGCGCGCGCGCGGTTTTGCGCGCTGTCCGCGCCGGCGCACCAGAACACGTCGATGTCCCACCCCGTCGCGCTCGGCGCGGACAAGGTTTTCTGCGTCCCGGTGATGGCGGCTGGCGCCGGCGCTCCGCTGGATGGCGCGGCGGCCGGCCGCGCGGCGCCGGTTTTCTCGTCCGCTTCCTGGCGCGCGATCGAACGCAATTCGGCGACCGTCGCGTCCAACCCTCCGCCGCCCACTTCCGTAGAGACCTTAGCCGCCCGCTCCATCACGATTAGCGCCAGTTTCTTCTTGAGGCTCGCGCCGTCCTGTCCATCCGCCGCGGCGCCAGACGGGCCTTCCTGCGTATCGGGCAGTGTGAACACCAGCGCGGCGGCGACGTTTACCCGCGCCGGATCGCTCGCCGCGTCGGCCTTCAGCGCATCCGTCACTTTTTCAACCACGACGACCTGATAATTCCGGTCGAGTTCGAGTTGCTTCTGTTCGAAGGCGCGCTGATTTTCCTTCCTCGCCTCCATGTTCTGCCAATAGGAGACGCCTGCCGAAACCAAGCTGCCCAGAGCCGCCAGGATCGCCACCAGAGTCGCGCCGAACCGTGCGCGCGCGCCGCTCTCCTCCGCCATGTCGGCCCCCTTTTTGTTGTGGCGCGTTTATAAAGCGCCCGGAGCTAGCCCGCCATCGCCTTGATCGCGCGGTCCATCCCGACGAGACGCCTCGCCTGCGCAAGGTGCAACAATTCCGTCATCTTGCCATTGACCTTCAGCACACCTTTGCCGGCGTTTTCCGGCGCGGCGAAGGCGGCGATCACGTCGCGCGCATGCGCGACATCCGATTCCGGCGGCGTGAATACCGCATTGCACGGCTCGATCTGGCTGGGATGGATCAGGGTCTTTCCATCGAACCCCAGGGCGAGCCCTTGGCGGCAACTCGCCTCAAAGCCCGCCGCATCGGCGATGTCGTTATACACGCCGTCGAGCACCGCAAGGCCATAGGCGCGCGCGGCCAGCACGCAAAACACCAGGCTCGGCAGAAACGCCTCGCGCGCGGGCGTCTGCAAAGCGCCGGTCTCCTTGGCCAGATCGTTCGTGCCGATCACAAAAGCTTTGAGCCGCGTCGCGCGGGCCGCGGCAGCGATCTCTTTGATATCGAGAATCGCCAGCGGCGTTTCGATCATCGCCCACAACGCCGTGCGCTCGGACGCGCCCGCCTCGCTGAGCGCGCGATCAGCTTCGGCTGCCTGCGCGGCGCTTTCGATCTTCGGGAACAGGACCGCATCCGGCTTCGCGGCGGCGGCGGCTTTCACATCGTCCCGTCCCCACTCGGTCGCCAGCGCATTAACCCGCACCACGATCTCGCGCCGGCCATAGCCGCCCGCCTGCAGAGCGGCGGCGAACGCGTCCCGCGCGCCAACCTTCGCTTCGGGCGCCACCGCATCTTCCAGATCGAACAGCAACGTGTCCGCCGGCAGAGTGCGGGCCTTGTCCATCGCTTTCGCATTGGCGCCCGGCATATAGAGCGCGCTGCGCCGCGGACGGGCTGCTTCGCCGCCGCTTCCGGCCTCCGGGTTCGCCATCGTAAGACCTCGCTTGCGCGGGCGCGCCGGCGCACCCACAGTGCGCAGCGGATCAGCCCGCGCCGATGAAAACAATTCTCTCCATCCAATCGCAAGTGGCGGGCAGCCTGGTCGGCAATGCGGCTGCGTGTTTCGCGATGCGCCGCCTCGGCGTGCGCGCGCTGCCTATTCCGACGACGCTTTTCGGCCGCCGGCCGGATCGCGGGCCGCCCGGCGGCGGGCCGACGCCGCCCGGTCTGATGACCGCCATGCTGGACGCGCTGGAGAATGACGGCGCGCTCGCCGAGGTGGACATCGTGCTCTCCGGCTATTTCGCCGACAGCACGCAGGCCGACGTGATCCTCGATGCGGCGGTGCGCGTGAAGGCGGCCAATCCGCACGCGATCTATGTCTGCGATCCGGTGATGGGCGATAGCGACAAGGGAACCTTCGTCTCGCCCGAGGTGGCGGGCGCGATCCAGCATCGCCTTGCGCCAGCGGCCGATCTGCTCACCCCCAACCTGTGGGAACTGGGCGCGCTGGCCAACCGATCCACGATCGACATCGCGCAGACGCGCGCGGCAGCCCTTTCGCTGGGGCGGCCTGTGCTCGTCACCTCCGCTCCTGCGCCCGCCGGCATCGGCGCGCTGTATTGCGCGGGCGCGAGCGCCTGGCTGGTGGAGACGCCGCGCGCGCCGCTCTCGCCCAAGGGCGCGGGCGATCTCTTCACCGCGCTTTTCCTCGCCCATAGACTCAATGGACGCAGTGTGGCCGTAGCGCTGGAAGCCGCCGCTGGCGGCATCTATGACGTGATTGTCCGTTCCGGCGCACGGAGCGATGGCGAGCTCGCCGCGATCGAGGCGCAGGACAAGATGGTCGATCCAGACACGTGGCCTACGGCGCAACCGCTCGGCGCCTGAAGGTGCGCGCTGATTGCGGAGCATCGCTGATGCCGGAAGCACACCCAGCGCCGATCGGCGGACGCGTGGCGCCGGGTTTTGAACCGGTGCGCGTGGCGTTCGAGACGAATTTCGCCGGCGGCGGCGAGCTAGGCGCAGCGTTCGCGGTGATGATCCAGGACGAGCCGGTTGTCGATCTTTGGGGCGGTTGGGCCGACCGCGCGCGCACGCGTCCCTGGACGGCGGAGACGATCGCCTGCGTCTTCTCCACTACGAAGCCGATCGCCGCGCTCGCCCTCGCCCGTCTCGTCGAGGAAGAGGATTTGGATTTCGAGGCGACGGTGGCGTCCGTCTGGCCGGACTTCGCCGCCAACGGCAAAGGCGCGGTGACGATCGCGCAGGCGCTGTCGCATCAGGCAGGCGTGCCGGGCTTCGCCGAACCGATCGATCCCGCCTTGTGGCTCGATCCACCGGCGATGGCCGCCGCGATCGCCGCACTCGCGCCGCTCTGGCCGCCCGGAACGGCCTCCGGCTATCATGCGCTCACCATCGGCTATGTCGTGAACGAGATCGTCCGCCGCGCCAGCGGGCAATCGCCGGCGCAAATCTTGCGCGAGGACATCTGCGAGCCGCTGGGCCTCGATTTCTGGATCGGGCTGCCCGCCAGCGAAATCGCGCGCAACGCCGAGATGCAAAAGCCGTCGCGGCCACCGGATTTCGGCGCGCCGACGCCGATCAAACGTGCAACTTTCCTGACGCCTTGGGCCGGCCCCAGCCGCGACACGCCGGAATGGCGCGCGTTGGCCATCCCCTCCGCCAACGGTCACGGCACGGCGCGCGCCATCGCGCGGCTCTACGGCGCGTTCGCGAACGCCGGGCGCGTCGGCGATTTGCGCATCCTGGGCCCCGGCGTGTTCGCCGGGCTCTCCGCATCGCGTATCGAAGGCGAAGATCTCGTGCTGCCCGCGCGCATGGAATGGGCCGCCGGCCCGATGCGCAACAACAACCGCCTGTTCGGTCCCAATCCGCAAACACTCGGCCACGCGGGCCGCGGCGGCTCTTTCGGGTTCGGCGATCCCGCGCGCGGTCTTTCAGCTGCCTATGTGATGAACAAGCAGAGCGCCGCCTTGCTTACCGATGCGCGCGGCCAGGCGCTGATCACCGCGCTCTATGCATGCCTCTGAAGTCTAGCTCGCCGCCGGCGCCGCGACGGCCGCCTTGCGCGTGCGCCGCGCCTGTGTGAACAGGTCGAAGCTGAAGAACACGAGACCCAGCCAGATCAGCGAGAAGCTGACGGCGCGCGCCGGCGTGAACGCCTCGCCATAGAACAGGCTCAGCAGGAATTGCATGCTGGGTGGGATGATTGCAGCAGTCCGATAATCGAAAACGGAATTCGGCGGGCGCCGAACGCGAACAGGAT
>JBFWWB010000163.1:0-4964 GCA_050246435.1 Hyphomonadaceae bacterium
CGCGCCGGCGTCGCGGTGGTGGAGCTGCACACCGGGGCCTATTGCGACGCGGTGCGAGAAGGGCGCGCGCAGGAGGCGGCGGGCTTGCTCGGCGCGCTGCGCGCGGAGGCCGCGCGCGCCGCGGCGATGGGCCTCGAGGTGCATGCCGGGCACGGCATCGACTACGCGACCGTGAAGCCGATCGCGGCCATCCCCGAGGTGGCGGAGCTGAACATCGGCCACTTCCTGATCGGGGAGGCGGTGTTCGTCGGCTTGGCGGCGGCGATTGCGCGCATGCGCGCGCTGATGGACGAAGCCCGCATCGAGGCTGCGGCATGATCCTGGGCGTCGGCTCCGACCTGATCGACATCCGCCGCGTCGCGCGCGCGCTGGAGCGCCACGGCGACCGCTTCAAGTTGCGGGTCTTCACCGCGCTGGAGCGCGCCCGTTCGGACGCCAAGCCGGCGCCCGCCGCCAGCTACGCCAAGCGCTTCGCGGCCAAGGAGGCGTGCGCCAAGGCGCTGGGCACGGGCATGCGCCGGGGCGTCTACTGGCGAGACATGGGGGTGGTGAACGCGCGCTCCGGCCAGCCGACGATGGCGCTGACCGGAGGGGCGGCGGCCCGGCTGGCGGCGATCACCCCGGCCGGCGCACGCCCGGTAGTGCATGTCAGCTTGACCGACGATTTCCCGCTTGCTCAAGCTTTCGTCATCATTTCGGCCGAAGCAGCGCCCAACGAGGCGCCGCCGGGCGCGATGCGCTAAGGCCTGCCCGTGACGATCCAGCGAGCCCTCTCCAGCGAGCCCCATGTTCCATGAGCCTTTCCGTATGAGCACGGTGTCGACGTCGAAATCCGCCCGGCGCGACTCGCTGTGGGACAGTCTGCTGACCATCGTTTACGCGCTGATCCTGGCGATGGGCATCCGCTTCTTCATCGCCCAGCCGTTCCGCATCCCCTCGGGCTCGATGCAGCCGACCTTGCTGGTGGGCGATTACATCGTCGTCACGAAATGGACGCTCGGCTATTCGCGCTTCTCGTTCGAGCCGCTGAATTTCGGCTGGCCGAGCGGGCGGCTCTTCGGCCACGAGCCCAAGCGCGGGGACGTGATCGTGTTCCGCCCCGTGCCGCAGGAAGATAAGGATCTCGTCAAGCGCCTCATTGGAATGCCCGGCGATCGCATCCAGATGCGCAACGACCGGCTCTACATCAACGATCAGCCGATAGAGCGCGAATCCCTCGGTCTGCAGACGTTCAAGGAGCAATCGGGCGAGTTCGTCCAGATCGCGGCCTTCCGCGAAACCTTGCCGAACGGCGTGAGCTACGTCGCGTTCGACCGCGAGAGCGATGGGCGGCTGGACGATACGCCGGTGTTCCGCGTGCCCGAAGGCTCCTATTTCATGATGGGCGACGATCGCGACAATTCCGCCGACAGCCGCACGCCGGAAGTCTCTTTCGTGCCGTTCGACCATCTCGTCGGCAAAGTGCAATTCGTGTTCGTTTCCTTCGATCCCGCCACCTCGTTCCTGAAGCCGTGGACCCTGTTCACCGGGTTGCGGACGGACCGCCTGGTGAAGGGAGTGAAATGAGGCGCTTCCCGTGAAGCCGGCTGTGCGGCAGGCGCTGGAGCGGCGTCTCGGGCGCGTGTTCCGCAAATCGCCGCTGCTGGAAGAGGCGATGACGCATTCGAGCGCCGGCGAGGGCCGCGCCGGCGCGGTGGACAACGAGCGCCAGGAATTCCTCGGCGACCGCGTGCTGGGCCTCATCATCGCCGAGCGGCTCTACAGGGAGTTTCCGCGCGAAGGCGAAAGCGCGATGGCGCCGCGGCTCAATGCGCTCGTCAACCGCGCCGCCTGCGCGCGCGCGGCGCGCCGCGCTGGGCTGGGCGACGCGCTGCAGCTGTCGCGCGCGGACGCGGCGAGCGGCGGACGCGAAAAGTAAACGATCCTGGCGGATGCGTGCGTGGCGGTGATCGCAGCACTCTATCTCGATGGCGGCCTCAAGGCCGCGCGCCAGTTCGTCGAAACCTTCTGGGCGGAAGAATTGGCGCAGGCCGCGGCTCCCCCGCAGGACGCCAAGACGCGCCTGCAGGAATGGGCCGCCGCGACGCGGCGCGGCGCGCCGCGCTATGCGGTGCTGGCGCGCGAAGGGCCCGATCACGCGCCGCGCTTTCTGGTGGAGGCGCAGGTTGAGGGCATGGCCCCGCAGCGCGGGCAGGGCGGCTCCAAGCGGGAGGCCGAGCGCGCCGCCGCGGCGGCGCTGCTGGAGGCGGCGGGCGTGCATGGCTGAAGCGCATCCCCCGCCGCTGACGCGCTGCGCGATCGTGGCGATCATCGGCGCGCCCAACGCCGGTAAATCCACGTTGGTGAACCGCCTGGTGGGCGAAAAGGTCGCCATCGTCACGCACAAAGTGCAAACCACGCGCGCCCCGCTGCGCGGCATCGCCATGCGCGGCGACGTGCAGCTCGTGCTGGTGGATACGCCCGGCGTGTTCCAGCCGAAGCGGCGGCTGGACCGCGCGATGGTGCAGGCCGCCTGGGGCCAGGCGGGCGACGCCGATCTCGTCGTGCATGTGGTGGACGCGCTGCGTACGCGCGATGGCGAGGAAGACGCGATCCGCGCGCGCCTGCTTGAAAGCAAGCGCCCGGCGATCCTTGCGCTCAACAAAGTGGACGCCGCAGCGAAGCCCGCCTTGCTCGCGCTGGCGCAGGCAATGACGCAGCATGGTCCGTATACGGATGTGTTCATGATTTCCGCGGCGAACGGAAGCGGCGTGGAGGATCTAGCGGCGCATCTCGTCGCGCACGCGCCTGCAGGGCCATGGCTTTTCCCGGAAGACCAAGCGACCGACGCGCCGCTGCGCGTGATGGCCGCCGAGATCACGCGCGAAAAGCTTATGCTGCGCCTGCACGAGGAATTGCCGTACGAGGCTACAGTCGAGACGGAATCCTGGGAAGAGCGCAAGGACGGTTCGGCCCGCGTGGATCAGACAATCTATGTCGCGCGCGAAAGCCAGCGCAAGATCGCCATCGGCGACAAGGGTTCAGTGGTGAAGGCCATCGGCCAGGCCGCCCGCAAGGAGCTGGAAGCGTTGCTGGAGCGCCGCGTGCATCTGTTCCTGCATGTGAAAGTGCGGGAGAATTGGGCGGAAGAACGCGCGCGGCTGCAGGCGATGGGCCTCGACGATGGAATGGTCTGACGACGCGATCGTGCTGGGCGCGCGGGCGTTCGGCGAAAGCGGCGCGATCGCGGAAGTGTTCACGCAGGCGCACGGTCGCGCCGGCGGCATGGTGCATGGCGGCATCAGCCGGCGCACGCGCCCCATTTTGCAGGCGGGCAATCTGGTGCGCCTCACTTGGAAGGCGCGCACCGGCGATCAGCTTGGCTTCTTCTCGCCGCTGGAGATGGTCGAGCAGCACGCCGCGCGCGTGATGGAGGATGCGGCGGCCCTGGCGGGGCTTTCCTCCGCCGTGGCGCTGGTGCGCGGGGGGGCCGCTGAACGCCAGCCCTATCCCGGCGTGTTCGAAGGGCTGCATCTGCTGCTGCAGCATCTGGACGATGCGGCCGTATGGCCGGCGCTCTATGCGCGGTTCGAATTGGGCCTGCTCGCGGCGCTGGGCTACGGGCTGGACCTCAGCGCCTGCGCGCTCACCGGCACCACGGACGATCTGGCTTTCGTCAGCCCGCGTTCGGGCCGCGCCGCCAGCCGCGAGGCCGGCGCGCCCTTCGCGGACAAGTTGCTGCGCTTGCCGCCGTTTTTGACCGACGCTGAGGCCGATGTGGAAGAAGGCGACGTGGCGGACGCGCTGGCGCTGGCGGGATTCTTCCTGGAGCGGCGCCTGTTCGATCCACAGGGGGTCGCGATGCCGCAATCGCGCGTGCGGCTGATCGAGCGCTTGGGGATGGCGGGGCGACTCTGATCTAACGGAGACCTGCAGGAGCTAGAATGGCTGACGATCTCGCCCCGCCGCCGGACGGCGGGCGCATCATCGATGAACCGCTGACCGAAGCGCTGAGCCGGCGCTATCTCGCCTATGCGCTCTCGACGATCACGTCGCGCGCGCTACCCGACGTGCGCGATGGGCTGAAGCCGGTGCATCGCCGGCTGCTCTACGCGATGTTGCGGCTCAACCTTTCGCCGGATGCGGCGTTCCGCAAATCCGCGAAGGTCGTCGGCGACGTGATGGGCGATTACCATCCCCACGGCGATCAATCGATCTATGACGCGCTGGTGCGCCTCGCGCAGGATTTCAATTCGCGCTACCCGCTGATCGACGGACAGGGCAATTTCGGCAATGTCGACGGCGATAACCCCGCCGCAATGCGCTACACCGAAAGCCGCATGACGCGCGCGGCGCAGGCGCTGCTCGAAGGCATCGACGAAGACGCCGTCGATTTCCGCCCGTCTTATGACGGCAGCAAGGAAGAGCCGGTCGTGCTGCCGGCGGCGTTTCCCAATCTGTTGGCCAACGGCGCCGCAGGGATCGCGGTGGGTATGGCCACCAGCATCCCGCCGCACAACGCCGCCGAACTGATCGACGCGTGCGTGCATCTCGTGGCGCACAAGAACGCCACGATCGACGATCTGATGCGCTTCGTGCCGGGGCCGGATTTCCCGACCGGCGGGCTGCTGGTGGAGCCTGCGGCTTCGATCCGCGAAGCCTACGCCACAGGCCGAGGCGGCTTTCGCCTGCGCGCGCGCTGGAGTGTGGAGCAGCTCGACCGCGGCATGTGGCGGATCGTCGTCACGGAAATTCCCTACCAGGTGCAGAAGGCCAAGCTGATCGCGCAGTTGGCCGATCTCGTGGAGTCGAAACGGGCGCCGCTGCTGGGCGACGTGCGCGACGAGAGCACCGATGTAGTGCGCGTCGTGCTGGAGCCGCGCGCGCGCACGGTGGAGCCGGAGATGCTGATGGAGAGCCTGTTCAAGCTCTCCGAACTGGAAGTGCGCATCCCGCTCAACATGAACGTACTCGACGCGCGCCAG
>JBFWWB010000164.1:0-4841 GCA_050246435.1 Hyphomonadaceae bacterium
CCGCGCCGCCTGCCGAAGCGGACGCGGTCATCGCTTCGGCCGGACGCGGCGGCCTGTTGCGCGATCTGATGCGGCTGGCGGGGTTTCGCTATACCGCACTCGATGTGTTCGCCGCCGAAGGCGCGAGCCTGTTCGATCTGAACCGCCACGCGCCGGGACCGGCGCTCGCCGGGCAGTTCGATCTGGCGCTCAATTTCGGCACCACCGAGCACGTCTTCAATCAATACCTGGCGCACAAGACGATCTATGACCTTCTGAAGGTGGGCGGGATCGCCTACCATGACCTGCCCTTCTCCGGGTACGCCGCGCACGGCTATTTCAAATACAATCCGCTGTTCTTCCGGCATCTGGCGGCGGCCAACGGCTGCAAGATCGTGCTGGAGCGGATGACCGCCGGAGGCGACGCCCATCCCCCGCCCGGCATGGCCGGCGAAACGATCGGCGAGTGGCGCGATTACGGAATTGAATGCGCGATGACGCGGCGCGCGGCGGCGGCGTTCCGCATCGGCTTGGAGCTATCGACGAGCCTCGCGGTGGAAGCTGACGCGATCGCGCCTGCGCCCGAAGCGGAAGCCGCCGGCGCGCCAGACGTGCGCTACGCCGCCGTGCCCCTGGCGGACAAAGACGCCCCGCCCCCGCCAGATGCGCAGCGCCCGCTGCCGCGCGCGGCGCGCGCGCTGGCCGCGCGCGTGCTCGCGGCCGTGAGACGCCGGCTGGGCTAGCTGGGCTTCGCCGCGGAAGGCGGCGTCGCGAATTCGCGCACGCGCCAGGTCGTAACGATCTTGTGGATCACGAACGGATCGGCCTTGGCGAACGCCTCGACCTCGGCGGCGGTTTCGCCCTTGAACACCAGCACCGCGCCGGGCGGCGCATCGGCGAACGGCGCGCCGAATACGATATCGCCGCGATCGCGCGCCGCGCGCACATGGGCCACATGCGCCGTTGCGATCTCGCGATCGGATTCCCGGCGCGCGGCGATATCCGGCACGTATTCGTAGAACAACCCGAAATTCTTCATGCGCCCTACTCCGCTGGAACCAGCACTTGGTGCGCGCCGCGCGCGGCGCGGTAACGGTCGATGCGTTGTTCGATTTCGCCGCGGAAATGGCGGATCAGGCCCTGGATCGGCCAGGCCGCCGCGTCACCCAGCGCGCAAATCGTATGACCTTCCACCTGGCTCGCCACGTCGAGCAGCAGATCGATTTCGCTGTGTTCGGCCTCGCCCAGCGCCATGCGCTCCAGCACGCGCCACATCCAGCCCGTGCCCTCCCGGCAGGGCGTGCACTGGCCGCAGCTTTCGTGCTTGTAGAAATAGGCGATGCGCGCAATCGCGCGGATCAGATCGGTGGACTGGTCCATCACGATCACCGCCGCGGTGCCGAGGCCGGATTTCACATCGCGCAGCGCGTCGAAATCCATCAGCACGGTTTCGCAGATTTCCGCCGGGATCATCGGCACGGACGAGCCGCCCGGAATGATCGCCTTCAGATTGCTCCATCCCCCGCGCACGCCGCCGCAATAGGTTTCGATGAGCTCTTTCAGGGGAATACTCATCGCCTCTTCGACATTGCAGGGCCGATTCACATGGCCCGAGACGCAATAGACCTTCGTGCCGGTGTTGTTGGCGCGCCCGATGCCGGCGAACCATTTCGCGCCACGCCGCAGGATCGTGGGCACGACGGCGATGGATTCGACATTGTTCACCGTCGTCGGGCAGCCATAGAGGCCCGCATTCGCCGGGAAAGGCGGCTTCAGCCGCGGCTGGCCTTTCTTACCTTCGAGGCTTTCCAGAAGCGCTGTTTCCTCGCCGCAGATATACGCGCCCGCGCCGTGATGGACGTAGATGTCGAAATCCCAGTTATGGACGTTGTTCTTGCCGACGAGTTTGGCGGCGTAGGCTTCCTTGATCGCGGCTTCGAGGATTTCGCGCTCATAGACATATTCGCCGCGGATATAGATGTAGGCCGCGTGCGCTTGCATCGCGAAGGAGGCGACCAGGCAGCCTTCGATCAGCAGGTGCGGATCATGGCGCATCATATCGCGGTCTTTGCAGGTTCCAGGCTCGCTCTCGTCGGCGTTGACGACGAGATAATGCGGCCGGTCTTTCACCTCCTTCGGCATGAACGACCATTTGAGCCCGGTGGGAAAACCCGCCCCGCCACGCCCGCGCAAACCGGAATCCTTGAGCTGCTGGATGATCCAGTCCCGCCCGGCGGCGATCATGTCGCCCGTCGCGTTCCAGGCGCCGCGCTTCTTCGCGGCCTCCAGGCGCCAGTCCTGCAGACCGTAGAGGTTGAGGAAGATGCGGTCCTTGTCAGCGAGCATCGCTCGCTCCCTTTTGCTGCTTGCTAAAGATCATCCAGGCGCGAAAGCCCATATAAAGCGCGCCGATGAGCGCCACGAATACGCGGGGGCTGGTGATGGGCTCATGCTCGGCGACCGCAAAATAGACACCCACGCCGATGAACGCCGCCGCCAGCACGCCATAGAGCGAGACCACGAACGCAGCGCCCAAAGTGCGCTTGGCGATAGGATCCAGCGTCGGCTTTTCTCCGGGCGGCGGTTCGGCGGTCATCCGGCTTTTTCCGGCAGGTTGGGCAAGGTGAGCTTTTGGCCAAGCGAGCCGTCATACAGGCGCGGATCGGTGAGCGTTTGCGCGCCGCCCTCAGGCGCAGACGTTTGCCGGCCGATGGCCGATCCCGGCGTGACCTTCTCGCCGCGCGCCAGCGCGTCGATCAGCTTCTCCAGCGCCTCGGGCGTCAGGTCCTCGTGGTAGTAATCGTCGATCGCGGCCATCGGCGCATTCACGCAGGCGCCGAGGCATTCCATCTCTTCCCAGGAGAGCGCGCCATCGGCCGAGGGCGTATGGGGGTGGGCATGGATGCGGCTCTTGCACACGGCCTTCAGCGCTTCCGCGCCGCGCAGCATGCAGGGCGTCGTGCCGCAGATGGCGATGTGGTGGCGGCCAACCGGCGCGAGATGGAACATCGTGTAGAAGGTGGCGACTTCGAGCACGCGGATGCGCGCCATGCCCAGCATTTCCGCCAGCACGCGGATCGCCGGCTCGCTCACCCACCCTTCCTGTTTCTGCACCAGCCACAAGAGCGGGATCACCGCCGAGGCTTTGCGGTCGGGCGGGTATTTCGCGATCCACCACTTCGCTTCTTCGAGCATCGCGGGCGCGAAGGCGAAGCTTGCGGGCTGTTCGTGGTGCAGGCGGCGCGCGCTCATGGTCTCACTTCGCGAAATCGACGCGGGCGATCAGCCCATCTTTGAACGAATAGATGGCGGCTACCTCGAAAGGCGCCGCGCCGGTGCCGCGATCGACGCGTTCATGATCGATCACCATGGCGCCCAGGACGATGCGGTTGAGCAATTGCGCCTTGTTCTTCGGAAAATCCGCGAACGCCTTGGCGTAGCGCGCGCGGTAGGCCTCGCGGCCTTGCGTCGTCACCGCGCCGCCGACATCGGCCACGATGACGTCCGGCGCGAAGCAGGCGCAATACGCGTCCAGATCCTGGGCGTTGTAGAGATCGAGCTGCTTTTGAACGAGCGCTTCGCTCACCGGTCGATCTCCCCGAACACGATGTCGAGCGAGCCGAGAATAGCGGAGACGTCGGCCAGCATGTGGCCGCGGTTCAGGTGATCCATCGCCTGCAGATGCGGGAAGCCCGGCGCGCGGATTTTGCAGCGGTACGGGCGGTTGGTGCCGTCCGCCACGAGATAGACCCCGAACTCGCCCTTCGGCGCCTCGACATAGGCGTAGGTCTCGCCCGGCCCCAGATGGAAGCCTTCGGTGTAGAGCTTGAAATGATGGATCAGCGCTTCCATCGACGTCTTCATCTCGCCGCGGCGCGGCGGGGCGGCCTTGGAATGTTCCGGCAGGACCGGACCTGGCGTGCGGCGCAGCAGATCGCAGCACTGACGCATGATCTTCGTGGACTCGCGCATCTCCTCGATGCGGCAGAGATAACGGTCCCAGCAATCACCGTTCTTGCCGACCGGGATTTTGAACGCGAGCTCATCGTAGATTTCATACGGCTGCGAGCGGCGCAAATCCCAGGCGAGGCCCGAACCGCGCGCCATCACGCCGGAAAACCCCCAGGCGTAGACGTCCTCCGGCGGCACCACGCCGATATCGACATTGCGCTGCTTGAAGATGCGGTTTTCGGTGACGAGTGTTTCGATGTCGTCGATCACCTTCGGGAAATGCCTGCAGAAGCCGTCGATGTCTTCGACGAGTTGGGCGGGCAAATCCTGGTGCACGCCGCCGGGGCGGAAATAGGCCGCATGCATGCGGCTGCCGCTGGCGCGCTCATAGAACACCATAAGCTTCTCGCGCTCCTCGAACCCCCATAACGGCGGCGTGAGCGCGCCCACGTCCATCGCCTGGGTGGTGACGTTGAGGATATGGCTGAGCAGGCGGCCGATTTCGGAAAAGAGCACGCGGATGATCTTCGCGCGGCGCGGCACCTCGATCGCGCCCAGCTTCTCGATCGCCAGGCAGAAAGCGTGCTCCTGGTTCATCGGCGCGACGTAATCGAGGCGGTCGAAATAGGGCATCGCCTGAAGATACGTCTTGTACTCGATCAGCTTCTCGGTGCCGCGGTGCAGCAGGCCGATATGCGGATCGACGCGCTCGACGACCTCGCCATCGAGTTCGAGGACGAGGCGCAGCACGCCGTGCGCAGCCGGATGCTGCGGGCCGAAATTGATCGTGAACGTGCGCTTTTCTTCAGCCGGCGGAACCGGCTGTGCGAGTTCATCGGCCATTGCGATCCCCGGAGGCAGGAGGCCGTGGGCAGTAGGCAGGCGTCATCAGCGGCTGCCCTCGATCGACC
>JBFWWB010000165.1:0-4743 GCA_050246435.1 Hyphomonadaceae bacterium
GGAGCGCGCCGAGCGTGACTTTTCCCATCGCCCCCGCCTTCAGGTTTCGCCCTCGCGCACCAAACGCGTCAGCTGGATGGACGCCATGCCGAGCGGCAGCGGCGAGGCCACGCGCACCGGAATAGCGATCGGCTCGTCCGCATCGATGGCGAACCAGATTTCCCCCGCCGGGGCGCTCTTGGCGAGGTCGCTTGGCCGGCTGTAGCCGGCGATGCGCTGCTGGCGCAGCGCGCACTTCACCGTGAGCCATTCCTTGCCTTCCCAGCGCATGCGCTCTTCGCCGGCCGGCGAAAGCGTCAGATCATAGACGTAGAGGCCGTCGAACACGCGGAAGGCGCCCGTGCACGGCGCGATGCGCGCGGCGGCGCTCATGGAGAGCAGCGTCGCCAGTGGATCGCGCCCGGCGAGGCGCTGTTCTTCCGTGGGCGCGGGATCGCCCGGCTCGAACGCCGGGGTCGCCTCCACCGCGACCTTCGGCTTCGACCATTGCACCGTCGCCACCCGCTCGCGTCCGGCATGGAAATGATCGAGGCTGTAGCGGCGCGGCTTCGCGCCCGCCTGCCCCCAGGCGCCGGTGGATTCCGCGCTGAGGGAGGCGCGGGTGAACAAGGCGGCGAGTCCGCCGGTCTTGAGCGTGGCGCTGGATTCGTAGTTCTCCGGGCCGATCTCAACCTCAATGCGGGCGCGCCCGAACGGCAGAACGCCGTACGCCACGCCGCGATATTCCATGACGAGGCGCTGCGCCTCCGCGGCGCCGGAGGCGCACAAGGCCAGGACTGAAACCGCCGCAATGCGCAGCATGCCGATTTCCGCGCGCGTGCGGTCGAGGCTGAAGGCCGCGCGGTCGCGCTCCAGCTCGGCGTCGCGGATGCGGTCCCAGGCGCGCCGCGCATCTGTGCGCAACTCGTCGAGGCGCTTGCGCGCGAATTCCTTTTCCTGCGGCGTCGCGTTCGCCCGGCGCAGTTCGCCTTCGAAGAAGCGCGTCTTCTCGTCGACGTCGTCGCGCGCGCTGCGGGCGGAGGAGACGGCGCTTTCCGCGGTGGTGAACGCCTCGCGCGCAGCATGGGCGCGCGCGCCGTCGCGGTAGCCGAGCATGAAATCCGCCTCCAGTTCGCCTGGGCAGACGCCGCCATACACATAGCCGTCAAGTCCGGCGCGGAAGCCCGCGCCCGGCTGGCAGAAGGTCCGCAGGCCCGTCTCGCGCCCGGCGGAATAGGCCGCGAAATCGGCGGCGACGCCAGCCTTCGCGCAATCGTTGGCGCGCGCTTCGTATTTGCTGAGCGCGGCGCCGGCCGCGCCATCCACGGCACCGAGGCCGCCCCAATCCGCCGTCTGGCAGGCCTGCGGGCTCATTGTGGCGCACGCCGCCAGCAGCACGCCGGCCGCCGCCGCCAGTCCCGCCAACACGATTGCGCGCATCGCGCTTCTCCCTCTCGTCCGTCCGCTCCGCGTTCTAGCAGGCGCTTGATTTCGCCGTGAAGCCAAAGCAGGGTCGCGGCCCGAAAAAGGGAGGCACAAAATGGCGCGGCGCAGCATCAATATCGAAGGTTTCGGCCACGGCACGAACCCCACCCCCGCGGCGACGCGCATCGGCAACACGATCTACACCGGCAGCGTTTCGGGCACCGACCGGAAAACGCAGAAGACGCCTCAGGACCTCGCCGAGCAGACCCGCTTGGTATTCGAGAACATGGGCGCCATCCTGGAAGCCGGCGGCGCCACTTGGGACGACGTGATCTTCATGAAATTCTTCACTCGCGACGCCAACGCTGCGCGCGACATCATCAATGCGGAATGGCGCAAGGTGTTCACCGATCCTGCGGCGCTGCCCTCCCGCCACGTCATTACGCAGGACATCGCGTTTCCCAATGTGATGGTGCAAGCCGAGGCGGTAGCGATCATCGAGCGCTAAGTGGCCGAGGCGCGCCGCTGCCGGCTGTATCTGATCACGCCGCCGCGCATGGACGCCGAGGCGTTCGCCGTTACGCTGCGCGACGCGCTGCAGGGGGGCGACGTGGCGGCCGTGCAGTTGCGCCTCAAGGACGTATGCGATGACGCCGTGCTGGCGGCGGGCGCGCGCCTCAAGCCAATCGTGCAGGATGCGGGCGCCGCCTTCATCGTGAACGACCGCCCCGATCTCGCGTTGCAGCTCGGCGCGGACGGCGTGCATGTGGGCCAGCAGGATGCGCCCTACGCACAGGCCCGCGCGCTCGTGGGTGCGGAGCGCATCGTCGGCGTTACGTGTCACAACTCGCGCCATCTCGCGATGGAGGCCGGCGAAGCAGGCGCCGATTACGTCGCGTTCGGCGCGTTCTTCCCGACGGATACGAAAGAGGCGCCCACGCGCGCCGATGTCGAACTCCTCGAAATCTGGGCCGAAACAATGCAGACGCCCTGTGTCGCCATCGGCGGGATCACAGTGGAGAACGCGCTTCCGCTGGTGCGCGCGGGGGCCGATTTTCTGGCGGTTTCCGCCGGCGTCTGGCGCCATCCTGCGGGCCCCGCTGAGGCGGTGCGCCGGTTCAACGCGCTCTTCGCGTGACCGCGCTCTTCCGGAACCAAACGCGCCGCGCACAGTAGATTGCGCATACGCGGGCGGTCGACACGGGAGTATTTCATGACGCTGTCATCGCTTGCGAAAAACTTGGCGCTCGGCGCGTGCGCCGTCGTGCTCGTCGCCGCCGCGGACGCCGCAACCGCCCCACACGCCAGCGCCCAGGATTATGTCGTCACCACAGTGAACAACGACGTCGTCATCACGGCGCCCTACACGGTGCATCGCCGCACCGCGACGCAGCGCATGAACGGCTTGCCGGTGGAAACCGTCTCGCTCACGCGCATCGTGCGCTACGACGGACTCGATCTGCGCCGCAGCGCCGACGTTGCGGAATTGCAGCGGCGCATCGTGTTCACCGCGAACCAAACCTGCGCGGAACTGAAGCAGCTTTACCCGCGCGATATCTATCCCCCGCAATCGAGCGACCGCGAATGCGTGAACCAGGCGATCCGCGGGGCCAGCGCCCAGGCGAACGCCGCCATCGCCTATCAGAACGGCGGCTGAAGCGGCGCTTCGCCGCGCCATCACCCTTGCTCTGGGGCGGCGCGCCTGATACGCGCCGCCCCATGCCGCAAACCTCCGCCCTGATTTCCGTAATGATCGCCGCCGCGCGCAAGGCGGCGCGCGGGCTGGCGCGCGATTTCGGCGAAGTGGAGAATCTCCAGGTCTCGAAAATGGGGCCGGGAGATTTCGTCTCCAACGCCGATCACAAGGCGGAAAAAATCCTGTTCGAGGAATTGTCGCGCGCGCGGCCGGGCTACGGCTTCCTGCTGGAGGAACGCGGCCGCGTCGCCGGCACTGACAAGAGCCACCGCTTCATCATCGATCCGCTCGACGGCACGCTCAACTTCCTGCACGGCGTGCCGCATTTCGCCATCTCGATCGGTCTCGAACGCGAGGGCGAGCTGATCGCCGGCGTCGTCTATGACGTGATCAAGGACGATTTGTTCTGGGCCGAAAAAGGCGCCGGCGCCTTCCTCAATGATCGCCGCTTACGGGTTTCCGCGCGCACGCAATTGAATGAGGCGCTCGTCGTCACCGGACTCGCCACGCCGACGCGCAAGGATGCGGACGCTTACGGGCGCCATTTGCAGGAATATGACCGCATGACCGCGGCCACGGCCGGAGTGCGCCGCTTCGGCGCGGCCTCGCTCGATCTCGCTTATGTCGCCGCAGGCCGGTTCGATGGCTATTGGGAGCGCGCGCTCGCGCCATGGGACATTGCCGCCGGCGCCGTGCTGGTGCGCGAGGCGGGCGGCTTTGCGCGCGAGATCGACGATCAGGATTTCATGACCACCGGCTCCATTCTGGCCGCGAACGCCGCACTGCTGCCGCAGATGCAGAAAGCGCTGAGGGGCTAGCCGCCGCGTTTCAGCGCCCGCGCCAGGAAGCGCGCGGGATGGACGGCGTCCAGTACGTCCGCATCGAGCGCCTGGGGTTCGCCGCAGATTTCCGAAACGACGCGTTCGGCGAGAATGGGCGCAAGCGTGAAGCCGCGCGCGCCGAGCGCGCCCAGCAGATAAAGCCCGTCATGCGCCGGCGCTGAGGCGCTGCGGTCCAACCGGCGGCCCTGACGCAATCCGTCGAAGCGTTCACGCCAAGCCGGCGCATCCGGCGCCAGGCCCGCGATCGGTCCTAAATCGGGCGCGGACACACGCAGCGCGGCGCGCGCGCCCATGCGCGCATCATCAATCGCGGCGGCGGCTTCCGGCGCGAGGCGTTCCAGCGCTGCGCGGTTGCGCGCGGTGGAGGCCGCGTCGGCGCGAGGGATTTCCTCCGGCGCCGCGCGATCGAACGTCGCCCCGAACAGGAGCTGATTTTGAAAAGGCGCCGCGTAAGCGCCGGCGGCGCGCGCATGCGCAGGCGCTTCGCCCTCCAGCGCCGCCCAATCGAGCTGGCCGCGCGAGTAGCGCAGCGGCAACCAGGCGGTTTGCGCGAAGCCGGCGATAGCAGGCCCGCACGCCAGCACGACGCAACCGGCGTGCGCCAGCATTTCGCTTGCGCCATCGCGCACGATCCAACCTGAACAGTCACGCTCCAGCGTGCGCACGCGGGCGCCACGGCGGATTTCCGCAGCGCGTGTCATAGCGGCGATGGCGGCGGCCGGCGCGACGAGCCCGGCGCGCGGATGGAGCAACCCGTCCGGCTGCGCGCGCAGCCACTCTTCCGGCAGCGGGGGTTCCGCC
>JBFWWB010000166.1:0-4521 GCA_050246435.1 Hyphomonadaceae bacterium
GATCGACCGCATCCGCGTGGAAGCGGAAACCGCCGTGCTCTCCGGGCGCTCGCACATCGTGCTGACCGACGAGATGCAAGGCCCCGGCCGGATCGCTGCGCCGATGATCCTGATCACCGGCGGCGTGCATTTCCATCTCGTCTCGAAAGAGCTGCGCTCCTATTGCTCGCTCAGCGTGCGCAGCGCCGAATGTCTCGACACGCATTACGCCGCGGTGCTGCTGGGCGTCGGGGCCACCACGGTGAACCCCTATCTCGCGCTCGACACGATCGCCGACCGCGTGGCCCGCGGCCTCGCCGGCAAGATCACGATCGAGCAAGCCGCAAAGAATTACAAAACCGCGATCGAAGCGGGGCTACTCAAGATTCTCTCGAAGATGGGCATCGCCGTCATCTCGTCTTATCGCGGGGGCATGAATTTCGAGGCGATCGGGCTTTCGCGCGCGCTGTGCGACGAATTCTTCCCCGGCCTCACCAGCCGCATCTCCGGCCTCGGCTTGTGGGGTGTGGCGCAGGAAGCCGCGGAGCTGCATGCGCGGGCATATGACGAGCAGATCGTCGCGCTGCCGATGGGCGGGCTCTACCGCCATCGCGCCAGCGGCGAACGCCACGCGCTGGAAGCGGCCCTCATCCACCAGCTGCAGCATGCGGTGAACATCGGCTCTTACGAAGCGTTCAAGGTGTATTCCGCGCAGGTGCGCGAGCGCCGCCACAAGGAGCCGATCCAGCTGCGCGACCTGCTGGAGATTCGCGAGAATGCGCGCCTCTCCATCCCGCTCGAGGAGGTCGAGAGCCTTAACGAGATCCGCAAGCGCTTCGTCACGCCGGGCATGAGCCTCGGCGCGCTTTCGCCGGAAGCGCATGGCGTGCTCAACATCGCGATGAACCGCATCGGCGCAAAATCCGTCTCCGGCGAAGGCGGCGAAGACCCGGCGCGCTACAAGCCGCTGCCGAACGGCGACAATCCCAACTCCGCGGTGAAGCAGATCGCCTCCGGCCGCTTCGGCGTGACGGCGGAATATCTGAACCAGTGCCGCGAGGTGGAGATCAAGGTCGCCCAAGGCGCCAAGCCCGGCGAAGGCGGCCAGCTGCCCGGCTTCAAGGTGACCGAGATGATCGCCCGGCTGCGCCATTCGACGCCCGGCGTGATGCTGATCTCGCCGCCGCCGCACCACGACATCTACTCGATCGAGGATCTGGCGCAGCTGATCTACGATCTGAAGCAGATCAACCCGGAAGCGCGCGTGTGCGTGAAGCTGGTGGCGCAATCGGGCGTCGGCACCGTGGCCGCGGGCGTGGCGAAAGCGAAGGCCGACACGATTCTGATCGCCGGCCATGTGGGCGGCACGGGCGCCTCCCCGCAATCGTCGATCAAATATGCCGGCGTGCCCTGGGAGATGGGCCTCGCGGAAGCCCATCAGGTGCTGATGCTCAACAATCTGCGCCACGCCGTGACCTTGCGCACCGACGGCGGCCTACGCACCGGGCGCGACATCGTGATCGCCGCCCTGCTCGGCGCAGAAGAATACGGCATCGGCACCGCCTCGCTGGTGGCGATGGGCTGCATCATGGTGCGCCAATGCCATTCGAACACCTGCCCCGTGGGCGTGTGCTCGCAGAACGAGGCGCTGCGCGAGCGTTTCACCGGCACCCCGGAGAAGGTCATCAACCTGATGACGTTCATCGCCGAAGAAGTGCGCGAATTGCTGGCGATGCTGGGCTTCCGCTCGCTGCGCGAGATCATCGGGCGCACCGATCTGATCGAGCAGGTCAGCCGCGGCGCCCAGCACCTGGACGACCTAGACCTCAACCCGCTGCTGGTGCGCGTCGACAGCGAGCACCCGCCCTATCGCGCCAACCCGGCGCGCGTGCCGGTGCCCGACACCCTAGACGCGGAAATCCTGCGCGACGCGGAATCCTTCTTCACGCGCCAGGAAAAGATGCAGCTGTCCTATACGGTGCGGAACACGCAGCGCGCCATCGGCGCGCGCGCCTCCTCCGCGATCGTGCGCAAATGGGGGATGGATGCGTTGCCCGAAGGGCGGCTCACCATCCAGCTGCGCGGCTCGGCCGGCCAATCGCTTGGCGCATTCCTGGTGAAGGGCATCGCGATCGAGGTGATCGGCGACGCGAACGATTATGTCGGCAAGGGGCTTTCCGGCGGGCTCATCTCGCTGCGCCCCTCCTCGCAATTCGCCACCGTGGCGGAAGAGAACGCGATCATCGGCAACACCGTGCTGTACGGCGCGACGAGCGGGAAATTGTTCGCCGCCGGCCAGGCCGGCGAACGCTTCGCGGTGCGCAATTCCGGCGCGCAAGTCGTCGTCGAGGGCTGCGGCGCGAACGGCTGCGAATACATGACCGGCGGCACGGCGGTGATCCTCGGCGCGGTGGGCGAGAATTTCGGCGCCGGCATGACCGGCGGCATGGCCTTCGTCTACGATCCTGGCGAGCGGTTTGACGCGATGGGCAACGCTGACACGATCATCTGGCGGCGCGTGTCTTCACGCCACTGGGAAAGCGTGTTGCGCAACCTCATCGAGGAGCATCACGCACGGACCAACAGCGCCCGCGCCCGCGCCCTGCTGGACGATTGGAAGGATGCGCTGCCGCTGTTCTGGCAGGTGTGCCCGAAGGAAATGATCTCGCGCGTCGAATTCGCGCTGGACGACGCCGCGGCTACGGTGGCGGCGGAATAGATCCACGCTGGGCTCCTGCGTAGGCAGGAGCCCATAACCACGCCCGCGCCAAATCCGGCGTATCGTTGCGTTTATCGGCCCCAGACTTCGCTGGGGCCGCGCAATGCGGATAACATGGCGGCGATGATCGCTTCCGCAGCCCTCAAGCAGAAAGCGCTGGCGCTTGGGTTCGACGCCTGCGGCATCGCGCGCGCCGACGCGCCCTGGCCGGCGCAGGCGCGGCTGCAGGAATTCATTGCACAAGGCCGCCACGGCGCGATGGCGTGGATGGCGGAAACCGCCCCACGCCGCGGACATCCCCAGGCGATGTGGCCGCAAGCGCGCGCCGCGATCCTGCTCGGCGTGAATTACGCGGCCGACGAAGACCCCCTCGCCGCGCTCGCGCAGAAAGATCGCGCGGCCTTCGCGCTCTATGCGCGCCGGCGCGATTATCATGACGTGATCAAGGGGCGGCTCAAGGATTTGGCCGGCTGGTTCGCACGCGAAAGCGGCGCGCAGGTTAAGGTGTTCGTCGACACCGCGCCGCTGATGGAGAAGCCGCTGGCGCAGGCCGCGGGCCTCGGCTGGCAGGGCAAGCACACCAATCTCGTGAGCCGTGCGTTCGGCTCGTGGCTGTTCCTCGGCGCGATCCTGACCGACGCCGATCTCGCAGCGGACGAAGCGGAGCAGGATCATTGCGGGCAATGCCGCGCCTGCCTCGACATCTGCCCGACGGATGCGTTCCCTGCGCCCTATCAGCTCGATGCGCGCCGCTGCGTGGCCTACCTTACGATCGAGCACGACGGACCAATTCCGGCGGGCTTGCGCGAAGGGATCGGCAACCGCGTGTTCGGTTGCGACGATTGCCTGGCCGTGTGCCCGTGGAACAAGTTCGCGGCGGCCGCGCGCGAGACGCGCCTGGCGCTCAATCCGGCGCTGGCGGGGCTTTCCCTCACAGACCTCGCAGGCCTTGATGAGACGGGCTTCCGCGCGCTGTTCGCCGGCACGCCGATGAAGCGCACGGGCCATGCCCGCATCCTGCGCAACGTGTTGATCGCGATCGGAAACAGCAGCGATCCCATGCTGGCGCCGGCGGCGGAGGCGCACCTCGCCCATGACGACCCGGCGGTGCGCGGCGCGGCTGTGTGGGCGCTACGCCGCCTGCTTGACCCGGCGCGCTTCGCCGCGCTCAAACACACGCACGCTGCGGCCGAAGCCGATGGCGGCGTCAAAGGCGAGTGGGAATCGTGAGCGACCTGACCGACGACGGGAAAGAAGGCTCGCCGCGCGCAGCCCAGCAGGACGCGTTCGATACGTTCAACCAAGCGCTCGACGGCAAGAAGAAGCGCCGGCGACGGCCGCGCCGTCAAGGCGGCGGCTTCCGGTTTTCGCTGTTCCCGATCCTCATCACGCTGGCCGTCGCGTTCGTGGTGATCCCGTTCCTCTGGATCACGCTTTACCGTTTCATCGAAGCCCCGACGACGACGCTCATCCAGATGCGCAAGGGCGCCGGGGAAACCATCCGTCACGCGCCGGTGGCGCTGTCGCAGATGTCGCCGCATCTCGTGCGCGCGGTGATCGCCGCGGAGGATGCGCGCTTCTGCACTCACAAGGGCTTCGACATGGACGCCATGCAAGCGGCCTATGAAGCCAATCAGAAAGCGTCGAACCAGGAGCGCGGCAAGGTGCGCGGCGGCTCCACAATCAGCCAGCAGACGGCGAAGAATCTATTCCTGTGGCCGCAGCGCTCCTTCGTGCGCTAAGGGCTCGAAGCCTATTTCACGACGCTGATCGAATTCGCGTGGCCGAAGCGGCGCATCCTGCAGGCCTATCTCAACGCCGCC
>JBFWWB010000167.1:0-4467 GCA_050246435.1 Hyphomonadaceae bacterium
TGATGCCGGTGGAGCCGCCGAGGCTGAGCCCTTCCTGCCCGACGAGGTCGAACAGGATCGACAGCATCTCGCGATCGTCGATCCGGTAGGCGCGATCGATCTGGGCGCCTTCGAGATTGGCGGTGATGCGGCCCTGGCCGATGCCTTCGGTGATCGAGTCGCCTTCGGCCTTCAGCTCGCCGTGGGCGTAATAATTATAGAGCGCGGCGCCGCCGGGATCGGCCAAGGCGATGGCGATGTTCGGGTTGCGCGCCTTCAGCGCCATGGAGACGCCGGCCAGCGTGCCGCCGGTGCCGACAGCGCAGACGAACCCGTCGATTTTGCCTTCGGTCTGCTCCCAGATTTCGGGGCCCGTGCCTTCGACATGCGCCTGGCGGTTCGCCACGTTGTCGAACTGGTTCGCCCAGATCGCGCCGTTTGGCTCGCGGGCGTTGATCTCCTCCGCAAGGCGGCCGGAATATTTGACATAATGGTTGGGGTGGGCCGCGGGCACGGCGTCCACCTCCACCAGTTCGGCCCCGAGCAGGCGAATTGCGTCCTTCTTTTCCTGGCTCTGCGTGCGCGGGATCACGATCACCGTGCGATAACCCAGCGCGTCGCCCACCAGCGCCAAGCCGATGCCGGTATTGCCGGCGGTGCCTTCGACAATGACGCCGCCGGGTTTCAGCAGGCCGCGCCGTTCGGCGTCGCGGATGATGAACAGGGCCGCCCGGTCTTTCACGGACAAGCCGGGGTTCATGAACTCCGCCTTGCCCCATATTTCGCAGCCGGTTTCGGCGCTGGCGCGGTGGAGACGGATGAGCGGTGTGCCGCCGATAGCGTCAATGACGCTGGCATAGCGGCCTAGGGAGCGGGAGGGTTTCACGCGACTGAACCTAGAGGCGCCCCAAGCGCGGTTCAACTGCTCCGCGAAGCTAACCCGAGCGCGTTAGCGCCGCGCCGTCGTCCAGCCCGAACAGGCGCAGGCCAAACCGGATCGCCACGCCCCGCGGCGCCTCCAGCCCGGGATCGCGCTCGATGGCCAGCCGGGCGTCCCGGTCGGCCGCCGCCAACAGATCGCCATGGATGTCGCCCTGCACGAAACGAAACGGCGGAAAGCCGCTCTGCTGCACGCCCATGATGTCGCCCATGCCGCGCAGCTGATAATCGCGCTCGGCGATGACGAAGCCGTCGTCGGTGCGGCGCAGGATGTCTAAGCGTTCGCGTGCGGTCTGCCCGAGCGGCGGCCGCCAGAGCAGCACGCAGGAGCCCCCCTTGTCGCCGCGGCCCACGCGCCCGCGCAATTGGTGCAGCTGGGCGAGGCCGAAGCGTTCGGCGTGCTCCACCACCATGATCGTCGCTTCCGGAATGTTGACGCCGACCTCGATCACGGAGGTGGCCACCAGAAGGAAGGCCGCTCCGCTCTTGAGCCGCTCCATCTCCGCTTCGCGCGCGGTCGGACTCATCCGGCCATGCACCAGCGCGACGCTGTCGCCGAAGCGTTCGCGCAGTTCGGCGTAGCGGTCTTCTACGGCGGCGAGATCGACGAGCTCGGATTCTTCGATCAGCGGGCACACCCAGTAGGCGCGCTCGCCGCGCGCGGCGGCGTCGGCGATAGCCTCCACGACTTCGTGGGCGCGCGTGGTGGGCACCGCGACCGTGCGGATGGGTTTGCGACCGGGCGGCTTTTCGTCGAGCAGCGAGATGTCCATGTCGCCATGCACGGCGAGCGCCAGGGTGCGCGGGATCGGCGTCGCGCTCATCACCAGCACGTGCGGGTTCTGGCCCTTCGCCACGAGGCGCATCCGATCCGAAACGCCAAAGCGGTGCTGCTCATCGATCACGATGAGGCCGAGATCGGCGAAGCGCACGTCGTCCTGGAACAGGGCATGCGTGCCGATGACCGCGTGGAAATAGCCGTCCGCCAGCGCCGTCAGCGCGGTCGCGCGTTCCTTCCCCTTGTCACGCCCGGTGAACACCAGCGCGCGCAGTCCCGCGGATTCCAGCAACGGCAGCAGCGTTTGGCCGTGCTGGCGCGCCAGGATCTCCGTTGGCGCCATCAGCGCACTCTGCCGGCCGGCCTCGGCCGCGCGCGCCATCGCGAGCGCGGCCACCAGCGTCTTCCCGGAGCCGACATCGCCCTGCAGCAGGCGCAGCATGGGCGAGGCCTCGGCCATGTCGGCGGCGATTTCGCTTTGCGCGCGGTGTTGCGCGCCGGTCGGCTTGAAGGGGAGTGCGGCGAGCACGCGCTGCTCTAGCGCGCCGGCCGCCTGAATAGCGCGGCCGGGCGTGTCCTTGCGCGCCGCGCGCCGCAAATGCAGCGCGCATTGGCGCAGGAAGAGTTCGTCATACGCCAAGCGGGTGCGATACGGCCCGGAGGGATGGATGTCGCTTGGCTCCTGCGGCGCATGTTGGCGGCGCAGGCTTTCGGCGAAGCTCTCCCAGCCGCGTTGCGCGCGCACGCCGGGATCGAGCCATTCGCCGGGGTCGGCCAACAAGGGAAGCGCCTGCTTGATCGCGCGCTGCACCGTGCGCCCGGCGAGACCCGCCGTCAGGGGATACACTGGCTCCACGGCCGGGGGCGCATCGCCGTGCGTGGGATCCACGACATAGTCGGGATGCAGCATTTGGCGTTCGCCATTGTAGAGATCGACCTTGCCGCTCACGAGCCTGCGCTGCCCGACGGGCCACATGCGCTCCAACATGTCCTTTCGCGGCCGGAAATAGGCGACGGTGATGAACCCGGTCTCGTCGCGCAGACGGATGCGGTAGGGCGCGCGCTGCACGAAGGAGGGGAGGTGCTTGTCCACCTCCACCTCGAGCGTGGCGATCTCGCCGCCGATCGTATCCGCTACGGCCACACGGTTGCGCCGGTCGATCGCGCCAGTGGGCATGAGGAACAGCAGGTCGCGCGCCAGCGGCCCGCCGGCGACATGCGCGATCAGCTCGGCGGCCTCCTTCTTGGCCCCGCGCAACGCCGGCGCCGGCGCAAGCAGCGCCGCGAGCCGTCTTTCAGGCGCTTGATTGGGAGATACGCTCGACACAGATAGGCCGCACTGACAGAGCGCGAGACTTGGTCTATAGCGCCGCCCCTCGCAACCCCGGACGCCGGATGGATCCTCGCCGCAAACGCATCGTCTTCCGCGCCTGGCGGCGCGGCTTCCTGGAAATCGACCTGATCCTCGGGAAGTTCGCTGACGAGCATGTGGATAAGTTGAACGACGCGGAGCTGGCGGAGTTCGAGCGTCTGCTCGATGCGCCGGATGCGGACGTCTATGGCTGGATCGTAGCGGCCGAGCCTCCGCCCGCAGCCTGGGCCGGAGCGCTCATGGCGCGCCTGCGCGCGCTGCATGGACCTGAGGGCGCCCCGCTTTGAGCGCGCTGTTTCCAGTGCCGCCCGCGCGCCTGCAGGAGCTTGCGCGCGCCGAAGGCGCTGTGCTGGCGGCTGAAACGCCGGACGGGCTGGACGCCATTGCGTTCGCCGCGGCACTGCGGCTGCGGGGCGGGGCGGGGTTGTTCGTCACGCGCGACGAAGGGCGGGCTGCGGCGGCCGAGGCCGCCGTCGCCTTCTTCACGCCGGAGCTTGAGATCATCCGCCTGCCGGGTTGGGACAATCTCCCGTTCGACCGCATCTCGCCCACGCCGGCGGTGGCGGCGCAGCGCAGCGCGGTGCTTTCGCGCCTGGCGCGGCGAAAGGCGGGCGAGGCGGCGCTGCTGGTGATCGCCACGGCTTCCGCCGTCACCCAGCGCGCCGCGCCCCGGGCGCGGCTGGCGCCGGCGTCTTTCTCCGCGGCGGTCGGCGAGATCGTCGATTCCGAGGCGCTGGAAACCTATCTGCAGGTGAACGGCTATGCCCGCGCCGGCACCGTGCGCGCGCCGGGCGATTACGCCGTCCGCGGCGGCGTGACGGATGTGTTTCCTCCCGGCGCGGCGGCCCCGATCCGATTCGACTTTTTCGGCGACCAGCTTGAGTCCATCCGCGCGTTCGATCCCGAAACGCAGCGCTCCACCGCGCAACTGAAGCGCGCCGACCTCACGCCCGTCAGTGAAATCCTGATGGACGACGAGAGCGTGCGGCGCTTCCGCGCCAAGTTCGTCGATTCCTTCGGCGTGGCGGCGGACCCGATGTACGATTCCGTCACAGCGCACATGCGCCGCCAGGGCATGGAGCAGTGGCTGCCGTTCTTCTACGAGCGCTTGGAAACGGTGCTCGACTATATTGGGCCGGAGGCGCTTATCGGCCTCGAGCATCTGGCGGAGGAATCTTGCAAGGAGCGCTACGATCAAGCAAAGGAACATTTCGAGGCGCGCCGCGCCGCGCCGCTGGCGCGCGGCGCCACGCCTTTTCGCGCGCCTCAGCCTGACGCCCTCTATCTTTCGCCCGAAGCGCTCGCAGAAACGTTTGACGGCCGGCGCGTGCGCCGCTTCACGCCCTTCGCGGAGGTCGCGCGCGGCATGGTGATCAGCCTCGGCGGCAAAGCCGGGCGC
>JBFWWB010000168.1:0-4400 GCA_050246435.1 Hyphomonadaceae bacterium
CCATCACCCAGCGCAAGGCCTCGACCAGGTTCGACTTGCCGCAGCCGTTCGGGCCGACGATGCCGGTCATGCCCGGCTCGATCAGCAGCTCGGTCGAATCGACGAACGACTTGAACCCGCTCAGCCGCAGTTTCGTGAACTGAACCAAACCCTTCCCCCGCAGGGTCTCAGACTGTTCCGGCGCGGCCGATCATGACTTCGGCAGCAGATCCTTGAAGATCGTCTCAAGCTGCTCGAAGCTCAGCGCGCCCGGATGCTTCACGCCGTTGATGATCAGCGTCGGGGTCGAGTCGATCTGGAACTCGTCCTGCGCCGCCTGGATCTCGGCGATGATCTTGTCGGTTTCCGCCTCGTCGTTCAGGCACTTGTCGATGGTCGCCTGGTCGAGCCCGGCGGTGCGGCCGATCTGCGCCAGCGCCGCCACCGGATCGTCGGCCCGCGCCCACTCCCCCTGGCTGTGGAACAGCACGTCGATCATGGCGAAGTAGCGTTCGTTCGGCACGCAGCGCGCGAGCAGCGAGCCCTTGAGCGCCACGCGGTCGAGCGGGAAGTCGCGATAGACCAAGCGCGCCAGCCCCTGGTCGATATAAGCGGACTTGACCTGCGGCAGGGTCTGGGTGGCGAAGGCCGCGCAATGCGGGCAGGTCAGCGAGGCGTACTCGATGATGGTGATCGGCGCGTCGGCGCTGCCCAGGATGCGGTCGTCGGGGCTGATCTGCGGCTGGTCGGCGGCGGCGAGCAGCATCTCGTCCTTGGCCACCTCGTCCGGCGACATCTGCGGCGTCGCGTCGGCGACGGTCTGCGCGGGCTCACCGGCGCCGCGCCATTGCTGGAACGCGAGTCCGGCGGCGGCGGCCAGGATCAACAGGATGCCGGCGGCGATGGAAAGCTTGCGCAAGGGGGAACCCTCCTGCACGGCGTGGGGACGGCCGAGCATTGGCGGCCAATATGGCCGCTATGTGGCAGGATTCGCGGGCCGGCGCAATGACCCTGTCGCTCGCGCGCGGCGCGTTCAGCTCTTGCTGCCGCGCAATGCCCGCCCGAATCCGGCCAGCGCGGCCCGCAGCGCCGGGTCCTCGACCGGCGCCACCGCATCGTCCACGGCGCGCGCTGCGGCCGGATCGGGCGGCGCCACCTCCCGGCGGCGACGCTGGCGCGGCACCGGCCCCTGGCGGATCTTCAGCCGCGCCACCGCGCGGTAGCCGAAATAGCCGTTGATGCGCTCGATCAGCACCGGCTCCAGATGCTGCAGCTCCAGCGCCATGGCCCCGGCGGCGCGGACCTGGAGCGTGCCGTCGCCGCGCGCGCCCTGGGGGAAGGACAGCCGTTCCGGCAGGCTCATCGCCGCCAGCTCCGGCCCGACGATCGCCGGCCAGTCGGCGACGATGCCGCCCTCGGCGAAGCCGCGCTTGCCGAGCGCGGTCCTGGTAAGCCGCGGCAGCAGCGCCGCGAGATGGCGCACGCCGCCCTTGCGCGGCGGCGCGTCGGTCTTTGCGGCGCCGGCATGCTCGGGCGTTGCCTGCTTCCTGGCCATCGGCGCATTGTAGCCGCCGCCATGCCCGCGCTCCAAATGACCACGCTCCATCGCCGTGCGCGGCCGCCGGCCCTCGCCGCCGCGCTGCTCGCCTGGTACGACCGCCATCGCCGCACCCTGCCGTGGCGCGCCGCGCCGGGGACGCGCGCCGATCCCTATCGCGTCTGGCTCAGCGAGATCATGCTGCAGCAGACCACGGTGGCGACGGTCGGTCCGTATTTCCGCAGGTTCATCGAGCGCTGGCCGAGCGTGCAGGCCCTGGCCGACGCCGATCTCGACGAGGTGCTGCACGCCTGGGCCGGACTCGGCTACTACGCGAGGGCGCGCAACCTGCATGCCTGCGCCAGGCGCGTGGCGACGGCACTCGGCGGGCGCTTCCCGGGCGACGAGGAGGGCCTGCGCGCTCTGCCCGGCATCGGGCCGTACACCGCGGCGGCCATCGCTGCCATCGTCTTCGACGTCCCGGCGACCGCGATGGACGGCAATGTGGAGCGGGTGATCGCGCGGCTGCGCAACGTCATGACGCCGCTCCCCGCCGCGAAGCCCGAGCTGCATGCGCTGGCATCGGAGATCACGCCGGCATCGCGTGCCGGCGACTATGCCCAGGCGGTCATGGATCTCGGCGCCACGGTGTGCACGCCGCGCGGCCCGCGCTGCATGCTCTGCCCGTGGGCGAACGCCTGCGCGGCGAGGGAAGCGGGCATACCGGAGCGGCTCCCGGCCAAGACGCCCAAGTCGGCGCGCCCCGTCCGCTACGGCATCGCCTTCTGGGCCCGGCGCGGCGACGGATTGGTGCTGCTGCGCCGGCGTCCCGAAAAGGGCCTGCTCGGCGGCATGATGGAGGTGCCCTCGACCGAGTGGGGCGGCGAACCCTGGAGCTTGGCCGAGGCGCGGTCAGCCGCGCCAGTGAAGGGACGCTGGCGCCTCCTTGACGGCACGGTCGGCCACGTCTTCACCCATTTCGCGCTGGAACTGAGCGTCGCGACCGCCGAGGACGCGGCGAACGGCGACGCGGGCGGCCTGTGGTGTCCGGTCGACCGATTGTCCGACTACGCCCTGCCGACGGTGATGAAGAAGGTGGCGAGGCATGCGGTGACGATTGACCAGGGCGGTTGACTAGGAGCCACGGTCCGGCGTATGGTAAGGAAATTCCTTACGTGACCAGAAAATGATCACCAGCAAGCTGACCAGCAAGGCGCAGACGACGATCCCCCAGGCGGTGCGAGCCGCGCTTCGGCTCGCTGAAGGCGACGAGATCGCCTACGTGATCGAAGGCGACCGCGTGATCATCACCAAGGCAAAGGTGCAGCCGGTGGACGATCCGTTCGGGAGTTTCAGCGAGTGGTCGTCCGAGGCGGACAGCCGCGCCTATGCCAAGCTTTGACGTCTGGGACATCGTCCGGGTCCCGTTTCCCTACACTGCGCGTCCCATCCTGCAGCATCGCCCCGCGCTGGTCGTATCGTCCGACGCGGTGGTGGGGCCGCCGGGCATGCTCTGGGTGCTCATGATCACGAGTGCGGAGAATCGGCGCTGGCCCGGCGACGTGGACATCGTGGGTTTTCGGGAGGCTGGCCTCCCGGCACCCTCGATGGTCAGGACGGCAAAAATCGCGACCATCGAAGCCGCGGAAGCGGATCGACTGGGGGCTCTCGCCCGACGTGAACAGACGGCCGTTGCTCGACACCTCGCAGAGGCGCTGCGGGGCGCTTTGCACGCAGCCGGCTGATCCCGCCCGAAGCGCATCGACAGCACAATTCCCGCGGCGACAGAGAGGTTGTCTTGCGGTCGCCATCCTCTGCGGCATCGGCCCGTCTGCTGCGCGCAGAAGAGCGTGAGCTGATTGCCGCGCTGATCGCGAGCGCCGCCACAAGTCAAGGCCTGGCAAGTGGCCTGGAGGACCGCCTCGTAAGAGGGATGGATGACGGCGGCATGGGGAGCCTGCCCTTTGTCGGCGACATCTCCCGCGCTCGCAGATTCGGCGCGGTGCTGGCGGAGGGCACCTTTCTCGACGAGGGCGGAGTCCTGGTCAGCGTCGCGCTGTAGGTGGACGAAGCGGGCGAGCTGCTGGAGCTCGACGTCTGGAAGGTGGATTTCTCCCCATTGAAGCGGTGGCCCAGGGTGGCCGACGTCGAGTTTGCGACCCGGAACTCTGGCTCCCGCTAGATCAGCCCATCTCCGCCCGCAGCTTCTGACGGAACACGTCGATTGGCACCAGCTTGCCGTCCACGGGGAGGCACCAGAACTGCCAGCCGTTGCAGGACGGCGCGCCCTGGACATGGGCGCCGACCTTGTGGATCGAGCCCTTGAAGTCGGCGGTGATGAGGGTGCCGTCGGCGCGCACCTTGGCGCTCCAGCGCTGGTTCGGGCTGACCAGCACGGTGCCGGGCTCCAGCATGCCCCGTTCCACCAGCCAGCCGAAGGGGATGCGCGGCTCCTCCCGCTTCGACGGCGTCGTCACCGCCTCCGGGTCGGCGACCGGCACCACCTTGGACAGCCGTTCGCGCGCCGCGGCGATGTAGCGGGGGTCGCGCTCCAGCCCGATCCAGCGCCGCCCCAGCCGCTTGGCCACCGCGCCGGTCGTGCCGGTGCCGAAGAAGGGATCGAGCACCACGGCGCCGGGCCTGGTCGCCGCCAGGATCACGCGGTGCAGCAGCGCTTCCGGCTTCTGGGTCGGATGCGCCTTCTTGCCGTCCTCGGACTTCAGCCGCTCAGGCCCGCCGCAGATCGGGATCAGCCAGTCGCTGCGCATCTGCAGGTCGTCGTTCAGCGCCTTCATGGCGTCGTAGTTGAAGGTGTAGCGCGCTTCTTTGTCCTAGGCGCACCAGATCATGGTCTCGTGGGCGTTGGTGAAGCGCCGGCCGCGGA
>JBFWWB010000169.1:0-4347 GCA_050246435.1 Hyphomonadaceae bacterium
GCGCCACGGCGGATTTCCGCTGCGCGGGTCATCGGGGCGAGGGCGGCGGCCGGCGCGACGAGCCCGGCGCGCGGATGGAGCACCCCGTCCGGCTGCGCGCGCAGCCAGTCTTCCGGCAGCGGCGGATCCGCCGCGAGGCTGGCGAAAGTTTCGCGCTCGCGCGCGTTCGCGGGCCCCTGCTCCACGCCGATCGCGGAGAACGCGCCGAGGCTTTCGTACAGCCGCACCGCTTCGAGGTAGGCGGCGAGATGCAACCGGCCGAGCGGCGCCGCGCCGCGCTCCAGCCGCGGCATCACCAACGCCGCCGGCGCGCCGGAGGCGCCCGCACCCAAATCCTCCGCCTCCAACAGCATGACAGCGGTTCCGCGGCGCGCAAACGCGTGCGCGAGGCAGGCCCCAGCGATCCCGCCGCCGATGATCACCGCGCGCGCCGGCATGCGCGACGCATAAGGATGGAGCGGCGCAGGCGCCGCTGGCGGTTTCGCGAGACGCGCCTCCAGCCGTTCGCGCTTGGCGGCGAAGCCCGCGCGCTTTTCAACGGCGAAACCCGCCGCTTCGAGGCCGCGGCGCACGCCGCCGGCCACCGAATAGGTCGCCGCGCGCGCGCCGGGCGCGGAAAGTGCGGCGACCCGCGAGAACAGCTCCGGGCGCCACATTGCTTCGTTGCGCGCCGGCGCGAACCCGTCGAGGAACCAGGCGTCGAACGCGCCCGTCATGCCGGCGAGCACGCCGCACGCCTCCCCGATCTGCACGGTCAGCGCGAAGCCGTCTTCTGGAAACCATAGTCGCTGCGGCGCGGGCGCGCGCACCGGCCACGCCGCCAATAGCCGGACCGCCAGATCGGCGATTTCCGGGAAAGCGCCCAGGGCGCGGGCGGCGGCTTCGCGCGGCAACGGGAACGCTTCGACGGAGGTGAAATGCAGCATGCCGCCCGGCGGGCGCGTGCGCCGCCAGGCGTCCCATACGGCGAGCGCGTTCAACCCAGCCCCGAAGCCCAGCTCGCCGATCGCGAAGCGTGCGCGGCCAGCCCAGGCTTCCGGCAAGCCGCAACCGGCGAGGAACACAGCGCGCGCCTCCGCCAGACCGCCGGCCTTCGAGAAATAAACGTCGTCATACGCCCGCGCGCGGGGCTGACCGTCTTCGGTCCAGTCGAGGTCGGGCAAGGCCGGCAAGCGGGGCATCGCTGCGATCCTGCCCGAAGGGATGGTCTGGAATCAAAACGGGCCGCCCGAAGGCGGCCCGTTCAATCGCTTCGAACCGAAGCGCCGGATTACGGCGTCGTCGAGGCCGCGGCCGACGGCATGGCCGACGGCATCGTGGAATCGACCGGCGGCGCAGCCGACATTTCCGGCGCCGGCGGCGCGGGTTCGGTCGTTTCGGCCGGGGGAGCGGCTTCTTCAGCCGGCTTCGGGCCGCAAGCAGCAACACCGAACGTCACGGCGGCCGCGAGCAGGGCCGCGAGGCCCAGTTTGCGATTGGTCATGGATATATCCTCTCGTCCCGGCGTCGAATCTCTGGCGCCGAGCGCGAGCAATAGGAGACGGCGCAATACCACGCAAGAGCGCAAAGCCGCCGATTTAGAGAGCGCCCACCGGCGCTTTTAGGCGGCTTCGGCCGTCGCCTGCGCCACCGCCTCTTCCAGCTGGGCGAAGCTAGGCTGCAGCGCGCTGGGCACGCCGCCGCGGCCGATCTCGACGGAAATCTGGGCGGCGTTGCCGTGGAGGTGGGCCACCATCACCGCCTTGATGATGGCGTAGAAGCGGGCCTCTTCCTCGTGGATGGCGTTGAGGCGCGTGGCGAACGGGCCGACGAAGCCGTAGGCCAGAAACACCCCCATGAACGTGCCGACCAGGGCCGAGCCGATCATCATGCCGAGCTTTTCAGGCGGCTCGTTGATCGAGCCCATGGTCTTGATGATGCCGAGCACGGCGGCCACGATGCCGAGCGCGGGCAGCGCGTCGGCCATGGATTGCAGCGCGTGGGCCGGGCGGACGACCTCGTGATGGTGCTTCTCGATCTGGCGCTCCATCGCGTCTTCGACCTGGTGGGGATCGTCGAGATTCATCGTCGTCATCCGGAACGTGTCGCAGATGAAGTCGACGGCGAAATGATCCTTCAGGATTTTCGGATAGCGCTGGAAAATCTTGCTTTCTTCGGGCTTTTCGATGTGCGGCTCGAGCGCCACGACGCCCTTGGCCTTCACCAGCTTGGTGAGCGCGAACAAGAGTGACAGCAGGTCCTGGTAATCCTGCTTCTTCCATTTCGGGCCCGACATCAGCTTGCCGAAATCGCCCGCGAGCCCCTTCACGGTGCCCAGATCGTTGGCGATCAACAGCTGGCCCACCGCCGCCCCGCCGATCACGATCATCTCGTGGGGCAGCGCGTGCAGGATCACTTCCATGTGCCCGCCGGCCAGCATGTAGCCGCCGAACACCATGGCGAACACGACGACAATGCCGATAATCTGGACCAAGGCGCGCACCCCTCGCGACGAGGTTATGGGGCGTCAGCCTTAACGCGTCGTTTCCGTTGTTGTTTTTACGCCTATCGGCGGCGGGCCAAGCGCTGCTTGGCCTGGCGCAGAATGAACGTGTTGGCCTTCCCGGTGGGCGAGAGACCCAGGCGGCGCTCCTCGGCCTGGATGGCGGCGCGCGTGCGCGGCCCCACCTGCCCGTTGGGCGTCCCGATCGGGTGGCCCAGGCGCGACAGCACCCGCTGCAATTCACGCACGCCGGCAGGGCCAAGCGCGCCGGCGGCGGCCCGCTGGGCGGCGAGCGCGTCGGGGCGGGAGGGCGCGGGATCGCCCGCCGGCGGTGCGGGGACGCCAGCCGCGGCGCGCACCTGGGCCAGCAGCGCCGGCGTGGGGTAACCGTCAGCCGGATCGTTGCGGGAAAGCTGGAACTGCCGCACAGCCCGCCGCGTACCCGAGCCGAACATCCCATCCGCGACGCCCGCGGGATAGCCGAGCCGGTTCAACAACCCCTGCAGCTCGACCATCTCATCGCGCCGCAACGCGCCGATCTCTGTCGGCCAGGGGCGCACGAAGCCCGGGCTGCGCCCCTCGAAGGCGCGCGCCAGCAGCGCCACGGCCAGGGCGTAGCGGTCTGAATTGTTGTAGCGTTTGATGACGTCGAAATTCGCGTAGAGCAGCAGCGCCGGCCCTTGCGCGCCCGCCGGCAAAAACACCTCTGCGGCCTCCTCGCTAGGGGCGAAGGGCGAGCCGTCGACCCGGCGCACGCCGAGGCGCGCCCATTCCGAAAGCGGCTTCTTGCCGCCATCGGCCAGCGCGTAATCGAAGCCGGCCGGCAGCTGCGCCTCCTCAAAGACGGCCCCGCCCGGCCGCCAGCCGCGCTCGGCCAGGTAATTCGCGATCGAGGCCAACACGTCGCCAGTGTTGGTCCAGATGTCGCGCCGACCGTCGCCGTCCCAATCCACGGCGCTAGTCAGATACACATCCGGCATGAATTGCGGCTGACCCATCGCGCCGGCCCAGGAGGAGCGCATCTCCTGAGGGCCGGCGTAACCGCGCTCCACCATCTCGATCAGCGCCAGCAGATAGCCCTCAAACTGCGCGCGCCGACGGGGATCGTAGGCCAGCGTGGCGATGGCCCGCGGAGCGTCGTAGCCCAACGTCACCTGCCCGTAATTCGTCTCCACCGCCCAGATGCCCGCCACGATGTCGGCATCGACGCCGTAGCGCTGCTGGATCGCGCCGAAGAGCTGGGCGTTTTCGGCCCGCTTGGTCAGCCCGTCGCCGACGCGCCGGGGCGAAACAGCGGACTGGATATAATCCCACGGAGGGCGGATGAATTCGGCCTGGTTCTGATCGGCCTGGATGCTGCGCGGCTCGGGCGTCAGACCTTCAAGGAGTTGGAAAACGGTGGCCTGGCGGCGCCCCGCGGCGATCGCGCGGCGGGCGAAATCGATGCGCCACGCGTCGAAACCGGCGTCGCCGGAGGGCGTGAACACGAGCGGAGCGGCCGCGCCGATGGCGGGGCCTGCGGTCTGCGCGCCGGCCGTCCGCCAGGCGAGCGCGCCTGCGGCGGCGATGGCAAGGGTGATGGCGGCCAGCGCCGCGAGCCGCGCGGGGCGGCGCTTGTCAGGTCGCTCCATGCGTCCGGTCTAGGGTGCGCCGCAGCCAGGGGCAACCCGAAGCGGCGCTTGAGGAATTTGCGCCGCCCAAACGCCTCTGACGCGCGCTGGTTGACAGCTTGCGCCCCGCTCCTTATGCACCCGCGCTCGCATCCGAGCCCGAAAGCGCGCCCCGCCGATGAAAGTAAAAAGCTCCCTCAAGTCGCTGAAAGCGCGCCACCGCGCTTCGCGCATCGTGCGCCGCAAGGGCCGGGT
>JBFWWB010000170.1:0-4341 GCA_050246435.1 Hyphomonadaceae bacterium
GCGTTCAAGCCGGATTTCGTTCTCATCTGGGGCGACGACCAGTACGAGAATTTCCGGGAAGACATCATCCCGCCCTACTGCGTGAACGCATACGACAAGTTCGAATTCCATTCCCCGCCCAACAACATCTGGGGCGAGTCGGTGGAAAAGACGTTCACCTTGCAAGGCGTGCCGAAAGTCGGCCGCCAGATGGCGACGCACCTGCTGGAAGACGGCTTCGATTGCGCCTACGCATACAAGCCACTGCATCACAATCTGGGTCACGCGTTCGCGAACGCAATCATGTATCTTGACTACAATCGCGTAGGCTTCCCGTACCCGATCCTGCCGGTGGCGATTAATTGCTACGGCCGGCGCGTGATTTCGCAGCGCGGCGGCGGGCCGAGCCTCGATCGCGTACTGTCGGCGGATGAGCTCGACCCCCCGGCGCCGACGCCGAAGCGCCTGTTCGACATGGGCGGTTCGATCGCGCGCTTCCTGAAGGACTCGCCCTATCGCGTGGCGATCCTCGCCTCGTCGGGCTGGTCGCACGCCTTCCTCACGGAGAAAAACTATTTCCTGTGGCCGGATACCCCGGCAGACCGGAAGCTTTACAACGCCCTCCGTGATGGCGATTACCAGACGTGGCGGAACTATCCCGCCGCTGCGATCGAGGATAGCGGCCAGCAGGAAGTCCTCAATTGGATGTGTCTCGCCGGCGCGATGAACGAACTGAAGATGAAGCCGTCGACTGCCGAGACCGGCATGCTGACGACGTGGATCTTCAATTCCTCGAAAACCTTCATGATCAACCCGAAACAAGCCGCCTGAGACGCAGCTTTCGGGTCATGGTAGAAGCCGCGGCGAGCGCCCAAGCGCTCGCCGCGCGCTTTGGGCGGACAATCAATTCCCGCGCGCCTCGGCCGCGGACAGGGGGCGTGCATGGCGAAGGTGCGGGATCAGGTGAAGGAGCGCACCATCGCGCTCGCCAGCAACAAGGCGCATTTCTACGAAGCCGGATCAGGCTATCCAACCATCTTCCTGCACGGCGCGGCCTTCACTTCCGCCGGGGAGGATTGGTTCCCCTGCATCAAGCACGGCCTGGGCGCGGTCACGCATGTGCATGCGCTCGATCAGCTGGGCTGGGGCTCGGCCGATCGCCCGGTCTACCGCTATGAATTCGGCTTCCTCGTCGATCATGTGCGCGAACTGCAGGACGCGCTGGGCTACGAGAAGACCAACATCGTCGGCCATTCGCTGGGCGGCTGGGTGGCGGGCACGCTGGCGTATGAAAGCCCGGAGCGGGTGAACAAGCTCGTCTTCGTCGCCAACGCCGGCCTCAATATCGCGCCGCCGCCCAATCTGGCGGATTTCAAGCCGTCCTCGCGCGCCGATCTCGAATCCTTCGATGTGCCGAGCGATCCGGATTTGCGCGCCGAGCTGATTGAAGCGCGCGAGCGCATCATCGCGACCCCCGGCGCGGTCGACGCCTATCTGAAGCTCGGCGAGATGTTCCGCGACATGGACATGCGCCGGCGCTATTTCCTGCATCGCAAGCTGAAGCACATCAAGGCGCAGACCCTGATGGTGTTCGGCGAGCAGGACCTCATCTTTCCTTCGCCGGAGGGCCGTGATCTCATGAACGCGGAGATCAAAGGCAGCCGCAAGGTGGTGCTGGCGGATACGGGCCACCAGGTGCCCACGCAGCGCCCGGCCGAGCTGACGCAGCTGCTCAAAGAATTCCTGCGCTGAAACACGCATAAATTAAAGGAGACGGGGAAATGCGCGAAACGTCGAAACAGCCGGTCTATGCGTCGAAGGGCGTTGTCTCCACCAATCATCCGATCGCGTCCTCGGTGGCGGTCAGCATCATCGCCGCGGGCGGTTCGGCGGCGGATGCGGCGGTGGCCGCAGCATTCACCTTGACGGTGGTGGAGCCGATGATGATCGGGCCGCTCGGCGGCGGCTATATCGTGCACCGCAGCGCCAACGGCGAATTCACGGTGATCGACAATTACGCCACCGGCCCCTCGCGCGCGCACCAGGACATGTACACGCTGGCGCCGGAGAACGGTCCCGTCGCGGTGAAGGATCGCGCCAACGAGGTGGGTCATCTGGCCGCCGGCGTGCCGGGCAATCTCATGGGCTGGTGGCGGCTGCATCAGCTGAAGGGCCGCTTGCCGATCGCGCAGGTGATGGGCCCGGCGATCGCCTTCGCCGAGCACGGCTTTCCCGCCAGCCCGTACCTGATCGAGTGCATCGCTTCGGCCGCGAAGGATATCGCGCGCTTTCCGGAAACCGCGAAGACCTATCTGCCGGGCGGCAAGGTTCCCGCTTTGGGCTGGCGGCTCGTCAACAAGGAGGCAGCGGATTCGCTGCGCCTCATCGCGAAGGACGGGCCGGACGCGCTCTACCGCGGCCCCCTCGGCGATGCGCTGGTGCGTGATCAGCAGGCCAATGGCGGCCTCATCACCAAGGAAGATCTCGCCGCGTACGACGTGCGCATGCGCGAGCCGATCCTGGGCACGTATCGCGGCTACGACATCGCCGGCACGCCGCCTTCCAGCGGCGGGGGAATCCTGAACCAGCTGGGCCTCAACATTCTGGAGAATTTCGACGTCGCCAGTCTCGGCTTCGGCACCGCGCGCTACTGGCACCTGCTGACCGAGGTGCTGAAAATCATGTACGCGGACCGCGCCAAATATCTGGGCGATCCCGAATTCATTTCTTTCCCGCAATCGCACCTGCTCGACAAGGATTACGCGAAGAAGCGCGCCAAGGAGATCGATCTCGGCAAGGCCGGCAAGTACACGGCCGCCGAATTCCCCGAGTGGCGCGAAAGCAAGAACACGACGCACCTCACCGTGATGCTGGGAGATGGCGAAACGCTGACGATGACGCAGACATTGAACAATCTGTTCGGCTGCTGCGTCACGGTGCCGGGTACGGGCCTGCTGCTCAACAACAACATGACGCTGTTCGATCCGCGGCCGAATCTGCCGAACTCGCCGGGCCCGCATAAGCGCATGCTGACCGCCACTGCAGCCACCATTGTACAGAAGGCCGGCAAGCCGGTGTTCGCGATCGGCACGCCGGGGGGGCTGCGCATTTTCCCCACAGTGCTGCAGGGCATCATCAATGTAATCGATCACGGGATGAATTTGCAGGAATCGGTCGAGGCGCCGCGCATCTGGTGCGCCGGCGGCCCGATCGAGGTGGAGGAGGAAGTGCCGCCCGCGCAGCGCAGCGAACTCGAAGCGCTGGGCCACAAGGTCGTGCCGATCCAGCGCAACGCCGGGGGCATGAACGGCGTGCAGGTGGATCCCGCCACCGGGCTGCTGTTGGGCGCGGCCTGCTGGCGCGCGGACGGCAGCCCCGCGGGGCTCAGCGGCGGCGATGCGCGCCCACTCGCGCAGAGCGGGGTCGCGCCCTACGCGATGCGCTGAAATTTCCGTGCGCTGAAAAGCGGGACGAGGCGGCTGCCGAGGCTTGATTCCGCGGCCGCCCCGTGGCTTTCGTCGCCCCATACTTTGCGCATTTGAAGCGGGGCTGTCGGTGGAACTGAAGCTTGAGGGCAAGCGCGCGATCGTCACGGGCGCGAGCCGCGGCATCGGCATGGCGATTGCGGAAGCGCTGGCCGCCGAGGGCGTCGATCTCGTGCTCGCCGCGCGCGGCGTGGAGGCGCTGGAGGCGACGGCGTCCAGGATTGCGCGGGCCAGCGGGCGCAACGTCATCCCGATCGCGGCCGATACCGGCGATGACGCCTCTGTCGCTGCACTGGCGCGCGATGCGGCCACGGCGCTCGGCGGCGTCGACATCCTGATCAACAATGCCGCCGCGGTCGGCGGCGGGGGCGGCTCGTTCCCCAACATGTCGAGCGAGCGGCTGATGAACGATCTGAACGTGAAGGTCGCGGGCTACCTGCGCGTGTCGCAGGCCGTCGCGCCGCAGATGCTGGCGAACGGCTGGGGCCGCATCATCAATATCGGCGGTTTCGCCGCGCGGCGCACTTACAACACCGTCGCGTCGATGCGGAACGCCGCGATCAGCGCCTTCGCCGCCAACCTCGCTGACGAGCTGGGTCCGAAGGGCGTGACGGTGAACACCGTGCATCCTGGTTACACCGCCACTGAGCGGTCGAGCGCGATGCTGGAGCAGCGCGCGATCGAAACGAACAATATCGGCCGCGTCGTTCATGCGCGCGAGCTGGCGGCATTCGTGGTGATGCTGGCGTCGCCGCTGTGCGCGGCGATCAACGGCGAATCTATTCTCTGCGGCGGCGGCCGGCGCGGCGCGATCAGCGATTAGGCCGGGACGGCCGCCCGCTCCGGCGTCTTGGCGTACCGGAACGCGCAATATACC
>JBFWWB010000171.1:0-4315 GCA_050246435.1 Hyphomonadaceae bacterium
TTATCGCCCGCAAGGGCGAGATCGATCAGGATCACCTGCACCAGGGCGGCGACGTCGCTGAACAGATGATCCAAAGGCGGCGCTCCCCCGCGAACCCCGAGCGGGCGGCGTGGTTTCTCCGCCGCCGCGCCCGGGGTCAAGGGCCTCGCACCATCGTGACGCTTGCGCCTGGCGGCGGGTGGCGGGCATGTGGGGCCGATGCGGATCATCGCGGGAACGTTCAAGGGGCGCGGGATCGAAGCGCCGTCAGGCCGGGCCACGCGTCCAACCGCCGATCGCGCCCGCGAAGCAGTGTTCAACATCCTGGCGCATGCGCCCTGGTCTCCCGGACTCGAGGGCCGACGCGTGATCGATCTGTTTGCGGGCTCAGGCGCAATGGGCCTTGAGGCGTTGTCGCGCGGGGCGGCGTTCGCGCTGTTCGTCGAGACAGACGCCGCCGCGCGCGGCGCGATCCGCGCGAACATCGAAGCGCTGGGCCTCTTCGCCCAAACGCGCGTACACCGCCGCGACGCATGCAACTTGGGCCTGCGCCCCGCCGGGCTCGATGCGCCGTTCGATCTCGCTTTCCTCGATCCTCCCTACGGCCAGGGCCTGGGCGAAATCGCCCTGCAGCGGCTGCGCGAGGGCGGCTGGATCACACCGGACGCGCTCATCACGTTCGAGTGCGGCGCGGACGAAACCCCCGCGCACCCCGGCTTCACCCTGCAAGACGAGCGCGCGTACGGTGCAGCGAAAGCCCTGTTCCTTACGCCCGTCTAGCGCGGGCCACACGCTTCAGCGACTTGCCCCGGCGCCGTCTCCGCCCCACGCGCGGCGGCCTGGCGCAAGCTGGCGCATGCGGCCTCCGCCTCGCCTTGCTGCACCTGCGCGCGCGCCAGCTTCGCCGCGTCGATCGCCAAGCCGCCGAAGTCCTTGATCTCGCCGCGCACGGCCACCGCTTGGCGGTAGCGCGCCTCCGCCGCGTCCCAATCGTCGCGCTTGGCGGCGTCGTCGCCCAGCTGGCCCAGTACGAAGGCGCGCGCCTGCGGGCGCTTCAGCACGGCGAGCGCGCGTTGCAGCGCGGCCGCCGCCGCATCAGCGTCGCCGGCGGCGCCGGCCTCCAGCCCGTCCGCCACCAGCCGCGCCCCGCGCGCGGCCTCATCCTCGCCGCCGCGTGCGTACGCAAAGGCGAGCATCCGCCACACCCGGCGGTCCTGCGGATTGGCGTCGCGCGCGCGCTCAAGCGCAGCGCGCGCATCCGGCGCGCCGGCGGCGACGGCCACCGCGCCAAACGCGCGATAGAGGGCGGCGGCCGAAGGCCCGTTGCGCTGCGCCTGCGCCCACAACGTTTCAAGCCCCGTATCCCGCGTTTGCGGATAAGCAGCCTGCACGATCGCGGCGCGCGCGCCGGCGTCGGGCGTTTGCAACAGCGCAGCCGCCGCATCCTCGAACGTATCGCCGGCGGCTTCCGCGAGCGTGGCGGGCGCCGCCGCTGCGACGACCTGGGCGCGCAGCGCATGCGCGACCTCGGCCGCCGCCTCGCCAGGCAGGCTGACGCGCGAAACCTGCGCCATCAGCTGCTCGGGACCTTCTCCCATCGTAGCGTAAGCCGGCGGCGCGGAAAGCCGCCGCACCTGCAGCGTCCCCGCCGCCAGCAGCGCCAACCCTGCGGCGATGATCGCGAGGTAAACGCGCCACCCCGCGATACGCGCGAGCCAGTGCTTGCCGCCACCCGCTTCCCCAGCGAGGCGCGCAGCGAGCGCTGCATGCAGCTGCATCAATTCGGGCGCGTTCTCGTCGCCGCGCCAGGCGGTGAAATCGGCGGTCTGCACGGCGGCGAAGGCGGGGGGAATGTCCACCGGATCGAGCAGCACCGGCGCCAGCCGCTTTCCGGCGCGCGCGCGGGCCGCCTCGTCGCGCACCCACGGGCTCGACACCGACGCGCGTGACCACAGCACCACCACGGCCTTCGCATCGTCCAGCGCGCGGCGGATCGCGTTCGCATAATCCTCCCCGCCGGCGAGCGCGCGATCCCACCACACGGAAAGCCCGCGCGCCTCCAGCGCCGCCGCCAGCGGACGCGCGCGCTCGCGATCTTCGCTCGCATAGGAGATGAAGACGTCCGCCATGGCGTGATTTTACGGGGCTCAGCGCCGGCCGAACAGGCGTTCGATATCGGCTAGCTTCAATTCGACGTAAGTCGGCCTGCCGTGATTGCACTGGCCGGAGAAGGGCGTGCGCTCCATTTCGCGCAGCAGCGCGTTCATTTCGTCTACGCTGAGCCGCCGGCCCGCACGCACCGAGCCGTGGCACGCCATGGACGAGCAGACGTCATCCAGCCGCTCCTTGAGTGCGTGGGCGGCGCCGAATTCGGCCAGATCGTCAGCCAGGTCGCGCAGCAGGCCGGCGCAATCGGTGTGCCCCAGCAGCGCCGGCGTTTCGCGCACCAGCACACAGCCCTCGCCGAACGGTTCGATCACCAGCCCCAACTCCGCCAGCTCTTCCGCGCGCGCCAGCACGCGCTCGGCCTCGGCGGGATCGAGCGTGACGATTTCCGGCACGAGCAGCGCCTGCCGCGCCACACCGCCATCGGCCAGCATCGCCTTCATCTTCTCGTAGGTGAGCCGTTCGTGCGCGGCGTGCTGATCGACGATCACCACGCCGTCCTCGGTCTGCGCGACGATATAGGTTTCGTGCACCTGCGCGCGCGCGGCGCCCAGGGGATGGATCAACGCCTCGCCCGCGCGCTGCGCCAGCGCGGCCGGGCCCGCGGCCGCAAAGAACGCCTCAGGCTGAGGTTCATATGCGGCGGTTTCTGCGCGCGCGCTCGGCAGGATGAAATCGGCCGCCGCGAGCACGGCCTCGTTCAAAGTCCATTGCCGCGCGAGCGCTGTTTCCCGCGGGCGCGCGAATGCCAACGCCTGCTCGGCGGCCGACGTGCTCGCGCGATGGCCGGCGCCCGCCAACGCATGCTTCAAGCCGCCGACGATCAGTCCGCGCACGCCGGCCGCGTCGCGGAAGCGCACCTCCGTTTTCGCTGGATGCACGTTCACGTCGACCTCTTCCGCCGGCAGATCGAGGAACAGCGCCAGCACCGGATGGCGATCGCGCGCGAGCAGATCCTGATAAGCGCCGCGCACCGCGCCCAACAGCATGCGGTCCTTCACCGGACGGCGGTTGACGAATAGATGCTGATGGCTGCGTGCGCCGCGGTGGAAGGTGGGCAGGCCCGCATAGCCGGTGAGCCGCGCGGCCCCGCGCGACAGATCGATGGCGACGCTGTTGGCGTGGAAATCCGCGCCCAGCACGGCGGCGAGGCGGCGGTCGGCGGCGTCGGGCGCGTAGTGCAGCATACGCCGGCCGTCGAGGATCAAGGTGAAGCCCGCCTCCGGGCGCGCCATTGCGATCCACTTCACCGCTTCCGCAATGGCGCCGGCTTCGGCGCGCTCGGATTTCATGAATTTGAGCCGCGCGGGGGTGGCGAAGAAGAGATCGCGCGCCTCAATCACCGTGCCGCGCGGCAAAGCCGCGGGTCGTACTGCACTGACCGCGCCGGCCTCCACCGCGATCGCCCACGCTTCGCCCGCGCCCGCCGCGCGCGAGAGAATGCTAAGCCGCGCGACCGAACCGATCGAGGGCAGCGCCTCGCCGCGGAAGCCCATCGTGGCGATGTTGAGCAGATCGACCGCGCCGTCCGCGGCGGGGGCGAGCTTGGAGGTGGCGTGGCGCTCCACTGCCAGCGCCAATTCCTCGCGCGCGATGCCGCCGCCGTCGTCCTCCACGCGGATGAGGCCCAAGCCCCCCGCCTCCGCAGTGACCGTGATCTGGCGTGCGCCTGCGTCGAGCGCGTTCTCCACAAGCTCTTTCACGACCGCGGCCGGCCGCTCGATCACTTCGCCGGCGGCGATGCGGTTGACCGCTTCGGGGGGCAGCACGCGGATGGGCATGAGTCGCGCACATCCTAGCACGCGGGGGACGCTTAGGGCGCTACTCCGCCGCCGCTGCGCGCGCGCCGCGTCCGCCGCGGCCCGTCGCCCCGCTCATCTCCGCGCCGTCTTCCGGGGAAAGCCTGTAGAACCAGAAATGGCCCAGCATCGTGAACAGCCCGATGATCACGAACACCGGCGCCAAGGCCGCGGTGTCGATGCGCGTGCTGTGCTGCACCTGCATGGAAATGTTGAGCAGCACCGCCGCCAGGCCAACGCCCACCGATTGGGTGAGCTGCTGGCTCATGGAGGAGAGCGTCGAGGCGGGGCTCATCCGGGCGTGCTCGATCTCGGCGTAGGCCAACCCGTTGAGGCTGGTGAATTGCAGCGAGCGGAAGAAGCCGCCGACG
>JBFWWB010000172.1:0-4310 GCA_050246435.1 Hyphomonadaceae bacterium
GCTCGCATCGCGCCGGCGCAGCAGCGCCACCGCATGTTCGAAATCGCCTTCGCCTTGGCCTTCGCCCGCGCCCATGACGCGCCGCCAGAAGGCGCGCTCTTCCGCATCGCCGGCCTCGCGGGCGAAGATGACGGGCAGGGTGATCTTGCCTTCGCGGAAATCGTCGCCGGTGTTCTTGCCCATCGTGGCGGCGCGGCCGCCGTAATCGAGCGCATCGTCGACCAGCTGGAACGCCAGGCCGAGGCGGCGGCCGTATTCGGCCATCGCGTCCGCCGTGTCGCCGGCGCGCCCGGCGGCCAGCGCGCCGACCCGGGCGGCGGCGGCGAACAGCGCAGCGGTTTTGGCTTCGATGATGTCGAAATAGGCCGCGCGGCCGGTGTCGGCGTCGTTGGCGGCTGCGAGCTGCATCACCTCACCCTCGGCGATGATGCTGGAGGCGCGCGCCAGAACGTCGAGCACGGCGAGATCGCCGGTTTCGACCATCAGGTTGAACGCGCGCGCGAACAGGAAATCGCCGACCAGCACGCTAGCGGCGTTGCCCCAGACGCGGTTGGCCGGGGCTTTGCCGCGGCGCAGGGCGCTTACGTCCACGACGTCGTCATGCAGCAACGTGGCGGTGTGGATGAATTCCACGGCGGCGGCGAGCTTGCGCGGGCGATCGCCGCCGCCGCCGAACAGCCGCGCCGAGGCCAGCGTGATCACCGGGCGCACGCGCTTGCCGCCAGCGTCGATCAGGTAGGCCGCGAGATTGGGAATGAGGCCGACGGGGCTCGCCATCCGGTCATGGATGATCGCGTCCACCGCCTGCAAATCCTCGCGGACGAGACGGATCAGCGTGTCCATCGCGCCCGCCGCGGGCGCACGCTGGGCCTCAGATTCCGGCTGGGGCATGGCTTCGCCGAATTCTTTCAGGCGTGGGACTGCAGCTGTGCGACATCGCCTCAAGGTTCGTTGCGCCGGCGGGCCGGACGATGATTGATAGCAGCGGGTCCCGCCTGAAGCGCCCAGACCAAGAGCCGCATCGCATCCTCCGGTTGGCACGAGATGGACGCAGAATCCAGCACATCCGCTTCCAATGTACGCAGTAGCCTTACGGACGATGCGTTCCTCGGCGGGCGCGTGCGGCTGCGGCAGCCCGCTCACGGCTATCGCGCCGGGGCGGATGCGATGCTGCTGGCCGCCGCCGTGCAGGCCTCGGCGGGCGCGCGCTTGATGGAGGCGGGGTGCGGTGCGGGCGCGGCGCTGCTGGCGGCGGCGGCGCGCTGGCCGCAGGCGCATTTCCTGGGGGTGGAGCGTGACGCGGCCATGGCCGCGCTGGCGCGCGAAAACGTCGCCCGCAACGCCATGGACGCTTGGGTGCGCGTGGAGGAGGGTGACGCGCTCACCCCCGGCGAGACGTTCGACGGCGTGTTCTGCAATCCGCCCTTCGATCACGAAGGGGAGGCGCAGGCCCCGCATCCGGCCCGCCGCGCGGCCTATCTCACGGAGGCGCCGATCGATGCTTGGATCGCGGCTCTGGCCAACCGGCTCACCGGCGGGGCGGCGCTGACGCTGATCCAGCGGGCAGAGCATCTGGGTGCGCTGCTGGCGGCGCTGGAGGGCCGGCTCGGCGGGGTGGAAATCTATCCGCTGCGCCCGCGGGCCGATCAGCCCGCCAAGCGCATCCTGATCCGCGCGCGCAAGGGCGCGCGCGCCAAGCCGGCGCTGCTTAAGGGCCTCGATCTGCACGACGGCTCGGGCGCGAAATTCACGCCGGAAGCGGACGCGATTTTCCGCGGCGACGCCGCCATCCCCTGGTGAGGCTTGCCGGGCGCGGCCCGGGCCTGTACCCAGCGCGCCTCATGGCCCGACCGCCGAAAACGCCAGAGCGCGCGCCTGCGCGCCTTTCCTGCTTTCAGGACGTGATCCTGACCTTGCAGCGTTTTTGGGCGGGGCAGGGCTGCGCGATCCTGCAGCCGTACGACGTCGAGGTCGGCGCGGGCACCCTGCACCCGGCCACCACGTTGCGCGCGCTTGGCCCCAAGCCGTGGCGGGCGGCCTATGTGCAGCCCTCGCGCCGCCCGAAGGACGGCCGCTACGGCGAGAACCCCAACCGGCTGCAGCACTATTACCAATACCAGGTCATCCTGAAGCCGAACCCGCCCGACATCCAGGACCTCTATCTGGAAAGCCTGGCGCAGATCGGCCTCGATCCGCTCGAGCACGACATCCGCTTCGTCGAGGACGATTGGGAAAACCCCACCGTCGGCGCCTGGGGCCTCGGCTGGGAGGTGTGGTGCGACGGGATGGAGGTCAGCCAGTTCACCTATTTCCAGCAGGTCGGCGGGCTGGACGTGCGCCCGGTGTCGGGCGAGCTGACCTACGGCCTGGAACGGCTGGCGATGTATGTCCTGGGCTACGACAACGTCTACGACATGCCGTTCAACGATCCGCAGTCGGAAATCGCGCTGAGCTATGGCGACGTGTTCCTGGAAAACGAACGCCAGCAATCGCGCTTCAATTTCGAGCTTTCCGATCCCGAGATGCTGCTGCGCTGGTTCGCGGATGCGGAAGCGCAGGCCGCCCGGCTGCTGGCGGCGAACTGCCCGCTGCCGGCGTATGACTACACCTTGAAGGCGTCGCACCTGTTCAATCTGCTGGATGCGCGCGGCGTCGTTTCCCCGACCGAGCGGCAGAGCTTCATCGCGCGCGTGCGCGATCTCGCCAAAGGCTGCGCCAGCGCCTGGGCGGAGGCGGAAGGATGACCTTCAATCCGCTGGGCATGATTGCGGGGATCGTAACGACCCTGGTGTTCGCGGCGTTCATCGTGGCGCTGCTGCTGCGCCGCAAAAAGGCGCCCTGATGCCCGCCTTCCTGTTGGAGTTCTTCAGCGAGGAAATCCCTGCGCGCATGCAGAAGCGCGCGGAGGAGGATTTGGTGCGCCTTCTGGGCGCGGAGCTTGAGGCGGCGGGGCTGGGAAAGCTCAGCCTGCGGACGATGTCGGGCCCACGCCGCATCGCGATCATGGGCGAGCTGCCGGCGGGCGCCGCCAGCGTGAACGAGGAGCGCAAGGGCCCGCGCGTCGGCGCCCCCGAACAGGCGCTGGCGGGCTTCCTCAAGGCCGCCGGGCTGGCGCGCATCGAGGATGCGCAAATCCAGAAAGACCCGAAGGGCGATTTCTACGTCGCGCGAATCGCGCGCGAAGGCCGCGCGACGCCGGCGATCCTGGCCGAAGCCATACCGAAGACCGCGCGCGCGTTCCCGTGGCCGAAATCCATGCGCTCGGGCACGAGCGACTTCACCTGGGTGCGGCCGCTGCACGAGGTGCTGTGCCTGTTCGACGGCGCGCCCGTAGCGTTCGAGGTGGGCGGCGTGAAAAGCGGCGCGCGCACCTGGGGGCACCGCTTCCACTCCGCCGGTGCGATCGAGATCACCGATCCCAAGCAGTACGAGGAAAAGCTGCGCGCCGCCTTCGTGCTGGCCGACCGCGAGGTTCGGAAGGCGAAAATCCTTGCGGACGCGAAAGCCGCGTGCGCCGCGCGCGCGCTTTCGCTGGTGGAGGATGCGGGCCTGCTGGAGGAGGTGGCGGGCCTGGCGGAATGGCCGGTGGTGGTGCTGGGCGACATGGACCCCGCTTTCCTCGATCTGCCGGCGGAGGTGATCCGCCTCACCATGCGCACGCACCAGCGCTACTTCGCCGTGCGCGGGGCGGACGGCCGCCTGGCGCCGCATTTCGTGACGGTGGCGAATGTCGAAGCGAAGGACGGCGGCAAGGCGATCGCGGCGGGCAATGCGCGCGTGCTCTCCGCGCGGCTCAACGATGCGCGCTTCTTCTGGGAGCAGGACCGCAAGCTGAAGCTCGGCGATCCGGCGCGCGTGGAAAAGCTGAAGAGCATCGTGTTCCACCAGAAGCTTGGCTCGGTTTGGGACAAGGTGGAGCGCGTCGCCGCACTGGCGCAGGAATTGGCGCTGGTGGCAGGGGCCGATCCGGCCTTGGTCGCGCGCGCAGCGCGGCTGGCGAAATGCGATCTCGTCACTGAAACCGTGGGCGAGTTTCCGGAATTGCAAGGCCAGATCGGGCGGCAGCTGGCGGAGCTGGAAGGCGAGCATCCTTCCGTCGCCGCCGCGATCGAGGATCACTACCGCCCGCTCGGCCCGAACGACCGCGTTCCCAGTGATCCCGTCGCGATCACGCTCGCTTTGGCGGACAAGCTCGATACGCTCGTGGGCTTCTGGGCGATCGACGAAAAACCCACCGGCTCCCGCGATCCCTATGCGCTGCGCCGGGCAGCGCTGGGTATCTGTAGGGTGCTGCTTGAGAACAACGTTCG
>JBFWWB010000173.1:0-4169 GCA_050246435.1 Hyphomonadaceae bacterium
ACTCATTTTCGATCCAGAAGGCGTCTTCGATCTCGGCGCCGTAGATTTCCTGCAGCAACGGTCGTCCCAGGTCTTGCGCGGGACCGTCATAAACTACGCGGCCATCCTTAAGGGCGATGATCCGCTTGCAATAGCGCATCGCGAAATCGACCTGATGGAGCGACACCAGCAGCGTGATGCCCTCACGCATGTTGAGATCGCTCAACAAGTCCATCGTGCGCCGTGCGGTGACAGGGTCGAGTGAGGCGATCGGTTCGTCGGCCAGCATGATCTTCGCGCCCTGATGCAGCGCGCGCGCGATCGCCACGCGCTGTTGCTGCCCGCCGGAAAGCGTAGAGACGCGCTGCGCCGCGAGATCGGCGACGCCGACGCGCTCGAGCGCGGCCATCGCGCGCTGCTGCTCCGCGAGCGGCCATAGCAAGGCGAAAGAATCGCGCCGCGCCAGCGCGCCGATCAGCACGTTCGTTAGCGCGTTCAAGCGGCCGACGAGGTTGAATTGCTGAAACACGAACCCGATGCGCGCGCGTAGCGCCCGCACTTCCTTGGCAAGTCGCCCTTCTTTTTGAACCACCGCGCCGTCCACGCGGATGCTTCCGGCGTCGGCGGCGATGAGGCCGGCGCACAGGCGCATAAACGTTGATTTGCCGGAGCCGGACGGGCCGATCAGGCCCACATATTCACCGCGGGCGAGGCGGATATTGACGTTCGCGACCGCGGCGCGGGCGCCGAACGCCTTGGCGAGACCTTCCGTCTCGAGCACGTACTCGCTCATCTGGCCCCGCAGCCCTCGTCGGCGCTCCTCTGCGCTACTCCGTGCGTGAAAGCAATCATGCAGCTCGCCGGCCGGATCAGTCGATCGGCCGGCCGCGCGTTTCGGGCAGCAGGAAAATCATGAAGACGAGCGAAAACGCCGCGCCGAGGATCGGATACCAGAGGCCGGCGAAAATGTTGCCGGCTCCCGCCACGATCGCGAAGGAGGCCGCCGGCAGGAAGCCGCCGAACCAGCCGGTGCCGACATGATAGGGGAAGGAAAGAGCGGTGTAGCGCACCCGGGCAGGGAACAGCTCCACCAGCGCTGCCGCCTGCGGCCCGTAGAGCGCGGTGGCCGCCGCCACGAACAGGAATAGGATCAGGAACACCAGCGGCAGGTTCGCTTTCGCGGGATCGGCTTTCGCCGGATAGCCCGCTTCAGTCAGCGCCGCCTTGAGGCGCGTGTCGAAATCCTTCCGGGCGGCGGCGAGGGCGGCCTTCGACAGATGCGATCCCTCGACGCTTTCCACCACCGCGCCGCCGACACGGACGCGCGCGGCCCCGCCGCCCTGCAGCGGGGTGTTGTCATAAGATACGCCCGCATTGGCGAGCGCGCTCTTGGCGATGTCGCACGAAGTCGAGAACACCGATTTGCCGATCGGGTCGAACTGCAGCGAGCATTGCTTCGCGTCGGCTTCGACCATCACTGGCGCCGCGCGCATGGCGTCGGCCAGTGCGGGATTGGCAGCCCGCGTCATCAACTGGAAACCTGGATAGAAGGCGATCGCGGCGAACAGCGTGCCGGCGATCATCACTGGCTTCCGGCCGATCCGGTCCGACAGCCACGCAAAAAATACATAACACGGGGCGGACGCGGCGACGACCGCGATCATCAGCATGTTCACCGTGGGGGCGTCGAGCTTGACGATGCGCTCCAGGAAGAATTGCGCATAGAAGTGCGCGGTGTACCAAACGACGCCCTGCGCAATCATCACCGCGCACAGCGCCAGCAGCACGATCCTCAGATTGTCCCAGCGCAGGAAGGATTCCGCCAGCGGTGCGGCGGAGGCTTTGCCTTCATCCTTGATCTTCTGGAACACCGGGCTCTCTTCGAGTTGCAGGCGAATCCATAGCGAAACGCCCAGCAATCCCACGGAGATGAGGAACGGGATGCGCCAGCCCCAGGCGCCGAACGCTTCCTCGCCCATATAGCTGCGCGCCGCCAGGATCACCGCCAGCGCGCCGACGAGGCCCACCGACGCGGAGGCCTGAATCCACGAAGTGTGTGCGCCACGCCGGTTCGGCGGCGAGTGCTCGGTGACATAGATCGCTGCGCCGCCATATTCGCCGCCCAGCGCGAATCCCTGCACGCACCGCAGCGCAATCAGCAGAACAGGCGCCCAGATGCCGACTTGTTCGTAAGTCGGCAGGAAGCCGATCAGGAAGGTCGCCATGCCCATCAGGGTTACGGTGATCAGGAACGCGCCCTTGCGGCCGACCCGGTCGCCGATGCGGCCGAAGAACAGCGCGCCCACCGGACGCATGCCGAAGCCGATGCCGAACACGAAAAGGGCGATGATGAAGGAGGCGGCTTCACCGACGCCGGCGAAGAAGTGGCGCGAGATGATCGGCGTCAGGGTGCCGAAGATGAAGAAGTCGTACCATTCGAACACAGTGCCGGCGGCGGAGGCGGCCACCACCGTCACCGGGCCTGCCGGCTTGCGCGCAGGCTTCTCCATCGTATCGGTGCTCATTCCGTCCCCGCCCCGCTCGCTTCTCGCCTATCGCGCGAGGGTTTAGGCGAGCGGCGGCGAAACGCAAAGCCTCAGGCTTCGCCCCAGCCCATCGCAGCCTTCACTTCGAGGAATTCCTCGAAGCCGAATTGCCCCCATTCGCGGCCATTGCCGGATTGCTTGTAGCCGCCGAACGGCGCTTTGCGGTCCACTGGGGCGCCGTTGATATGGACGTTGCCGGCGCGGATGCGGCGGGCCACCTGGCGGGCATGATCGAGCGAGCCAGACTGCACATAAGCGGAAAGGCCGTACACCGTGTCATTCGCGAGGCGGATGGCGTCTTCTTCGTCCTCATAGGGCAGGATCGACAGCACTGGCCCGAAGATTTCCTCACGCGCGATCGTCATGTCGTTGCGGACGTCGGCGAACACCGTGGGGCGAATGTAATAGCCACGGTTGAAGCCTTCGGGGCGGCCCACGCCGCCGGCCATCAGCCTTGCGCCCTCGTCCATGCCTTTCTGGATCAGGGTTTGCACCTTCTGGAATTGGTTGGCGTTGGCCAACGGCCCGATTGCGCCGGCGTCCGCCGTTTCCGGGGCCATCACTTTGATCGCGCGCGCCGTGGCGGCGGCGATTTCTGCGGCTTCATCATGCTTGGCGCGCGGCACCAGCATGCGGGAAGGCGCATTGCAGCTTTGGCCTGAATTGATGACCATCTGCAGCATGCCGGAAGAAACGGCTTTGCTGAGATCGGCGTCGTCCAGAACGATGTTGGGCGACTTTCCGCCCAATTCCAGCGCCACGCGCTTCACGGTGTCGGCGGCCGCCTTCGAGACGAGGATGCCGGCGCGGGTGGAGCCGGTGAAGCTCATCATGTCGACGCCGGGATGGCGCGAGAGCGCAGCGCCTACGCCGGCGCCGTCGCCGTTCACAAGATTGAATACGCCCCTCGGGACGCCCGCCTCATCGAGGATTTCGGCCAGCAGCATGGCGTTCATCGGCGCCAATTCGGACGGCTTCAGCACCATCGTGCAGCCGGCGGCGAGCGCAGGCGCGACCTTGCAGGCGATCTGATTGATCGGCCAATTCCACGGCGTGACCATGCCGACGACACCGACCGGTTCGCGCAGAATGCGCGTGCCATTGATCGAGTGTTCGAACGCGAAACCTTCCAGCACGCGCAGCGCTTCGGAGAAGTGGCCCGCGCCAGCGGGCGCATGCGCGCCCATCGCGAGCCACATCGGTGCGCCCATTTCCTGGCTGATCGCCTGGGCGATCTCGCCTTGGCGCCGCTTATAGATCTCGATCACACGGCGCAGCAGCGCGGCGCGTTCCGCAACGGACGCCAGCGAATACGTCTCGAATGCGCGCCGCGCCGCGGCGACTGCCTTGTCGACATCCGCCTCACCGCCGAGCGAAACGCGTCCGATCGGTTCTTCCGTGGCGGGATTGACGACCTCATGCGGGCGGGCGGCGGCGGGATCGACCCATTGGCCGTCGATATAGAATTTCAGCCGGTCCATGGGCGCCTCTCCCTATGATTGCGTGGGTTTCCGTCTTGCTATCTAAGCGAAGACGCTGCGGTCCGAAACACCGATTACTGAGGCTTTAGTCGGGCCGGCGGCGGCGCCGCGCCAGCGGATGCGCCGTGCTGACCAGCGCCTTCAGGCGTCCATCTGCGACGTG
>JBFWWB010000174.1:0-4124 GCA_050246435.1 Hyphomonadaceae bacterium
TGGGCTTGGTGGGGGTTGGCGTGGCGGTGCTCTGCGTGCTGGACTTTGTGGGCGACTGGCTCTGGCGGCCGCGCCGGCGCCGGCGCGCGGCCGGGCTGATCGCCGAAGCCGCGGCCCTCTCGCCTGGCGATCTCGTCGTGCACATCGATCATGGCGTCGGCCGCTATGACGGACTCAAGACGCTGGATGCCGCCGGCGCGCCGCACGATTGCCTCGAGCTGGAATATGCCGGCGGCGATAAATTGTATTTGCCGGTTGAAAACATCGAACTCGTCACCCGCTACGGCTCGGAAGAGGCCGGCGCGCAGCTCGATAAGCTGGGCGGCGTCGCCTGGCAGCAGCGCAAGGCGCGCGCCAAGAAACGCCTGCGCGACATGGCGGCCGAACTCATCAAGATCGCCGCGGCACGGGCCTCGAAGCACGCCGACGCAGTCTTTCCGCCTGAAGGGGCGTGGGACGAATTCTGCGCGCGCTTTCCGTACGAAGAGACGGAAGACCAGCTCACCGCCATCGAAGATGTGGTGCAGGACTTGGGCTCCGGCGCGCCGATGGATCGCCTGATTTGCGGCGACGTCGGCTTCGGCAAGACGGAAGTGGCGTTGCGCGCGGCGTTCCTGGTGGCGATGAGCGGAAAGCAGGTCGCCGTCGTCGCGCCGACGACCTTGCTGGCGCGCCAGCATTACCGCACGTTCGAAGAACGCTTCCGCGGCCTGCCGATCCGCGTGCGCCAGCTTTCGCGCCTGGTTGCCAGCAAGGAGGCCGCAGAAACGCGCGGCCTGCTGCATGAAGGCAAGGTGGAGATTCTCGTCGGCACCCATGCGGTGCTGGGCGCGCAGGTGAAGCTCAAGGACCTGGGCCTGGTGATCATCGACGAGGAGCAGCATTTCGGCGTCAAGCACAAGGAACGCCTCAAGGAGCTGCGCACCGATACGCACGTGTTGACGCTTTCCGCCACACCGATCCCGCGCACCTTGCAGCTGGCGCTTTCCGGCATCCGCGAAATGTCGCTCATCGCCACCCCGCCGATCGACCGCATGGCCGTGCGCACCTATGTGACGCCGTTCGATGCGGTGACCGTGCGTGAAGCGCTATTGCGCGAACGCTACCGCGGCGGGCAGAGCTTCTATGTCACCCCGCGCATCGCCGATCTCGGCGATATCGAGCAATTCCTGCGCGAGCAGGTTCCCGAGGTACGCTTCGTCACAGCGCACGGCCAGATGGGCGCCGGTGCGCTGGACGACATCATGACCGCCTTCTACGACGGGCAATACGACGTGCTGGTGTCCACCAGCATTGTGGAATCGGGCCTCGATATTCCTCGCGCGAACACGTTGATCGTGCATCGCGCCGACATGTTCGGCCTAGCGCAGCTCTATCAGCTGCGCGGCCGCGTGGGCCGTTCGCGCGTGCGCGCTTATGCATACCTCACTACCGCAGCGGATCAGTCGCTGACGGAGGGCGCGGAAAAGCGGCTGCGCATTCTTTCGTCGCTGGATAGTCTTGGCGCCGGCTTCACGCTCGCAAGTCACGATCTCGACATGCGCGGCGGCGGCAATCTGCTGGGCGAGGAGCAATCCGGCCACATCCGCGAGGTCGGCGTCGAGCTGTATCAGTCGCTGCTGGAAGAGGCCGTGCAGGCGTTGCGCGAGGGCAAGCAGGAAGCGAGCGAGCAGCGCTCCTGGTCGCCGCAGATCAATGTCGGCGCCGCGGTGCTCATCCCGGAGGAATACGCCCCCGATCTCACCGTGCGTCTTTCGCTTTATCGCCGCCTCGCCGAGATCGAGACCGACGCCGAACGCGAGGCGTTCGCGGCCGAGCTGATCGATCGCTTTGGCCCCATGCCGGTGGAAGCCCAGCAGCTGATCCAGGTCGCGGGCCTTAAGGCGATGTGCAAGCGCGCCAATATCGCCAAGCTCGACGCGGGGCCGAAGGGCGCCTCGATCACGTTCCGTGACCCCGGTTTTCCCGATCCCGCGGCGCTGGTGCGCTTCATCCAGAGCCGGCCGCTCGATTTCAAGCCGCGCCCGGACGGCAAGCTGATCGTCAGCGGCGACTGGCCGGATGCGCCGGCGCGCTTCAAGGCGCTGCGTGGCGTGCTGGAGACTTTGACGCGCCTGGCGGAAAATGTCGCGGCCTAGGCTGTCGCCAAGTCAAGCAGACGCGTCAGAAGGCCCGCGCCGCTTTCGCCGGGGGATAGCTCCATCGCGCGCGGCGCGAACTTGAGCGGCCCGCCGCCGTGATCGCCGGCGGCGAACGCCGTGCAGTCACACACTTCGACGATCCGGCGCAGGCTGGCTTCGGCCTCGTGCCGGGTTGTCACCGGGAACGCGAACACCAGGCGCGTCTCATCCATGATGACGACGCTGTCCGAAGCGCGCGCCATACGTGCGGCGACGCGGGCGATCTCACCCAGGCCGCGCCGCCAGCGTGCGGTGTTCGTGCGTTTGGCGCCGGTAATTTCCAGCACGCCGGCAGACAGCGCCCAGCCGCGGTCATGGTGGCTCTGCGCAAGACCTGCGAGGTGATAGCCGAAGACGGCGAATGCTTCGTCCTGGCCAGCGAGCGGCGCCTCAAGCGCCGCCACGGCGGCGTTGCGCCGGCGAATGCGCGTGATGTCGTGGGCGAGCCAACCTGCGGTCGCCGCCATGTCGGCGCCGGGCGCGAACGCCTCGTCCGCGCCGCGCGCGACGGCGGCATCGCCCACCCCGTCGGCGGCGTCGAGCGCATAGATCGGCCAGTCCGCGAAGGAGCGGTTGCGCCGCACGGCGCCGATGAAAGAGAGCGCGGCGTCCGCATCGCTGCGCGTGTTGAGCGCCAGCGCGTCGAAACCCGCGCCATGGATATGATCGAAGGCGGCGAATGCTGTGAACACCGCGCCGAGGCGGCCGCCCTTCTGAGCAAAAGCCTCCTGCAGCGCCAGGAAAACCGGGCTAGGGGCGCCGACAAAGAGCGCCTGTGCGGGCGCTTCGCTCGGCGCCTGCGCCAGCCAGGGCAAGGCAAGCGCGGCGGCTGTTCTGGCGCGGGCCGCGATTTCCGCGTCGCGCACGCCCTGGCGCACGGCGGCGTGCAAGCGGCGGACGAGAGAGGGCGCTGCGCCATCGAGCGCGATCCAGCCGTCCAAGCGCCCATCCGCGCTGGGCGCTGCAGCGCGCGGGCCCGCGCCGACATACGCAAGCGCCGGCCCGCCGGCTGCGCGCAGGATCTCCGCGATCTCCCCGGCGGCCTCGGGGTCGCGGGCGTCCACGATGGCGACGTCCTCGCCGTCCGGCGCCGGACGCAGCGCCGCGCCGCCAGTCAGCGCCAGCGCCGCCAGGCCCGCCGGCTCGAGCGCGCCGGCGATTTCGCGCGCTGCGCGCGCGTTCTGGCTGCGGACGACGATCCTCACGGCAGCTTGACCTACGTCTGGGGCATTGCGTTAGCGTTGCGCGAAGCCGGCACTATCGAAACGCGGGCGGCGAAAGCAAAGTAAAACAACCCGCGTCAGACATGCGAGGGCGTGATTCATGGGCGAAGGACCGTTGCAGGGCGTGCGCGTGGTGGAGTTCGCTGGCATCGGGCCGGGCCCGTTCTGCGCCATGCTGCTGTCGGATATGGGCGCGGACGTGGTGCGGATCGATCGGCCCGCGGTGGCGGAAAGCCTGGCGCCGAGGGGCGGGCGTTTCGACGTCACGGCGCGGGGGCGGCGCTCGGTGGTGCTGGACCTCAAGCAGGCCGCCGACGTCGAGGCCGCCTTGGCGCTGCTGTCGCGCGCCGACGTGGCGATCGAAGGCTTGCGCCCCGGCGTGATGGAGCGGTTGGGCCTTGGACCGGATGTGGCGTTGGCGCGTAATCCGCGGCTGATCTATGGACGCATGACCGGATGGGGTCAGACCGGCCCGCTGGCGCGCGCCGCCGGCCACGACATCAACTACATCTCGCTTTCCGGCGCCTTCTACGCGATGGGCGCGCCGGACCGCCCGCCGAGCCCGCCGCTCAATGTTGTCGGCGACTATGGCGGCGGCGCGCTCTATCTCGCGATGGGAATTTGCGCCGCGCTTTTCGAGACGGCGCAATCCGGGCGCGGCCAGGTGATCGATTGCGCCATGTCGGACGGCGTTGCGTCTCTCGCGGCTGCGCTGCATGGG
>JBFWWB010000175.1:0-3991 GCA_050246435.1 Hyphomonadaceae bacterium
ATTCGCGCCCGCTCGCGCCGGAAATTCTCGTGTCGGGCGATCGCACGGCGTTGGTGCGGGAGCGGTTCGAGCTCGCCGATCAGCTGCGGCTGGAGCACATCCCGGCCTGGCTTTCGCCCCGATGACCTGATCGGATGCGGGAACGCATTGTTCTTGCTAGTCTTGCGTCCGTATGAAGCACGAGGCCGCCACAGCGCAACTCGCCAGGGAGCTTGAACGCGCCCGCCGCGCGCTGGTGCTCGAGCGTCTGGCGCCGGTGCTCGTTCCGCCGCTTTTGCTGCTCACTCTGTGGGGAGCGGCGGCCCTCCTCGGCCTGCAGGACCTTCTGGCGCCGCTGGCGGCGAGCCTCGCCGCGGTAGCCGCTTTGCTCGCCGCCGGCGTGCTTTTTCTGCGCGGCGCGCGCCGCTGGCGGCGGCCGACAGCGCAGGAAGCACGCCTGCGCCTCAGTGCGGATTCCGGCTTCGATCCCGCCGCCTTCGACGCGCTGGACGATCAACCCTCCCGCCTCGATCCCGCGGGCCTGGCCCTGTGGGAGCGCGAGCAGGCCCGCGCCTGGGCCGCCGCCGGCAAGGCCGCCGCGGCGCCGGCGCGCCTGCGGCTGCGCCGGATCGACCGTTTCGGCCTGCGCTACGTCGCAGGGATCGCGCTGCTGCTGGGCGTCGTCGTCGCCGGTTTCGAGACGCCCGACCGCCTGGCGCGCGCGTTCTTCCCCGATCCCGGCCCCTTCCTCGGCGACGGCCCGATGCAGATCGAGGCTTGGGCTGCGCCCGCGGCCTATACCGGAGCCGCCCCGGTTTCGCTGAGCGAGCGCATCGGCAAACGCGTTGAGACGCCGCCCAGCGTGGAGGTGACGGTGCGGCTCACCGGCCCCAAAGGCGCGCCCAAGTTGGCGTTCGCCGGTGGCGGCTTCCACCGCGAGATGCGCTTCGCGCGAGCCGCCGACGGGGCCTACGAAGCGAAGATGACGCTGCCCGCCGCGGGCGTGCTGCGCGTCGTGCGCTTCCATACCAAAGCGCGCTGGGTGATCGCGCCCGGCGCCGATAAGCCGCCCGCGGCGCTGTTCGTCGGCCAGCCCGCCGTACAGGACGGCAAGGTCATCTTCAAATGGAAGGCGAGCGACGATTTCGGCGTGCGGGAGCTGGCGTTGCGGGTTTCCCCGGTCGATCCGCCACCCGGCCTCAAGGGCGCCGAGCCGTATGACACGCCGCTCGAAGGTCCCGCCCTCGATCCCAAAACTGCCGAAGGCGAAGCCGCGCTCGATCTCGCCGATCATCCCTTCGCCGGCCTGAAGGTGCGCGTCAGCGTGGTTGCGCGCGACGCGCTGGGCCAGGAGGGCGTGAGCCCTGGCGCCGAGCTGACGCTGCCCGAGAAAATTTTCCTCCAGCCGCTGGCGCGCGCCGCCATCGAAATCCGCAAGGCGATCTTCTGGGAGCGCCGGCCCTACGCGCCGGTGCGCGCGCTCGACCCCGAGCAGACACCCGCGATGCTCGCCGGCTTCGATCCCCTGCTGGGCACGCGCCGCGACCCCATCCGCACGGACGAGTTCGATCCCCGCATTGAGCGCGCCCCCGCCGCCATCCGCCGCGCCGGGCGCATGATCGACGGCCTAACCTTCGCGCCGCAGGACGGCTATTTCCAGGATTTGGCGGTGTTCGTCGGCTTCAAGGCGGCGCGCGCCGCGCTCAACGGCGCGCGCGATGTCCGCGAGACCGACGCCGCCGCCGCAATCCTCTGGCAAACGGCGCTGCGCGCCGAGTACGGCGACGCCGCGGATGCGCGCCGCGCGCTGATGGAGGCGCAAAAGCAGCTGTCCGACGCGATCGCCCGCGGCGCGGGCCAGGACGAGATCGACCGGCTGAGCCAAGCCGTGCGCGAGGCGATGAACAATTACATGCAGGCGCTGGTCGCCGAGGCGATGCGCAATGGCGGCGGCGATCAGCAAAGCCAGGAAGACACCCGCCAGAAGACCGAGCTGAGCCAAAACGATCTCGACGAGATGATGCGCGAGGTGCAGCGCCTCGCCAACGAAGGCAAGACGGCCGAAGCGCAGGCGTTGCTCGAGCGCCTCGCCAGCCTGCTCGACAATCTGGAAATCCGCCTCGCCCAATCCGGACAGGGCCAAGGCGGCCCCCAAGGCGACGAGAAAGGCGACGCCGAGCTCAGCCAGAACGCCGAAGACCTCTCCAACGCCATCGGCAAGCAGCGCGCGCTGCGCGACGACACCCAGCGCCAGGAGCAGCAAGGCGGCGGGCAATCGCAAAGCCAGGAATTGGCCGAGCGCCAGCGCCAATTAGGCGAAGGTCTCGATCGCGCAGAGAAGAACGCCGAGAAGAATGGCGGCGCCGGCAAGGACGAACTCGCCAAGGCCGGCGAGCAGATGGGCGAAGCCGAGGACGCGCTGCGCCGGGGCGATTACGGGGCTGCGCGCGGCCATCAGGACGATGCGCTCAAGAACCTTCGCGCCGGAGCCGATCGCATCAACCGCGAGATCATGCGCCGGCAGGACGCGCGCCAAGGCGGTCAACAGGATCGCCGCGCCGGCGGCCAGCGCGACCCCCTTGGCCGGCTGATGGACGGCGCGGACAACAATGGCGACGACGTCACCGTGCCGGACTCCATCGCGCGCGAACGCGTGCGCGACATCCTCGATGAATTGCGCCGCCGCGCGCAGGACACCCGCCGTCCAGACGCCGAGCGCGACTATCTCCGCCGCCTGCTGGAACGCTTCACCGGCTCCTGAGTCTCACCGGAAGATCACGGCTCCGGCGTGACGCCGGTCAGCGCCGCGCACCGTTCCGCGAACGCCTCGATCGCGCCGTTGGTGTCTTGATCGGTGGCGGTGAACGCGTCGCGATAAACCACGCGCAGCGCCCCGGCCTCCTTCAGCGCTTTCAGCGCATCGCCATTGACCGGCAAGCGCGCCGCGACGCGCCCCGGCGCCGCGAGCGTTTCCTCCGCGGCGAGCTTGGCGGGAAACGCCGCCGCGCCGAACACCACGCCCACCGCATCGCCGGGCGCTGGCGGCGGCGCGCCCTTGGGCGAGGGGTCGGCCGCCGAAACCAAGAAGCTCTTGTCGGCCGCGCGGCACGCGATGACGAAATCAATGGTCTGCGCCTGCAGCCGAAACGTCAGCCGCGCCTCACCAGCGGCGTCCTCGTGCAGCCACTGGCCGGCTGTGCCGGCGGGCTTCTCGCTCACCGGCGGTTTCGGCGGCGACGCCGGGCCGCCGCAGCCCGCCGCCAGCAGCGCCGCCGCACACGCCGCGCCAAAGCCGTGCCTCGCCCGCATACGCGCTTCGCCCGATCCGCGTTCAAGTGGCGATATATTGCGCGCCATTCACGGTCAGCGTGGCGCCCGTCATGAAGGCGGCGTCATCGGAGGCCAGGAAGGAAACGCATTTCGCGATCTCTCCCGCGCGGCCGAGCCGGCCGACTGGGATTGTCGCCACCACCTTGTCCAGCGCCTCCTTCGGCATCGCCGAAACCATTTCGGTGTCGATATAGCCGGGCGCGATGCAATTCACGGTCACGCCTTTGGCCGCCCCCTCCTGCGCCAGCGCCTTGGTGAAGCCGATCACGCCGGCCTTGGCGGCGGAATAGTTCGATTGCCCCAGTTGGCCCTTCTGCCCGTTGATCGAGGAGATGTTGATGATGCGGCCGTAGCTTCGCGCGCGCATGCCTTCGATCACCGGGCGTGTCATGTTGAACAGGCTGTCGAGATTGGTGGCGATCACCTCGCGCCACTGCTCGGGCTTCATGCGGTGCAGCATCGCATCGCGCGTGATGCCGGCATTGTTGACCAGCACATCGACGGGGCCCAGATCGGCCTCGATCTGCTTCAAGGCCGCCGCCGCCTGGTCATAGTCGCGCACGTCGAACTTGTAGCATATCACGCCCGGCAGCCTTTCAGCGCAGAGCCTGGCCGCCTCATCGTTGCCGGCATAGGTGGCTGCCACCTTATAGCCCTGCGCGTGCAATTCCGCGGTGATGGC
>JBFWWB010000176.1:0-3948 GCA_050246435.1 Hyphomonadaceae bacterium
AGGTGTTCCATGAAGGCGCAAACGATTTTTCTGCATGATTACGCCGGCCATCCGTTTCAGGCCGAGCTGTCGCGCGCGCTGGCCGCGCGCGGGCATCGCGTGATCCACGCCTTCTTCGCCGGCGACCTGGGCCCCACAGGCGACCTGCAATGGAAGCCCGGCGATCCCGAGACGCTGAGCTTCGCGCCCATCGGCATCGACGCAGCCTACGTCAAGGGCAACCTCTTCAAGCGGCGCTTCCTGGATCTGCGCTATGGCCGCGCGGCGGGCGAAGCGATCGCCGCCGCCAAGCCGGACATCGTCATCAGCGGCAACACGCCGACGGAGGCGCAGGAAGACGTCATCCATGCGACGAAGGCCGCCGGCGCGAAATTCGTGTTCTGGTGCCAGGATTTCTACAGCGTCGCCGTCTCGAAGCTGGCGGCGAAGAAGCTGCCGGTCGTCGGCGCGCTGATCGGGCGGTATTACACCGCGCTGGAGCGCGCGCAGATGCGCGCCTCGGACGGGATCGTCCTCATCACCGAGGATTTCAAGCCGCTGGCGCTTTCATGGGGCGTCGCGGGCGAACGCCTGCATGTCGTGCCGAACTGGGGCGCGATCGATCAATTGCCGGTGTTGGCGAAGGACAATGCCTGGGCGCGCGAGCACGGCCTCGCCGACAAGAAGGTGTTCCTCTATTCCGGCACCATCGGCTTCAAGCACAATCCGGATCTGCTGGCGGCGTTGGCGCAACGTCACGCCGGCGATCCCGATGTGCGCGTCGTCGTCGTGGCCGCTGGGGTGGGCGTGAAGCGCCTGGAAGAGCGCAAGGCCGAGCACAAGCTCGACAATCTGCTGCTGCTGGGGCTGCAACCGTTCAACCGTTTCCCCGAGGTGCTCGCCGCGGCCGACGTGTTGACTGCGGTGATCGAACGCGACGCCGGCGCCTTCTCGGTGCCCTCAAAGGTGCTTTCCTATTTGTGCGCCGGCCGGGCGATCCTGCTGGCCGCCCCAAAAGAGAATCTCGCCGCGAAAATCGCCAATGAGGTGAAAGCCGGCCTCGTCGTCGATCCCGATGACGAGCAGGCCTGGCTGGCGGCGGCGTCCAATCTCCTCACCCGCGCCGATCTGCGCGCGGAGATGGCACAGGCAGGGCGCCGCTACGCCGAACGCAACTTCGACATTTCGCGCGTGGCGGATCGTTTTGAGGCGGTGTTCGCCGCCGCGGCCGGATACGCGCCGGGCACGAAACCTGCAGCAGCGCGCCTCGAACGCGGCGAGCTCACCCCCTCGGCCACCTGAACGGACTATAGGAAAAACAACATGCGCACGGCGTTGGTTTGCGGAGCGGGCGGCTTCATCGGCGGCCATCTGGTGAAGCGGTTGAAGCGCGAAGGCTTCTGGGTGCGCGGCGTGGACCTCAAATTCCACGAGCACGCCGAAAGCGAGGCCGACGATTTCGTGATTGGCGATCTGCGCGATCCTTATATCGTGCGCAACGTGATCGACCGCCGCTTCGACGAGGTGTACCAGCTCGCGGCTGACATGGGCGGCGCGGGCTACATCTTCACTGGCGAGCACGACGCCGAGATCATGCACAATTCGGCCACGATCAACCTGAACGTGCTCGACGCCGCCTATAAGCGCAACATCAAGCGCATCTTCTATTCGTCGTCGGCCTGCATGTACCCGGCGTACAATCAGGAAGACCCGGACAACCCCAATTGCGCCGAGTCCTCGGCGTATCCTGCAGCGCCAGACAGCGAGTACGGCTGGGAGAAGCTGTTCTCCGAGCGGCTGTATCTGACCTATGGCCGCAATTACGGGATGGAGACGCGCGTCGCGCGCTATCACAACATCTTCGGGCCGGAAGGCACCTGGGACGGCGGCAAGGAAAAGGCGCCGGCGGCCATGTGCCGCAAGATCGCGAAAGCCGCCAACGACAGCGCAATCGAGATTTGGGGCGACGGCAAGCAGACGCGCTCCTTCCTCTATGTCGACGAATGCATCGAGGGCACCACGCGCCTGCTGCGCTCGGACGTGAAGGTGCCGGTGAATATCGGCTCGGAAGAGATGGTGACGATCAACCAGCTCGCGATGACGGTCGCCGACATCGCCGGCAAGCAGATCGAGCTCAACCATATCCCGGGCCCGACCGGCGTGCGCGGACGCAACTCCGACAACCGGCTCATCAAGGAAGTGTTGGGCTGGGCGCCGTCGCAGCCGCTGCGCGCCGGGCTCGAAAAGTCCTATGCCTGGATCGAACGCCAGGTGATGCGCAACGCCGCCTGAGGCGGCGCGGCGCCGGCGGGAGCTGACATGCGTCTGCTTTGGATCCATCGCGAATCCGCGGAGGCCGAGGGCGGCGCGATCTATGACGACAAGATGCGCCGCGCGCTCAGCGCGGCCGGTCATGAGATCACGCCCTACGCCTTGAGGCGCAACAAGCGCGCGCGCCAGTTGGCGCGTGCGGCCGCGCATGCGAGCCTGCCCGAGCAATATGGCGTGGGCTGCGCGCAAGACGAGGCGGCGCTGCGCGCGTTGCTGGCCCAGCCGTTCGGCGCCGTGGTGTTCTCCCACGAGCACCTGGACGCAATGGCCGCGCGCCTGCGCCCCCACGCCGGCGCGCCGTTCGTGAGCATCCGCCACAACGTCACCAGCGACGCTATGGCCCAGATCCTGGGCGACGCCCCCGCCCTCGGAAAGCTCTACCGCACACTCGCAGAACGCCAGGAGCGCGCCGCGCTGCGCGGCCCCCTGTTCGACGGGATCGTTGCCGTCTCCGAGCGCGACCGCGCCCTGCTCAAGACGCTTTCCGGTGGGCGCGAGATTGCGCTGGCGATGCCCGGCGCGCCGCCCGCTGTCGATCTCGCCGAGGGCGCTCCCTGCATGCGCGCGCTGGCGATCTCCGGAACGTTCGACTGGTTCGCCAAGGCCAAGGACTTGCGCGCCTTCACCGCCGCTCATGCCGCCGACCCGCTGAGCGAGGCGCGCCTATACATCTCGGACGGCGCGCCTGCTGCGATCCGCGCCAGCCTCAAGGCCAACAGCGAAAGCGAGCTCGCCTGGGGTGAAGCGATCCGCTTCGGCCTGATCACCGACCGCTTCGCCGCCGGCCACAAGCTGAAGACGGCGGCCTACCTCATGAACAATTGCGCCGTGTTCACCTTCGCCCCGGTGATCCACGACTTCGCCTTCAGCCCGCTCGCCGCGCGCTGGATATATAAAGTGCAGACGATCGCCGACATCCGCGCGATCATGAACGCCGTGATGCTGCGCCCAGCCGCCGAGCTGCGCGAGGAATTAACCGCCCTGAAAGGCGAGATCGCCGTCCATCTGGCGTGGGAGCGCCAGGCTCAGGCCATCGCGGCGCTGCTGGAAGCCCTTCCGGCGCGCCCTTCGGCCGAGAATTCGGTCCTGAAATCGGTTACGGCTTAATCGGAATGCAACGCGCCGCCATCATGCTGGGGAGGCGCGCCTTAACCAAAGCTTGCCCGATCCCGCGGCGCGCGCGAGGACGAACCTGATGCAACCCGCTCTCGCCTCGCCCGTGCCGGCTGCGCCCGCGAAGGCGAAGAACGCCCGCCCCAGCCCCTTCCCCCGTATCAAGCTGCAGATGGTCGGCGCCATCTTCATGCTGCGCCTCGGGATGAATCTGAACATCGGGGGGCAGCTCTTCCCGTTCCCGCTGTCGCTTGCCATCACCCCGGCCGTCATCGGCTGGAACCTCGCGGTCGGCAACGCGGTGCTGCCGATGCAGCGCCTCGTGCCCTACATCCTGTTCGTCGCCGCCATGGCGCTGAGCGCCCTCGTCAATCATGGCGGGATGTCGCTCATGTCGCTTTTCCTGGTGGCGGGCATCTATGCGATGTTCCTGTGCCCCATCGCGCTCGACGAGCCGGGCTACATGCGCTTCTTCCGCATGATCGCCAACGAATCGTCGATCATCTGCCTGCTCGGAGCGGCGCA
>JBFWWB010000177.1:0-3931 GCA_050246435.1 Hyphomonadaceae bacterium
CGCTGGATGCGTTCGTCGGCATTTCCGATTTGACGCTGGTCTATCTGTCGGCCGTGCTGGTCAGCGCGCTCACGCGCGGGCTTTGGGCGGGCCTGCTGACGGGCGTGCTTTCAGCGCTGGCGTACAATTGGTTCTACACCGATCCGCGCTACACCTTCACCGTCGCCGAGCCTGAAAACGTGCTGGCGATCTTCGCTTTTTCCGGTGTGGCCATCCTCGTCTCGTTTCTTGCCTCGCGCGCGCGCGAGCAGACGCACGCGGCCCGCGCCGAGGCGAAGACGTCGCGGGAATTGTTCGGCCTGGCGAAGGGGTTGGCCAGCGTCGCGAGTGAGGACGAGGTGGCGCAAACGGTGGCCGCTTACACCGCGCGCGCGTTCGATGCGGAGTGCGCCGTGTTTGCGCGCGTGGGCGTCAGCGATCTGCGCCTTGCGGGCGCTGCGCCCGGCGCGGCCAATCTCAACGACGCCGACATGGCGGCGGCGAAATGGACGGCCGACAAGGGCGATCCCGCCGGCCGCGGGGCCGACACCCTGCCTGGCGCGCGCTGGTTGTTCATTCCGATGCGCACCGCGCGGCTGTTCGCCGGCGTGCTGGCGGTGGCGCGCGAGACGGTGCTTTCGCCGTCTGAGCGCCGCCGGCTCGACGCCATGGCCGATCAGGCCGCCACCGCGCTGGAGCGCGCACACATCGCGCGCGCCTATGAGCAGGGCCGGGTGGAGATGGAGGGCGAGCGCTTGCGCGCCACCATGCTGGCTTCACTGTCGCACGATCTGAAGACGCCCATCGCCGGCATTCTGGGCGCTGCATCCTCGCTGCGCACCTATGGCGACAAGTATGACGCGGCTACGCGGGCGGAATTGCTCGCCAGCGTCGAGAGCGAAGCCGAGCGCATGCAGCGCTACGTCGCCAAATTGCTGGACATGACGCGCTTGGAGGCAGGCGGGGTAAACGCCAAGATCGAGCCGCTCGACGTGGCGGACGTGGCGGCGGCCGTGCTGAAGCGCGCGGCTCCGATCGCGGAAGGCGTGTGGCTCGACGCGGACATCTCGCCGGGATTGCCGCTGCTGCTCGCGGATTCCACGCTGCTGCATCAGACGCTGTTCAATTTGGTGGAGAACGCTGTGCTGCATGGCGCGCGCGCGGCGAACGGGGGCGAGGTGAGCCTTAAGGCGCATATGACGGACGGCGGCATCGTGTTCGACGTGATCGACAACGGCCCAGGCCTGCCGGCGGGCGCGGAGAGCCGCATCTTCGATCGCTTCTTCCGCGCCGATCGGGCGAAAGCCGCCGGAACCGGGCTGGGCCTGGCGATCGCAAAGGGCTTCGCCACGCTCATGGGCGCGCGGCTGGAGGCGCATAATCGGCGCGACCGCAGCGGCGCCGTGTTCTCGCTTGCCTTTCCCGAGGCCGCTACGGCATGACGGGCGCGTGCCAGCGCCACGCTCCGCATGCCCCGCCTGAAGGCCCTCGTCGTCGATGACGAGAAGGCGATCCGGCGCTTTCTTTCCACCACCTTGGCGGCCGAGGATTTCGACGTGACCGAGGCGGCGACCGCTGCGGCGGCGCGCGCCGCCGGCGATGCGCTGCGCCCCGATCTCGTCGTGCTCGATCTCGGCTTGCCCGACGGCGACGGCGCGGATCTGATCGAGCCGTTGGCGGCGCTCGGCGCCCCGGCGATCCTGGTGCTCTCCGCGTATGACGATGAGGCGCGCAAGGTGGCCGCGCTCGATCGCGGCGCGGACGATTTTATCACCAAGCCGTTCGGCGTCGCGGAATTCATGGCCCGGGTGCGCGCCGCGCTGCGCCACCGTGTGCAAATGCAGGGCGCGCCGCCCGTTTATGACGACGGCAGGCTGATGGTCGATCTCGCCAAACGCATCGTGCGCGTGGCCGGCGAAGACCCGAAGCTGACGCCACGCGAATACGGGCTGCTGCACCACCTTGTGCTGCATGCGGGCAAGGTGCTGACACACCGCCAATTGCTGCGCGCCGCGTGGCCCGACGACGCGAGCGCAGACGTGCAGGCGCTGCGCGTGCATATCCGCCACCTCCGCCAGAAGGTGGAAAGTGATCCCGAGCGGCCGGCGCGCATCGTCACCGAGCCGGGCGTGGGCTACCGATTGAGCGGCTAGGCGGAGGCGGCGGCGGTTTTCGGCGCGGTCCAGACGCCGCCGGCGTCGACATAGCGGGTTATGCGATGATCGCGCTGATCCTCTATCTTCAAATCCCGCTCGGTGAAGCGGAACAGCAAGGCGGTGTCCGTCATGCAGCGCGTGTCGTGGATGTCGCCGGGTAGATAGATTTGCACCTGCCCGGCGCGGACGGGCGTCGCGTCGCGCTTGACGAGGCGCACCCGGCCATCCGCTTCGGTGACGCGCCCATAGCCGCCCATGTCTATTTCGCCGTGCTGCACGGCGTAGATCACCCAGGAGCGGCCGTGATCGTGCGGCGGCCGGTAGAGCCCAGCCGTTTCGGTATGCGCCAGCAGCACAAAGCCGTGCGCCGGATCGCGATAGAGCTCGGTGCTGGGAGACGCCGCCTCGATGAGTGCGGCGAGCCATGGTTCGCCGCACGGCGCCTGCAGCAGCGTCTGCAGACGCTGGCGGGTTTTCGCGACCAGCTCCGTGGAGAGCGGCCCCCAATCGGAACGGACGGCGGCGATGAATGTCTCGAGGGCGTTGGCCACGTGCGGCGCTTTCCGGAATGCAGCGCGTGCATCCTAGCTTAGCGTTTCATATGGCGCATCGTGCATGCGTTGCACTATATTGTTGCGTGCAACGCTCTATATGGAACCAGAAGGATGGCCGCCGACCTCAACTTGCTGGCGACGCTGGATGTCCTGCTGGCCGAAGGCAGCGTCGCGCGCGCCGCCGAGCGGCTGCATCTCAGCCCTTCGGCCATGAGCCGGGCCCTGGCGCGGCTGCGCGCCGCCACCGGCGATCCGTTGCTGGTGCGGGCGGGTCGCGGGCTGGCGCCGACGCCGAGGGCGATCGCGCTGCGCGATCGCGTCCGCCAGGTGGTGGAGGATGCAGAGGGCATTTTGCGCCCCGAGCGCGACGTCGATCTCGCCAATCTGGCGCGCACGTTCACGCTGCGCACGAGCGATGGGTTCGTCGAGAGCTTCGGCGCCAAACTGCTGGCCGCCGTCGCCGAGGCGGCGCCGCATGTGCGGCTGCATTTCATGCAGAAGCCAGACAAGGGCAGCGGCCCTCTGCGCGAAGGCCGCGTCGATCTGGAAACTGGCGTTGTGGAGCAGTCGCTGGGGCCGGAGGTGCGCACGCTGGCCTTGTTTCGCGACCGCTTGGTGGGCGCTGTGCGGCGGGGCCATCCGCTCGCGCCGGGCGCGGTCACGGCGGCGCAATACCGCGCGGGCCTGCACGTCGCCGTTTCGCGCACCGGGCTGGAAGAGGATGCGGTGGATTTGCCGTTCCTGCCGCGGGGACTGAAACGCCGCGTCGGCTGCGTGGCGGGCGGTTTCTCCGCGGCGTTGGCGCTGGCGCGTGCGAGCGATCTGATCGCCACGGTTCCCGAGCGGCACACCCTGTATCTGCGCGCCGGCATGGCGACGTTTCCGCTTCCCATCGCCGCGCAGGGCTTCACGGTTTCGATGTTGTGGCATCCGCGCATGGACGCCGATCCCGCGCACCGGTGGCTGCGCGGCTGCGTCCGCGTGGTCTGTGCGGCGAGCCGCCGCCGTTAAGATGTTTGCGCCGGGGCCCGCTTTGCCGCATCACGGCTTCGCATGAGCAGATTTTCCGTCGCCCCCATGATGGATTGGACGGATCGCGTCTGATTTATAAGGCTTTTTGAGTGGTTGTGTGCACGACGTGTGCGGGCTCCGACTTAGGCCTCGCTTGATAGTCGTGTTGGCGTGTGCAGTTTGCAAGCAAAGCGAAATCCGGGATATCCAGTGATCTCGCGTGAAGGCAGG
>JBFWWB010000178.1:0-3918 GCA_050246435.1 Hyphomonadaceae bacterium
CAGCGCGCTCGATATAGGTCTTGCTGGTGGATGACAACCGCCTGTTGCGCGTGCTCGTGCGTGAACTTCTGCGTGCGCTGGGCATGCGCAACTGCGCGGAAGCGGGGAACGCGGCCGAAGGCGTCACCATGATGCGCACGTTTCCGGCCGATCTAGTGATCACCGATCTGGCGATGGGTGATGAAGACGGTCTCGCGTTCGCGCGTCGCATTCGCACCGCCGATGGCAGCCCCAACGCCTGCATCCCGATCGTTATGATGACCGGCCATGCCGAACGTTCGCGCGTGCAGGCCGCGATCGACGCCGGCGTCAACACATTCCTGGCCAAGCCGATCTCCGCGCGCTCGCTGGCGGATCATATTTCTCACGCTCTGAACGATCGCCGGCCCTTCGTGCGCACGCCGACCTTCTTCGGGCCGGATCGCCGCCATCACCGCTACCACGATTACGCCGGGCCCTTCCGGCGCGCCGAGGACGGCGACCGCGGCTATCACGTCAACGATTTCGGCGCCACCACGCTCGAGCTCTGAGCGCGGTGCTTGCGCGGGCGGGGCCGCGCGTTCAGCTTGGCTATCGGAGGCGGACATGAAGAAATTTCTCGCGCTGACGGCCGCATGCGCGCTGCTGAGCGGTTGCATCGCGGCCTCCGCCGTGGGCGCCGCGGGCCGCGTCGCTGGGGCGACGATCGGGGCCGCTGGCGATGTCGCCGCCGCGGGGATCGACGCCGCCACGCCAGGCGACACGAAGGACTAAGCCCCGTCGCGGGCCTGCCGCGCGATCACATTTGCGTGCGGCTGGCGGCGGCGGAACGCCGGCGGGGCGCCTATATGCGCAGCAGCTTCCCAATGGAGATCGCCGCATGCGCAGCATCCTCGCCGCCGCCGCTTTCCTCGCTTTCGCGGGCGCCGCCCAAGCCGCCCCGCTCGCCATCGCCAAGCCTGCCTTCGCGCCGGAGGCGCAACGCAGCCTCACGCAGAATTACGGCGCGCGGGATGGCGAGCAGCTCGCCGCCTACGCACAGCAGGCGCTGACGCGCCGCCTGGCCGCCGCCGGCGCTGAGATCGCGCCCGCCGCCGGCGTACGCCTCGAGACGACGATCGTGGCCGTGCGTCCAAACAAGCCGACCTTCAAGCAATTGGCCGATAGGCCGGGCCTCGATTACGCGCGCAGCTACAGCCTCGGCGGTGCGGAGATTTCCGGCCGCTTCGTCGATGCGAACGGCGCGATTATCCGCACGTTCAGCCGCCGCTGGTACGAAACCGACCTCCGCAACGCGCGCGGCCTGTTCGCCTGGTCGGATGCGGAGCGCGCCATCCGCTTCTACGCGGACGACGCCGCGAAACTCTACCGCGCTTCCGCGGCGCTGCACGCGCGGCCGGTGAGTTGAGCTAGCGGATCGCCAAGTATTTGTGCGTCTGCAGGCTGAGCCGCCAGCGCGGGTTGGCGAGGCAATAATCCACCGCCTTGCGCGTCGCGAACGCGAGGGTCGGCCCCGCCATCGGTTGCAGGAAGAAATTGTCGAACGCCAGCGCTTCGAAATTTTCGGGCTGCGCGCCGGCCTGCGGGAACACCAGCTTCAGCTCGTCGCCTTCGCGCTGATTGAGCGGCGCGCCCGCCTTCGGGCTCACGCAAATCCAATCGAGGCCGGCGGGCGCCGCGATCGTACCGTTGGTTTCGATCGCGACTTCGAAGCCGTGCGCGTGCAACGCATCGATCAAAGGCGGATCGAGTTGCAGCAGCGGCTCGCCGCCGGTGCACACCACATAGGGTTTCCCGCCGCCCGGCCAGAACGAAGCGACGCGTTCGGCCAGCGCCGCGGGCGTCTCAAATTTGCCGCCGCCTTCGCCGTCGACGCCGACGAATTCCGTATCGCAGAATTGGCAGACCGCGGTCGCGCGGTCCTGCTCGCGCCCGCTCCACAAATTGCAGCCGGAAAAGCGCAGGAACACGCTGGGCCGGCCGGCGCGCGCGCCTTCGCCCTGCAGCGAGTAGAATATCTCCTTCGCCGAATAGGTCATCGCGCGGCGGCGCCTGTATAGGCTTGCCAGCCTTGCGCGCGCAGCACGCACGCCGGGCAGGTTCCGCAGCCATAGCCCCAATCGTGGCGATGGGCGCGGTCGCCTTCGTAGCAGGTGTGCGTTTCCTCGCGGATCAGATCCACCAGCGCCGGCCCACCGAGATCGCGCGCCAGCGCCCATGTCTCGGCCTTGGTGAGACGCATCAGCGGCGTTTCGATCGCCAGCGGCGCGTCCATCCCCAGGCTCAGCGCCTTTTCCATCGCGTCGATCGTGTCCCGCCGGCAATCGGGATAGCCGGAATAGTCCGTCTCGCACATGCCGCCCACCAGCCGCGCGACGCCGCGCTTATAACCCAGCGCCGCAGCATACGTCAGAAATACGAGATTGCGCCCGGGCACGAACGTGCTGGGCAGCCCGCCCGAGGCCTGCGTGATCGGCAGATCGGCTGTCAGCGCGCTTTCCGCGAGCCGACCGAAAGAGGTGAGATCGATCACGTGATCCGGGCCCAGCCGCCGGCCCCATTCGGGGAATGCCGCCGCCACGGCCGAAAGCACAACAGGCCGCTGCGTCAACTCGATGCGGTGGCGCTGACCGTAATCGAAGCCGATTGTTTCGACGCGCGTAAAGCGCTCCAGCGCCCAGGCGAGGCAGGTCGTCGAATCCTGGCCGGCGGAGAAAAGAACGAGAGCGGCGGCTTGTTGCATCGCCGCATCTTATCGCGCGCGCCGCGGCGCGGTGAAGGGCGTCCCGCGCGCGCGGGCTAGGCCTTGCAACAAGGTTGACACCTGCGTCGCCCATGCTTTCCTGCATGAAATTCCTGAAAGGCGGAGCGCCCGTCAGGCGCATCTGCCGAAAAATAAACAGGGGGAGGACACGTGATGTCGCGCGCCAGCCGTTCCGCGTTCATTTGGTTCGCCAGCGTCTCCGCGGCGGCGGTCGGCGCCGTTGCGCCCGCGTACGCGCAAGCCGCCGGCGCGGGCTATGAGGTCGTCGTCACCGCCACGGGCCGTGAAACCGCGCTGCAGAACGTGCCGATCGCGGTCACCGCGCTGACGGGTGAGGCCCTGCTCAACGCCGGCATCCGCGATTTGCGCCAGATCGAGCAATTGGCGCCCAGCTACCATTTCCAAACCGGCCAATCGAACAGCGCCGGCACCACCGCGTATATTCGCGGCCTGGGCACAGGCGGGGACAATCCGGGCTTCGAATCCGCAGTCGGCTATTTCGTCGACGGCGTATACCGCAACCGTTCCGGCGTCGCGTTGGGGGAATTGCCGGAGGTGCAGCGCGTGGAAGTGCTGCGCGGCCCGCAAGGCACGCTGTTCGGGCGCAACACCTCGGCGGGCGCGATCAGCGTCGTCACCGCGGGCCCGGCATTCACGCCGCATCATTATGGCGAGATCACCGGCGGCGATCGCGACATGATGGGCGCGAAGCTCGGCCTCAACGGCCCGCTCTGGGGTGAAAAGCTCGCCGGGCGCATCGATGCGGCGGGCTTGCGCCAGGACGGCTACATCCGCGACGCGGTTTCCGGGCAGGACATCAACGACAAGGACCGCGCCTCGCTGCGCGGGCAGTTGTTGTTCGACATTTCGCCCGAAGCGCGGCTGCGCCTGATCGCCGACGTCGCCAAGGTCGACGAGCAATGCTGCGGCGGCATCGTCGTGCTCGCCGGCCCGCCCGCCACAGTAATCAATGCGATCGCGCCGGGCGCGATCCCGCTGCCGCTCGATCCCGAAGCGCGCGTGATGACGGTTTCGCCAGCGCGCAATTATGGCGAGAAGATCGACGAGAACGGGTATTCCGGGCAGCTGGATTGGGATCTGGGCTTCGGCGAGCTGACCTCGATCACCGCCTACCGCAATTGGAAGGCGCGGCGGAACCAGGACATCGATTTCAC
>JBFWWB010000179.1:0-3910 GCA_050246435.1 Hyphomonadaceae bacterium
GTGGGGCACCTACCTCACCGCGGAAGAGAATTTCGACGCGTTCTTCTTTATGACCGCCGAAACGCCAGCGCTGGCGGAGGCGCAGCGCGATGCGGCGTGGCTCTGGTCCAGCGGCAGTTTTGGATCGCCGCTGTTTAGCGGGCCGCGCGCGCGCCCGTCGCCTGCGGGGTATGATGTTGCGCGCAATCCCTTTGGCCCTGCACTTTATGGCTGGATTGTGGAGATCGATCCCTATGATCCGCAATGGACGCCGCGCAAGCGTACTGCGCTTGGCCGCAACAAGCACGAATGCGCCACGACAGCGCTGGCGCGCGATGGGCGCTGCGTCGTTTATCTGGGCGACGATCAGGCCAATGAGCATGTCTATAAATTCGTGTCTCGGGGCCGCTTCGCGCCTGACAATCGCGCGGCCAATCGTGATTTGCTGAACGACGGTCAGCTTTATGCCGCGCAATTCGAGGCCAACGGCGCCGGGCGCTGGATCGCGCTGACGCCTGAGGCCGCCAACGCCGCCGCGCCGCCTTATGCCCTGCCGTTCGCGGATGCTGGCGATGTCGCCATCCGCGCGCGCGAAGCGGCGCGCATTCTCGGCGCAACGCCGATGGATCGCCCGGAAGATGTCGAGGCGCTGATCGATGAAAACTGGGTGGGGCTCGGGCAGGTGCTGATTGTGTGTACGAACAACAAGACCGCGCACGCCGCGACGCCGGGCAATCCGCGCCGCCAGGGCGGCCCGTCCGTGCAGGCCAATGTCGCCGGGCATATTCTGCGCATCGATGAAGAGGGCGCCGATGCAGCCGCTGCGCGCTTTCGCTGGGACGTGTTTGCGCTGGCTGGCGATCCCGCCGCTGGCGCCGCGCCAACGTCGCTGCCGGGGGGAGAGACGGGATACGTCTCCGTGGCGCACGACGCGCGCGCAACCTTCACCGGCGCGCGCTTCGCATGTCCCGACAATATCTGCTTCGACGCGCAGAAGAACGTTTGGATAGCGACGGATGGCTCGCCGGCCGTATTCGGCGATTGCAATGACAGCGTGCTCGTCACGCCCACGGCGGGCGCCGCGCAGCGCCCGGTGAAGCGTTTTTTAGTCGGGCCAGTCGGCAGTGAGATCTGCGGGCCGACCATGGCGCCCGATCAGCGCGCGTTCTTGGCCGCCATCCAGCATCCGGGGGAAGCCGATAGGGAGGGCGTCAACTTTGCGCAGACCCGCCAAAGCGCGCCCGCCGCCAAGCCGCCCTCCAGTTTTCCGGACGGCGCGGGCGCGTGGCCGCGCTCGGCTGTCGTTGTGGTGACGCGCCGCGATGGCGGCGTCATAGGCGGCTAGGGAACGGCGCGCGTCATTCTGTAATTGAATTTACAGTATTTAATGCCAGAGGTTGAATTGCAGGTCAAAAATTGGGGGCGGCGGAAATGCCACCCCCAAGGCGTCGACGTATTCCGCGTTCGGCCCGGGGAGAGCCGCCGAAATGACACGTCGAAAAGGAAAACGCTGCACAGCGCTTCCGAAATATTGACAACCCTGCGCAGCCAATAACATAAGCTGTGTTACACGCTTTCAAGCGCTGGACAATAAGAATTGTAGCATGGCTTTCGGATTTCACCGGGGCCGCAGGGGAGGATGCTGATGAATGTGAAGTTTGCTGGAATTGCGACGGCTGCGCTGAGCGTGGCCCTTTCGGGGGCGCCGGCCTTGGCGCAGCAGGCGCCGGCCTCATCGTCCGATGAAATCGTCGTCACCGGCTCGCACATCCGCGGCACGCCGACTGATGCGGCCATGCCCGTCTCGGTTTTCAGCAAAAGCGCGCTTGAATCCGTCGGCAGCCCGAGCTTGCTGGAATTCACCCGTAACCTGGGCGCCAGCCAAGGCATCAATTCCGAAGCCAATTCCTACGGCTCGAACCGCCTGGAAGGCCTTGGCAACGTCAACCTACGCGGCCTGGGACCGGGCCGGACGCTGGTTCTGATCAACGGCCAGCGCCAAGCGCCGGCTGGTTTTTCGATCGTTGAATTCGGCGCTCAGCAGTTCGTCGACACCAATTCAATCCCCGACGCCGCCGTCGCTCGTGTTGAAATCCTGAAAGACGGCGCGGCCGCCACCTACGGCTCCGACGCCGTCGCGGGCGTCGTCAACTTCATTACGGATCGGAATTTCGAAGGCTTCGAAATCGGCGGCAATTACAAACTGCTGAACAGCGATTCGCTGCGTGAAGATCACAACGATTACGACATCCATGCCCGCTTCGGCTGGCAAGGGGAGCGCAATTCGTGGGTGACCACGGTGAATTACGTTCACCGCGATCAAATCCATTACGGCGAAATGGATTAGCTTACCCAGAACATCACGGATTCGGGCGCTTTCCTTGGGTTCCCGCCGGTTGGTCTTTGGTCGGGCACGACCAATCCGGGGCAATATCTGCCTGTGACGGACGCAGGCTATAACGCCTACGCCTACGGCTTGGCGACAAGCGGCGTCTATCCGACTGCGGCGCCGACCACCGTGGCCCCCACCTCGGCGAATCTCACACTCTATCAAGATCCCGGTTGCGGCACTTTCAATGGCGGCGACAATGGCGAATACGGCCCGATTTTGAACCCTGCGGGGCAGTGCCGATTTAACTCCGTGGCGTTCTCCAACCTGGCCGAAGACGAGCATCGCTATCAGATCTTCAGCGAATTCAACCACGACTTCGCGGACGGCTCCAAGCTGCACTTGGAAGCGCTTTTTGCGCGCACGGCGGCCGGCTACACCACAACGCCGAGCTTCCCGCCGCCTAATGTCAGCCTGCAATATCAGCCGGCCGCCAACCCGGGCGTGCAAGACTACATCACTTGGCTGAACCTGAACGGCCGGGCCGCGGACGCTGCGCTGATCTCAGCAAACGGGATTCGCTACAATGGCCGCCTTTTCGGGCCGGGCATCACCGGGCGCAGCACCATTCACGGCACGCGCGTCTATGAAACCAATCGCCTTGCCGGCGCTTATACCGGCACGTTTGAGAGCGGCTGGCTCAAGGACGTCGATTACGATTTCCACATCACCTGGTCGCGCTCGGAAGCTTCCGGCGTTGGCGCGGACGACATCTACATCGACCGCGCGCGGCTGGCCCTTCTGGGGCTCGGCGGTCCGAACTGCGACCCCGCAACGGGGACGCCCGGCGTCGGCAATTGCCAATGGCTGAGCACGTTCTCCACGGCGCAGCCTGGTTCGGTGCTTGACCCGAACATCAATAATCCCGCGTACAACCCGGCGACGGGGCTGGGCTACCATGCGCAGCCGAACACCAATACGCCGGAGCTCGTCAATTGGCTCTTTGGGCCGGGCCTTGAGTCCACGTTCACCAACGAATTGACGGTGGCGGAAGCGGTGTTTTCCGGCCAGCTTGGCTGGGCTCTTGGCGGCGGAAACGCCAGCTACGCTGTTGGCGCGCAATTGCGGGCCGAGCGCTATCAGAGCGATCCTTCCAACATCAACAACGTGCTGCTCAATCCGTGCACGATCGAAGGCGACGTGACGTGCGGCACCTCGGCGGGCGTCTTCCAATTCAACCCGCCCTTCCTGCCCGTGACGGATTCGCGCCTGGTTGAAGCCGTGTTCGGCGAATTGCAATTGCCGATCACGGATAAGCTCAGCATGCAAGTCGCGTTGCGCTATGAGAGCTTCCCTGGCGCGACGGGCGATACGCTCGATCCGAAGATCCAAGTGCGTTATGAGCCGACCGAGTGGCTGGTTCTGCGCGGCTCGGCGCAAACAGCGTTCCGCGCGCCGACACTCAACCAGCTCTCGGATGTTTCGACCACGCAAACCCCGTTCGTCGGATCGGTCTATATTCCGTTCGACACGCTCGGCAATCCGGCCCTGACCCCGGAAACGTCGTTCAGCTATAATCTGGGGGCCATCGTCGATTTCCGC
>JBFWWB010000180.1:0-3753 GCA_050246435.1 Hyphomonadaceae bacterium
AGGCAGGGCGTTTCGGCGCATGCCTCATGCACGAGCCGGCGCTGGTCGCCGATCTGTGGAGCGCGATGCAGGAGGCGGCCCCGGAAACGCCGGTGACGATCAAGTGCCGCCTCGGTGTGGACGATCAGCCCGCCGAGGCGCTGTTCGCATTCGTGGACGCAGCCGCCGCCGCGGGCTGCGCGACGTTCGTGGTGCATGCGCGCAAGGCGTGGTTGAAGGGGCTCTCGCCGAAGGAGAATCGCGAGATCCCGCCGCTGGATTACGGAATCGTCCGTACCCTGAAGAAAGAACGCCCCAGCCTGAAGATCGTTCTGAACGGCGGCTTGCGCGACGCAGCGCATGCGGCGGCGGAAGCCGAAGGGCTCGACGGCGCCATGCTGGGCCGCGCGGCGTATCAGACGCCCGCCACCTTACTGGCGATCGATCCGGGGCAGGGTGCGGCGGCGCCCAGCGCCGATGCGCGCGCGGCGGTGGAGAATTTCCTGCCCTATATCGCCGCGCGCCTGGATGAAGGCGTTCCGCTTCACGCGATGACGCGCCACATGCTGGGGCTTTTCCACGGCGCGCCAGGCGGCAGGCTGTGGCGGCGCGCGCTTTCCGAGGGCGCGCGTGCGCCGGGCGCGGGCGTGGAGACGGTGCGGGCGGCGCTGGACGCGATGCGCCGGGCGCGCGGCGGCGCGCTGGCGGCCTAGTCTTCCAGGCGCAGATTGGATCCGCGCATGTCGAGCCGCTGCAGGCGGCCGAGAAAGCTCATGCCCAGGATTGAGATCGACAGGCCGTCCTTGAATACCATCGCATCGACGTGATCGAGGCGCGCATTCTGGATGGAGACGGAGGCTAGCCGCACGCGCGCGGCGCGCGCGGGGCCGGCGGCGGTGGCGACCTGCGCATCGAAGTCGAGGCGCTGAACGTCGACGCCGGCGCGGCGGGCGTCGTCGCGGGTCAGCGCCACCAAGGTGGCGCCGGTATCGATCAGCACCCGCACCGGCCGGCCGTTGATCCGCGCATCGGCATACCAATGCCCATCTCCCGCACGCGCCAGATTGGCCGCCCCCGCATGGGCAGGGCCGGGCGCGAGAAGCAAGGCGAGCACGAAACAAAGGGCGGGCGTTCGCATGCGGGGAGTGTGGCCCGGGGCTGCTTGCGGGCGGCTTAACGCCTCAGCGGAAGCCGGGCGCCAGCCAGCCCACCAGCAGCGCGCCGCCGGCGAAGATGGCCACCCAAAGGGCGGCGTTGCGCAGCCAGTCCGGCCCCAGCCTGCCACGGTAGAAGAGCCCGCCGCCGACGAGAAGTGCGGCCATCAGCAGGTAGACGAATTGCGATCCGCCGCCGAACGAACCCAGCCGGTCGCGCAGCAGCCACGCCGCGCCGACCGCCAGCGCGAACAGCGCCACGATCGCCAGCAGCGGCTGCAGCTTCATTCGTAGGCGCCCGGCAGATGCGCGAGCCGCTGGCGCAGCACGCGCAACAGCTCTTCGCGCGTCTCCGGCGGGTAGAACAGCCAGCGCGCGATTTCTGGAACGCTACGCCCGCAGCCGCGGCACAGCCCCCATTGGGGATCGAGTTCGCAGATGTTCCGGCAGGGGGAGCGGACAGCCATGTTCAGCATGTAGCGCGCTGGTCCGGGACCGGAAAGACGCGCTCGCGCGGCTGTGTCAGGGTTTGCGCCCGCCGCTCAATTGATCGAGCTGGCGCTGCATCGCCTCGAGCTGGCGCTTCATTTCGCCGAGCGCGTCGGCGGCTTCGGGCGCGGGCTCAGCGGCTTCCGCTTTCGGCTTCACCGCCGGCGCGAAGGGCGCCCACATTTTCAGCGCCTGCTCGAACAAGGCCATATTCTGGCGCGCCTGATCCTCGAACGCCGCGATCGGCGTCTTGCCGCCCCAGGCCTTCGCCAGCTGCTCGCGCCAGTTCTCCTGGCTCTTGGCGAAGCTCTCCATGCTCATTTCGAGATAGGAGGGCACGAAGGTTTGCATGGAGTGGTTATAAAAGCGGATCAGCCGGCGCAGGAATTGAACGGAGAGCAGGTGCTCGCCGCGGTTTTCCTGCTCGAAGATGATCTGCGTCAGCACCGCGCGGGTGATGTCTTCGCCGGTCTTGGCGTCCTGTACGGTGAAGTCCACGCCCTGACGGACCATATCCGACAGGCTCTCCAGCGTGACATAGGAGGAGGTGGCGGTGTTGTAGAGCCGCCGATTTGCATATTTTTTTATCACCACGGGATCGCCCGTGGCGGTTTGTTCTTCGGTTTGTTCGTTCATCGCCTTGGGTTCGGCCACCTGGCGCGCCTCCTCGCGGAGACAAGATCATCCGCATGGCGCCGCATTGCAAGAAAAACACTGCCGCGCCTGCGAAAGAAGCAGCGCTTTTCGCCGCCTTGGATTCCGGGCGGCGGTGATGCAAGAGTTAATGCGCAACAGTGAGGAGGCTTCCGTGAACGCCATCGTTATCGCCAGCGCGGCGCGCACGCCGGTGGGATCGTTCAACGGCGCCTACGCCGCGACGCCCGCCGCGACATTGGGCTCCATCGCGATCCAGGCCGCGCTCGCGCGCGCCAATGTGAAGGCGGGGGACGTCTCGGAAGTGGTGCTGGGGCAGGTGCTGCAGGCCAACCAGGGCATGAACCCCGCGCGCCAGGCCAGCCGCGCCGCCGGCGTGCCCGACGAGGCGCCCGCTTGGGGGGTCAATCAGGTGTGCGGCTCCGGCCTGCGCGCGGTGGTGATCGGCTATCAGCAGCTCAAGGCGGGGGATGCGCGCGTCGTTGTCGCTGGCGGGCAGGAGAACATGACGCTTTCGCCGCATGCCCAGCATCTGCGGGCGGGCACAAAGATGGGCGGCCTCGAATTCGTCGACACGATGATCAAGGACGGCCTGACTGACGTGTTCTACGGCTATCACATGGGCGTCACCGCCGAGAACGTCGCGGAGAAATGGCAGATCACGCGGGAAGATCAGGACGCTTTCGCCACCGCTTCGCAGAACAAGGCCGAGGCGGCCCAGAAGGCCGGGCGTTTCAAGGATGAAATCACTGCGGTGACGATCAAAGGCCGCAAGGGCGACACCATCGTCGATGCGGACGAATATATCCGAGCCGGCGCCACGCTGGAGGCTGCCGCCGCGTTGCGCCCCGCCTTCAAGAAGGACGGCACCGTCACCGCGGGCAATGCCTCGGGCATCAATGACGGCGCCGCCGCGCTGGTGCTGATGACGGAAGAGGAAGCCAAGGCGCGCGGCATCGAGCCGTTGGCGCGGATCGCCTCTTGGGCGTCGTGCGGGGTGGATCCCGCGGTGATGGGCACGGGGCCGATCCCGGCCTCCAAGAATGCGCTGGAGAAAGCCGGCTGGAAGGCCGCCGATCTCGATCTGGTGGAGGCCAACGAGGCGTTCGCGGCGCAGGCGATCGCCGTCAACCGCGACATGGGTTGGGACCCGGCGAAGGTGAACGTCAATGGCGGAGCGATCGCCATCGGCCATCCGATCGGCGCATCGGGCGCGCGCGTGCTGACGACCTTGCTTTACGAACTGCGCCGCAGGAATGCGCATAAGGGCTTGGCCACGTTGTGCATCGGCGGCGGCATGGGCATCGCGCTGTGCGTAGAGCGCTGATGCGCGAAATTGTGAAGAACGGATCGACGTTTCAAGCCGCACGCTGCGGCGCGCGATAGGGGTGGAGCACAAGGAGATTCGCACATGACTCGGGTGGCGGTCGTGTCAGGCGGAACGCGAGGCATCGGCCTCGCCATCACCGAGGAATTG
>JBFWWB010000181.1:0-3631 GCA_050246435.1 Hyphomonadaceae bacterium
AGTGGCGCACGATACGCCGGAGAAGATCACGAACGCCGCGATCGATCCGGTCGCCGGGGTGACGGCGGCGGATGCGGCGAAGGTCGCCGCCGCGCTCGGGCTTTCTGGTGATCTTGCGGCGCAGTGCCGATCGCTGCTGGAGAAGCTCTACACCGCGTTCGTGAAAAGCGATATGAGCCTGCTGGAGATCAACCCGCTGATCGTGACGAAGCAGGGCAAGCTCGTCTGCCTCGACGCGAAGGTGAGCTTCGACGACAACGCCGCCTTCCGGCACAAGGAATGGGCCGATCTCCGCGATCTCGGCGAAGAGAACGACAAGGAGATCGAGGCCAGCAAATACGACCTCGCTTACATCGCGCTCGACGGCGACATCGGCTGCATGGTCAACGGCGCCGGCCTCGCGATGGCGACGATGGACATCATCAAGCTGTTCGGCGCCGAGCCGGCGAACTTCCTCGACGTCGGCGGCGGCGCCAGCAAGGAAAAGGTGGCCGCGGCATTCAAGATCATCACCGCCGATCCGAAGGTGAAGGGCATCTTGATCAACATCTTCGGCGGCATCATGCGGTGCGACGTGCTGGCTCAGGGCGTCGTCGATGCGGTGAAGGAAGTTGGCCTCAAAGTGCCGCTCGTTGTGCGCCTGGAGGGCACCAAGAAGGCCGAAGGACAGGCGATCATTGCCGAAAGCGGCCTCAATGTGATCAACGCGGACGATCTCGAAGACGCCGCGCGCAAGATCGTAACGGCGGTAAAGGGGTAGAGTAGGGAGCGCGGCGATGTCCGGCGTTGATTGGCCCGACGAATTGGTCGTCTGGCTGCTGACGTCGCTACTGGCGGCGGCGATCGCATCGGTGATCGGCTTGTTTCGTTTCATCGCCGGTCAAAGGCAGGCCAACCGTCGTCCCTATCTGGAACGGCAGATGGACGCGATCTTCGATCTTTCCAACGCCGTCGCGACGATCGCCACCAATCCCGATCCGGTGGAATGGGAAGCGGCGCGGCGCACGTTCTGGCGCTATTACTGGGGCCCGGCCTGCATCGTAGAAGACCGCTCCATCGAAAGCGTGTTGGAGCAGCTTGGACGATTCGTGCCCAAGCAGCCTGCGCCCAGCGATCAAATCCCGCTCTATCAGCTGGAGGATTATTCCTACGTCCTAGCGCACGCTGCGCGGCGCCTAATCCTGGCGAACTGGAAAATTCAGAGCGAGGATCTGACCCTCACGATGCAGGAGGGTGAAACCGCCGACATGGGCCGGCGGGTGGGCGTTCCCGGCCCGCCGACAAGCGAAGATTTGCGCAAGCTGGAAGCCATTCTTGTTGGCGCCAACGATCGCCGCCGGAGGGCGTGACAGGCTTGACGCGGAGCCATCGCCGACGCTTAAGGCAGCGAGTTCTAACTATACCTCGTAATCGCCCGCTCGATCCGCCAATCCGGGATCACGCAGATCAGCGCGACCAGTGTGTGCCGCATCTGCCCGCGGTAAACACGAGCAGCCGGTGTCTTTCCATTTGCTTTGCCGCCCCAGGTTTGCTTCCGCTGTAGCATGTCCGATAGGGGAGGAGACCATGATCGGCTACGTCACGCTCGGCACGAACGACCTTGAGCGCGCCGCGAAATTCTATGACGCGTTGGCCGTCGAGCTGGGCGTGAAGCGCATCATGGAATGGCCGGGCGCAATCGCCTGGGGCGACGGTACTGGCCCGGGCTTGGGCGTCACCAGGCCGTTCGACGGCAAGGCGGGCTCAGTCGGCAACGGCGTGATGGTCGCGCTTGCCGCGAAGGACCGCGCCCATGTCGACCGCATCTACAATCTCGCCATGAGCCTCGGGGGAAGCGACGAGGGTCCGCCGGGCGACCGGGGAGGCGGTTTCTATGCGGGTTATTTCCGTGACCCGGACGGCAACAAGCTCAACGCCTTCTTCACGGGCTGACGGCTGCGGCAACGGAGCCGGTGGACGGCGCGCCGGCGGGTTTGCATCGCGGCGCGCCTGGGCTAGGAGCTAGCGCACTTTCGGGGACCGCCGCTTTCCATGTCCATCCTCATCGACAAGAGCACACGCGTCATCTGCCAGGGCATCACGGGCCGCAACGGCACGTTCCATTCCGAGGCCGCCATCGCCTACGGCACGCGGATGACCGGTGGGGTGAGCCCCGGCAAGGGTGGCCAGACGCACCTGGGGCTGCCGGTGTTCAATACGGTCGCCGAGGCCAAGGAAAGGGCTGGCGCCGATGCGACGGTGATCTATGTGCCGCCGCCGGGTGCGGCCGCAGCCATTGAAGAAGCGATCGACGCGGAAATCCCACTCATCATCTGCATCACCGAGGGTATCCCCGTGCTCGACATGGTGCGCGTGAAGGCGAAGCTCGATAAATCGCAATCGCGCCTGATCGGGCCGAACTGCCCCGGCGTGCTGACGCCGAACGCCTGCAAGATCGGCATCATGCCGGGCAATATCTTCTCCAATGGCTCCGTCGGCGTGCTCTCGCGGTCGGGCACGCTCACCTATGAGGCGGTGTTCCAGACGACGAACGAGGGGCTTGGACAAACGACGGCGGTGGGCATCGGCGGCGATCCCGTGAAGGGCACGGAATTCATCGCCATGCTGGAGCTGTTCCTGGCCGATCCGGAGACGAAATCGATCATCATGATCGGCGAGATCGGCGGCTCCGCAGAGGAAGACGCCGCCCAATTCCTGATCGACGAGGCCAAGCGTGGCCGGAAGAAGCCGATGGTGGGCTTCATCGCGGGCCGCACGGCGCCGCCTGGCCGCCGGATGGGCCATGCGGGCGCGATCATCTCCGGCGGGAAGGGCGATGCGGAAAGCAAGATCGCCGCGATGGAGGCCGCCGGCATCCGCGTGGCCCCGCACCCCGCCGCCCTAGGACGCACGATGAAGGCCGTGCTCGTGGGCTGACGGACCGCTCCGGTTAAAATCCAGAACATCGCGCACTTTCTTACCAGCCGTTAAGGCGGCTGTGGGCAAGTGAGGCCGCGCGAACACGCGCAGACGTGCAATGCTTGAAAAGCGCGTCTTGCGCCTTCAATCAGCGCCGATCCGGTCTTAAGAGAGGCGCGCCGGGCGGGCTTGTTCTAGAACGACCGACGATTTTCTCGCTGACGAGCGAAGAAGGACGACCGATGGCAGACGATGGCCGCAGCGCGCCCAACGCCGCGTTGCTGGAGACGAGTTTCCTGTATGGGGCGAACGCCGGCTTCGTGGAGGAGATGCACGAGCGCTATCTGCGCGACCCCAATTCGATCGATCCTTCCTGGCGGGCGTTCTTCGCGCGCTTCGCCGATGAACCGGAGATCGTCGCCAAGGCCGTGCGCGGTCCCGCCTGGGCGCCTGCCAATGGTGATGCGCCGCCGACGCCCGTCGCCGCCGCGCCGCTGACGCCGGCCGCCCTCCCGGCCGCTTCGCCGGAAACAATCCGGGAATCCGCACGCGACAGCGTGCGCGCGCTGATGATGATCCGCGCCTTCCGCACCCGCGGCCACCTGGCCGCGCAGCTCGATCCGCTCGGCGTCGAACAACGCGCGCCGCAGCCGGAACTTGATCCCGCGTCCTACGGCTTTGGCCCGCAGGACATGGATCGCCCGATCTTCATCGACCACGTGCTGGGCCTTGA
>JBFWWB010000182.1:0-3563 GCA_050246435.1 Hyphomonadaceae bacterium
CCCGCGGCCTCCGCTAGATGCTGGCCGCACAAAAGCGGGAGGAGCGGTTCCATGAAAATCGTCGTCGCGACGCTTGCGCTTGCGGCGCTTTGCGCCGCTTGCGCCGCGAAGCCTGCAGCGCAGGCCGAAGCCGCCGCACCCGCCGCCGCGGCGGCGCCCGCGGCTGACGAGGCCATCGCAGCCGTCGTCGCCGCAAGCTGGCGCAGCGCCGAGGCCCGTGCGCGCGATCAATACCGCCATCCCGCGGAATCGCTGGCCTTTTGGGGCCTGAAGCCCGGCATGCGCATCGTCGAGATCAATCCGGGTTCGGGCAGCTGGTGGACTCCGATGCTCGCCGCCTATGCGCACAAGACCGGCGGCAGCTATGTCGCCGGCTACGCCGATCTTGCCGATCCGAAAGCGACCGACGCTGCGCGCAAGGCGCGCGCCGATTTCCTTGCCGAATATGCCGACGAGAACACCTATGGCGCCGTGAGCGCCGTGGATTTCGGCGTGCATTCTGGCCTCGCTTTGCCAGATGCGAGCGCGGATTTCGTTCTGGTGGCGCGCGCGTTCCACAATTGGGCGCGCCAGGGCCTAACCGAGCGATACATGAAGGAGTTCGCCCGCGTGCTGAAGCCGGGCGGCGTGCTCGCGGTGGAACAGCATCGCGCAGCGGAGGGCGCCGTCGTCGCGGTCAGCGCGCCGACGGGCTATGTTCCGGAATCCTATATCGTGGCGAAAGCTCAGCGCGCCGGCCTCACGCTCGGCGCGCGCAGCGAAGTGAACGCCAATCCGAAGGACGACCGCGACCATCCCTTCGGCGTGTGGACATTGCCGCCCTCGCGCGCGACCGCGCCCCCGGGTAAGCCAGCCGATCCGAAATTCGACCGCACGCCCTACGATGCGATCGGCGAGAGCGACCGCATGACCCTACGCTTTGTGAAGCCTTAGCCGCCGGCGCGCTTCACCACCAAGGTCGCGCCGTCGACGCCCGCGACCTCAACCTTGTCGCCGGCGGCGATCGCCTCGTGGCAGCGTGCGCGCCACACCGTGTCGCCCAGGCGCACGCGCCCTACGCCGGCGTCGAACGCATCTTCAGCCGTGGCGATCTCTCCGATGAGGCTTTGCGCGCGTTCGTTGAGGCTTCCCGCGGCGGCGTGGTGCAGCCAGCGTCCGCGCACATATTTCCGCCCGGTGACAACCAGCGCAATCGTCAGCACGGCGAAACCTGCGACTTGCGCCATCGGCGCGGGCGGCGCGATCCAGGCGAGCAGCCCGACCAGGGCCGCCGCCGCCGCCGGCCACAGCAGATTGCTCGTGCCCGTGAAGATTTCGCCGACCAGGAACAGCAGCGCCAGCGCAAACCAGTGCCAGGCATGCAGTTCCGAGAAGAGGGCCGGCGCAAAATCCATCAGCGTTCCGTCGTCGGCGTCGCGGTTCCGCCGCGGCGCGCGCTATCGGTGAGCGCGCGCACGCCTTCGACGAGGCCCGCCACGCCGGAAAGATCGGCCGGGATGATCACCGTGCGCTGCTGTGGGCTTTGCGCCAGCTTCGCGAACGCATCCACGTAACGCTGGCCGAGGAAGTAGTTCACGGCGTTCACGTCGCCCGCGCGGATCGCGGCGGAAACGACCTCAGTGGCCTTCGCTTCGGCCTCGCCCGCGCGCTCGCGCGCCTCGGCGTCGCGGAAGGCGGCTTCGCGGCGGCCTTCCGCTTCCAGGATCGCCGATTGCTTGGCGCCTTCGGCGCGCAGAATCGCCGCCTGCTTTTCGCCTTCGGCTTCGAGGATTTGCGCGCGGCGTTCGCGTTCGGCCTTCATCTGGCGCGCCATCGCCTGCGTCAAATCCGGCGGCGGCGTCAGATCCTTGATCTCGATGCGCATCACCTTCACGCCCCACGCTGTCGTCGCCGCATCGATCACGGTGAGGAGGCGGGCGTTGATATGGTCGCGCTGGGAGAGAACCTCGTCGAGGTCCATGCTGCCCACCACCGTGCGCACATTGGTGAGCGCAAGATTGAGGATCGCCTGGTTGAGATTCTCCACCTCATAGGCGGCCTTCGGCGCGTCCACGATCTGAATGAACACCACCGCGTCGACGGAAACGATCGCGTTGTCCTTGGTGATCACTTCCTGCTGGGGAACGCCGAGCACCGTTTCCATCATCGAAAGCTTGCGCCCGACGCGGTCGACGAACGGCGTCAGGAACGCAATGCCCGGGCGCAGCGTGCGCGTGTAGCGCCCGAAACGCTCGACGGTGAATTGCCGGCCCTGCGGCACGATCTTGATCGTGCTCATCAACACGGAAAACGCCAGCACCACCAGGATGATGATCGCGATATTCGGCATCGGGATTCTCCCCCGCGCCGCGATCGCGGCGGCGCTGCTTAACCCAACTGGCCCAGCATGTGTTCTGCGCTGGACACTTTGTATTCGCCCGCCTGTTCGACGTTCAGCTCTTGTACCACCCCGTCCTTAACAAGCATGGAATAGCGTTGCGAACGCGGCCCCATGCCCCGCGGCCCCAGATCCATGTCGAGCCCGACAGCCTTGGCGAAGGCGGCGCTGCCGTCGGCGAGCATCAGGATGTCGCCGGTCACGCTTTGATCCTTCGCCCAGGCCGCCATGACGAACGCGTCGTTAACGGCGGTGCAGGCGATCGCATCGACGCCCTTGGCCTTCAGATCGGCGGACTTGTCCTTGAAGCTCGGCAAGTGCTTGGCCGAGCAGGTCGGCGTGAAGGCGCCGGGCACAGCGAACAGCGCCACGGTCTTGCCCTTGAACACCTCGTCCGTCGTCATCGGCTTGGGGCCATCGGCGGTCCCGGCCATGAACGTCACCTCGGGCAGACGGTCGCCGACTTTGATCATGATCCATGCTTCTGGCTTGAAAGCGGTCCGGATTTGTACACGAAGCCCCCCGCCGCTGGCGAGGCCGCCGCCTCGGCGCTTGCGTCGCCGCGCGCGCGAGGCCAGCATGGGCTGTTACGGGAAAGGCCGCGCATGGAAGGCTCGCTGGCGGGCAAATTGCTGGTGGCTATGCCGGGGATCAGCGATCCGCGGTTCCAGCAAGCCGTCATCCTCATGTGCCAGCACTCGGCGGACGCCGCGATGGGCCTCATCCTCAACAAGCCCCGCGCGGAGCTCACGCTGGGCGACGTGCTGAGCCATCTGGGTCTGCAGGCCCCCCCGGGCGTGGCCGCGCGCGGCGTACTGGCCGGCGGGCCGGTCCACGAGGACAGGGGCTATGTGCTCCATTCCGAGGATTTTTCCTCGCCGGACGCCACGCTCCCCGTGATCCCCGGCATCGGCCTCACCGCCACGCGCGACGTGCTGGCCGCAATGGCCGCGGAAAATCCGCCCGAGCGTTTCGTGCTGGCGTTGGGCCATTCCGGTTGGGGCGCGGGTCAGCTCGAAAGCGAGCTGCAGCACAACGCCTGGCTGGTGGCCGAGCCGGATCAGTCGATCATCTTCGGTGAAACCCATGAGGCGAAATGGAGCTCCGCCATTCGCCAATTGGGGCTGGAGCCGTCTCAGCTCATGGGCGAATCCGGGCGCGCCTAGGCCGTCGCGCGCACCGCGTC
>JBFWWB010000183.1:0-3517 GCA_050246435.1 Hyphomonadaceae bacterium
ATCGCGCAATTCGACGAGGAAGCGCGGCGGCAGCGCGTGGTCGCGCTTTCCGGCGCCAGCAGCTTTCCGCTGCTGACCGCGGCGGCGGTGCGCCACCTCGCCGCCGGCATGCACCGCATGGAAAAGGTGACCGCGGGGATCGCGCCCTCGCCGCATGCGCGGATCGGGCGCAACGTCGTGCGCGCGATCGCAAGCTATGCCGGCAAGCCGGTGCGCGGCGCCGACGGCGGATCGATCGGCTACGGGCTGACGCAATCGCGCCGCTACGTGATCGCCCCGCCCGGGCGCCTGCCGCTGCGCCGCCGCCGCTTCTCGCTGATCGACGCACCGGATTTGCGGCTGCTCCCGGTCGCCTGGCCGAGCCTGCGCGCGGTATGGACCGGGGCCGGAACGCTGCCGGCCTGGCGGCATGCGCTGCTTGTCGGGTTCGCCTGGCTGGTGCGCCTGAAGCTCTGCCCGCCCTTAAGCATGTTCGCGCCGGTGATGGGCGGCATCCTCAACCGCATCCGCTGGGGCGAGGATCGCGGCGGCATGTTCGTCGCGGTCGCCGGCCCCGCAATCGACGGCAGCCTGGTCGAGCGCTCCTGGCACATGATCGCCGAAGGCGACGACGGGCCGTTCATCCCCGCCATGGCCGCCGAACTGATCGTGCGCCGCTGCGTCGCCGGCGTCGTCCCGCATGTCGGGGCGCGCCCGGCGATCGGCGACGTGGATCTCGACGAATACGAATCCGCCTTCGCCAGGCGCGCGATCGTCAGCGGCACGCGCCATTCGCTTCCCGGCGAGACGCCGCTCTACCGCCGCCTGCTCGGCGAGGCCTGGGAGACTCTGCCGCCGGAAATCCGCGCCATGCACAGCGTCGAAGGCACGCTCGAGGCCGAGGGCATGGCGGATATCGAGCGCGGACGCAGTCCGGTGGCGATGCTGATCTGCGCGCTGTTCCGCTTTCCGCGCAGCGGCGCGGAGGTTCCGGTGACCGTGGCCTTCCGCGCGCGCCGGCGCGGGGAAACCTGGCGGCGGCGTTTCGGCACGCGCGCCTTTTCAAGCCGCCAGAGCGAGGGCCGCGGCCGTTTCCAGCGGCTTTTGGTCGAGCGCTTCGGGCCGTTCAGCTTCGGGCTCGCGCTGGTGCGCGAAGTCGGACAATTGCGCCTGATCCTGCGCGGCTGGAATTTTCTCGGCATCCCGCTGCCGCGCGTGCTGGCGCCGCGCAGCCATGCCTATGAGTTCGTCAACGAAGGACGCTTCGGCTTCCATGTCGAGCTCAGTCATCCGCTCGCAGGAAACATCATCCGCTATTCCGGCTGGCTGGTGCCGCGCAAAGGCACCACGGCACAGCCGCAGCAGGAAAACGCCCCGCCGTCGGACGGCGGGGCGCAAGTCGGCCTCAGACGGCCATCTTGAGTTCTTTGGACGCGCGGAACGCGACCTTCTTGCTGGCCTTGATCTTGATCTGCTCGCCGGTCGCCGGGTTGCGGCCCATGCGCGCCGGACGCTTGCGCACCTGCAGGATGCCGAGGCCCGAGATGCGGATGCGCTCGCCCTTCTTCAGGTGCTTGGTGATCAGCGTCACCAGGTCGGTGAGCATTTCCACGCCCTGCTTCTTGGTGAGCTGGTGCTCCTCCGACAGCGTCGCCGCCAGGTGCTTGAGCGTGAGTGTATTGGCGGTCTTCGCCCCCGCCGCTTTCTTAGGTGTGGACGCCATGATGGCTGGCCCTCTCTTGCGTGCGCAACATGCGCGAGCACGCGGGATATGAGATTCGCGGGAGCTTGCGAAGCCCCAGCAGCATAATTGTGTATATTTTCAGGGGACTTTTGCGCCGCGATATCCGGTGGCAAGCACATACAGCTCCGCCGAATCCACGCGGCTCGCCGCCGGCTTGATGTGACGCACGCCGGAAAAGTCCCGCCGCAGCGCGGCCAGCAACTCGCCTTCGGTGCCGCCCTGGATCACCTTGGCGAGGAAAGTTCCACCCGGCGCCAGCACCTCGCGCGCGAATTCGGCGGCGCTTTCGACCAGCGCCACGATTTTCAGGTGGTCTGTCTTGCGGTGGCCGGTGGCGTTCGCGGCCATGTCGGAAAGCACCACATCGGCGGGACCGCCCAGCATCTCCTTGAGCATGTCCGGCGCCTTCGGGTCGAGAAAATCGACCTGCGCCAGGGCGACGCCGGGAATGGCGTCCATTGCGAGGAGATCGATGCCGACGACCTTGCCCTTCTCGCCCACGCGCTGCGCGGCGACCTGGCTCCAGCCGCCGGGCGCGGCACCGAGATCGACCACGCGCGCGCCGGGCCTGAGAAAGCGGCGCTTGTCGTCGATCTCGATCAGCTTGTAGGCGGCACGCGAGCGGAAGCCTTCGCGCCGCGCGCGCGCCACATAGGGATCGTTGAGCTGGCGTTCGAGCCACAATTTGGAGGAAAGCGTGCGGCCCTTGCCGCTGCGCACACGCACCGCAAGGTCGCGCCCGCGGCCGGCGCCGCCCTTCGCGCTCCTCACGGGGTTGCACCCCAGGCGCCGTCCTCGCGCATCATCTGCACCAGCATGCCCTCGCGCAATCCGCGGTCGGCGACGCGCAGACGCGGGCACGGAAAGGCGCGGCGGATCGCCTCCAGGATGGCGCAGCCCGCCAGCACCAGATCGGCGCGGTCGGGACCGATACAGGCATTGGCGGCGCGGTCCTCGTAATCCATCTGCAGCAGCCGCTCGATCACCGCGACCACTTCGCGCTCTTCCATCCAGCAGCCGTCGACGCGGCGGCGGTCGTAGCGCGGCAGCAGCAAATGCACGCCGGCGATCGTCGTCACCGTCCCCGACGTGCCGAGAAGGTGCGTACGCGCCGGGTCCTGCGCGCCGTGCCGGCCGGCGAACGGGCGCACATGCTCCGCCACCTCGGCGACCATCGCCTCGAAGCTTTCGCGCGTCACCGCATGCCCGCCATAGCGCTCCGCCAGCGTCACCACCCCGAGCGGCAGCGACACCCAGCCGCGCACGCTCGGCGCCGGCGGGCCGCGGGACGGCACGGAGTTGCGTCCGAGCAGCACCACTTCCGAGGAGCCGCCGCCGATGTCGAACAGCACCACATTGTCGGCCTGCGCGTCGATCAGCGGCGTGCAGCCGGTCGCCGCCAGCACGGCCTCGGTTTCGCGGTCGACGATTTCGAGCGCGATGCCGACCTGGTCGCGCACGCGCGCAATGAATTCGGCGCCGTTGTCGGCGGCGCGGCAGGCTTCCGTCGCGATCAGCCGCGCGCGGGTCACGCCGCGATGGTCCATCTTGTCGCGACACACTTTCAGCGCGTCGACCGCCCGCTCGATCGCGCGCGCATTGATCCGGCCGGACGCGGCCATGCCCTCGCCGAGGCGGATGATGCGGGAAAAAGCGTCGATGACGCGAAAGCTCTCGGAGGTCGCGCGCGCGACCAGCAGCCGGCAATTGTTGGTACCGAGATCGAGCGCCGCAAAGGCCACCCCGCCATACACGGCGGTTCCCGCCCCCGCCGGGCCCGATGGCGGCCCAAAC
>JBFWWB010000184.1:0-3486 GCA_050246435.1 Hyphomonadaceae bacterium
CCAGGGGCAACCCGAAGCGGCGCTTGAGGAATTTGCGCCGCCCAAACGCCTCTGACGCGCGCTGGTTGACAGCTTGCGCCCCGCTCCTTATGCACCCGCGCTCGCATCCGAGCCCGAAAGCGCGCCACGCCGAGGAAAGTAAAAAGCTCCCTCAAGTCGCTGAAAGCGCGCCACCGCGCTTCGCGCATCGTGCGCCGCAAGGGCCGGGTATATGTGATCAACAAGGTCGCCCCGCGCTACAAGGCCAAGCAGGGCTGAGGCCGCCGCGATGGCGCGCCTGCGCGCCGTTCTCTTCGACTACGGCAACGTGCTGGTCCGCTGGGACCCTCGCCACCTCTACCGCAAGCTGTTCGCCGACCCAGCCGAGATGGAGCGCTTCCTCGCGGAGGTGCTGACCATGGAATGGCACATCCCGAACGATTCCGGCGTGGTGATGGGCGAGCGCGTCGCCGCCCTCGCAGCGCGCCACCCGCACTACGCCGACGAGATTGCGGCCTTCCAGGCGCGCTACGCGGAAACTATCGCCGGCGAAATCGAGGGTTCGATCGCCCTGCTGGACAAGCTGGCCGCCGCCGGCGCGCCGCTGGGCCTGCTCACCAACATGCCGCTGGATCAGCAGGAGGCCTGTTTCAGCCATTGCACGCGGCTGCATCTGTTCAAGGCGATCGTAGTTTCCGGGGCGGAGAAAATCTCCAAGCCCGACCCGCGCATCTACGCGCTGGCGCTGGAGCGGTTGGGCGCGGACGCTGCGGAAACCCTGTTCGTGGACGACAGCCCCGCCAATGTCGCGGGCGCCGAACGCGCCGGCTTAGCCGCCCATTTGTTCACATCGCCGGCAAAATTGGGCCAGGCCCTCGAAGCGGCGGGCCTGATCGCCTAAATCTGGCGTCATGCGCGCGCTTCTGGCCGTTTTGATCCTTTCGCTCGGCCTCGCCGCATGCGGCCCTGGCGCGAAGAAATATAAAACCGATCCGCGTCTCGATCCGCTGTTCACCGAACTGCGCGCGGCGCCGGACGCGATCAGCGCGCAATTCATCGAGCAAAAGATTTGGCGGATTTGGAACGAGTCCGGCAGCGCCACGGTCGATATCCTGCTCGAACGCGCGCAGGCGGCCGAAGCCGCCGGCGACGTGCGCCTGGCGCGCACCTTCCTCGATCAGGCGGTGCAGATCCTCCCCGATTACGCGGAGGCGTATAACCGCCGCGCGGTGGTGGCGTTCAGCGCCGACGACCGCGCCGCCGCCCTGCAGGACATCGAAGAAACGCTGGAGCGCGAACCGCGCCATTTCGGTGCGCTGGCGGCGCTGGGCATGATCTACGAAAGCCTGGGCCACAAACGCGCCGCGCTCGAAGCCTACGAAGCCGCCCTCGCCATCGACCCTTTCTTCGATCAGGCCAAGCAGGGCGCCGCGCGGCTGAAGCCTGCCTTCGAGGGCCGCGAAGCCTGAGCGCGGCGACTCTGCTGTGAGCGAAGCCGCGCGCGCGGCTGGACGCCCGCGCCCGCCCCGTTAGCTTCCCGCTTCCTCATCGCCAGCCAGCAGGACGCTCCATGCCCAAAACCGCCGCCCGCGCCGCCTCCGCCCGCCCCCGCGCCCGTGCTGAAGCCTTCGCGTCCGACATGCCGGAACAGGCGGCGCCGCAATCGCTGACGCAGAGCGCGCGTGAGAAGCTGCGCCAGATGGTGGCGCGCATCGAAAAACTGGAGGAGGAAAAAAAGGGCGTCGCCGGCGACATCAAGGAAGCCTACGCCGAGGCCAAGGGCCTGGGCTATGACACCAAGGCGCTGCGCAAGGTGATCTCGCTGCGCCGGATGGACGCCAACGAGCGCGCGGAGCAGGAAAGCATGATCGATCTCTACCGCCACGCGTTGGGCGACGTCTAAGCGCCGTTGCCGCGCGACATCGACCCCAAGCGAACGCGCAAGGCGATGCGGCTGGTGCGCAAGCTGGCCGCGATGGAGCAGCCCGATCCGCAAACCTGCGAAATCCAATCCGCGGAAAGCTATTCCGCGTGGGAGCGTGAGTTCTTGAGCGAGGTCGAGACGCGGCTCGGCAAATACGGCTCAGCGTTCGCCAATCTCTCCAAGGGCCGCGCCGAGGAAGCGCTTTCCACCCTGCAGCACGCGAAAGTGCGCGAGATCGCAGCGAAGGCGCGCGGCAAGCCCCGCAAACCGCTGCGCGCGAAGAAGCCGATGGGCGCGAAAAAGCCGGTGCGCGCGCCGCAGGAGTGAAGCCTCATTCCTTCTGCTGGGCGAGGCCGGAAAGGCCTGCGGCCAAGTAGGACAGGATGATGAAGCCCAAAATCTTCACGGCGTAGAAGAAGGCGGTCAGCCCTTGCGGCACCGCCGGCTCGGCGCAAACGCCCGCCTTCTCCGCGGCGCAGAAATGATCCACCAGGAACGTCTCGTGCGCCTTGTCGAGCGTGACGACGGGGATCGCATCGCCGAGACTGAAGCCGAGCCAGGAGAACCAGGCCTGCTTATCGGCCCAACCGCCCGCCGGCGGCGGCCCGTAGGCGATCTGCGCACTGAAGCCGACCACCGCCGCGCCCAGGATCAGCGCCACGAACCACATGAAGGCGCGATGGTTGCGCTGGCCGTAGCCGATCAGCAGCCAGGACAGCGGCAGCATCAACAACCGCTTCAGCAGCGGCGTGCCCCGCGCCACCAGTTCGTAATTACCGAGCGCGTTCAGCACGTCCGCCGCGCGATCAGCACGGCCGGCTTCGCGCAGGCCCTTGGCGAGCGCGCGATAGGGCCCGGGATCGAAATGATCCTTCGGGCGGCAGGTGCGCAACCAGGCCCGCAGATCGTTGCCCGCAGCGCCCGCAAGCGTGGAGCCGGCGTCCGCCGCGCCCAAGCCGCCCAGCCGCTCGAAGCTGAAGCCCGTAAGCTCGCAGGCGAGATAATCGTTCTTGCGGCCGCGGCGGAATGCGGCGAGCCCGCCGGCCAGCGCGCCGATCTTGGCGTTGCGCAGGATGAGGCGCGCATCCGTCCCCCATTTCGGCTCGCGCCCCGCCGTGGTGCCGAGATTGAGCTCGCCGCCGATCACCGCGCCGGTGAGATTGATGACGCCGTTCGTCGTGCTGCCGCTCAAATACAGATCCTGCGCCAGCCGCGCGCCGGGCAGCATCACCGCGCCCAGCCGAACCATGTCGCGCAGGAAGAAATCACCCTCCACGATCAGCCGATCGGCTTGGAGGAAGCTATCGAACGTGGCGCCCTTGCAATCGAGCGAGCCGCCGATCTTGCCCCCGATCAGGCGCACTTCGCCTTTGGCGTGAAAATTTTCGTTGAAGAAGATGCCCCCGCCGGTGGTCAGCCCTTCCGCCCGCAGCGCGCCATCCAGCACGGCGCCGCCGAAATTCATCGTGCCGAGCGCGCCCGCATCGATCATGCGGACCTCGTTCATCGCGTAGAGCCCGTCGCACACCAGATTGCGCTGCAGCTTCATGGAATCCATGAGCAGCGGCTTCTCGAAGCGGCTG
>JBFWWB010000185.1:0-3424 GCA_050246435.1 Hyphomonadaceae bacterium
CCACGGCGTCCGGCTGGACACGCGCCGCGGCTTCAGCGGCGGCGTCCGCTGCGCGCACGACATCGCCATCCGCCCACACCCCCTCGACGATGCCCAGGACCGAGAGCGGCGCGATGTCGATCGCGCTCGCCACGCCCTGCGCGGCCATCGCCGGCCCGCCGACGCCGGCGAACGCAAGGCCCGCATCACGCGCGCGCACAGCCGCGATCAGATCGCCCGCGAGCGCGTCTCCCGACGCTTCGCCCGCGATGACGAAAATCCGGCCACTCATGGCGCTTCCGGATCAAACCCGTAGACGAACAGGCCCAACGCATCGGCCCGCGCGATCAGCGCCGCGCGCTCCATCACCAGCGCGCCGCCCGCCTCCACCGCCACGCCAGCGAGACCGGCGCGGGCGGCGTTCTCGATCGTCGCCAGACCGATCGTCGGCAAATCCACGCGGCGCTCCTGCTTGGGTTTCGGCCGTTTCGCCAGCACGCCGCGCCGTGCGGCGGCGGTTCCGCGCAGCGCCTCCGGCAGGGCGGCCACGCGCGCGAGCATGAGATCGGTGCCTTCTTGCGCTTCGAGCGCCAGCACGAGGCCATCGGCGACGACGGCGCCCTGCCCCACGTCCCATGCGCCAAGCGCCGCGGCGACGGCGGCGGCCTTGGCGATATCCTTTCTGTCGCGCGCGGAGGGCTGCACCGCGCCCAGCGCGCCCGCCGGCGCGATCAGCGCCGCGAGCACCTCTTCGGCGCCGACGACGCGGAAACCTTCGCGTTCGCACTCTTCCACCAGCACGCGCAGCAGCGCGTCATCGCCGCCGCCTGCCGCCGCCATCACGCGTGGCAGCATGGCGATCGCGCGCGCATCGAATTCCAGGCTGGCGAAATCCGGCCGGCGCACCACGCCGGCCAGCACCACGGCGTCGCAACCAGCGGCCTTGAGCGCGGCGAAGCGTTCGCCCATGCGGCCGAGACCGGCTTCTTCGCCCGGATGGGCCGCCAGCGCGGCGGCCGCGAACGGCGCGATGCGCGCGACGTGATAAGGCGCGCCTTCGCTGCGCAGATGCTCGGCCAACACGACGGGCAGAGCGCCGGCGCCGGCGACGATCCCCAGCTTTTTCCAGCGCCGGGCGCCCTGCGCGCTCACGCGCGGGGCATGCACAGCGGGCGCTGCGCGTCGGCGCGGATGAAATCGACGATCTCCATCACCTCGGGGCGATGGGCGTACACCTGGGCCGCATCCTCCAGCCGTTCCTGGAAGGTGCCTTCCTCGGCGAAGAGAAGGCGATAGGCGGCGCGCAGATCGTGGATCTGCTCGCGGCTGAAATTGCGCCGCCGCATGCCGACGACGTTCAGCCCGTCCAGATGAGCGTGATTGCCGTGCACCAGACCGTACGGGATCACGTCGGATACGACCGCGGCCAGCCCGCCGACGAACGCATACCGCCCGATGCGGCCGTATTGATGCACCGCGCAGAGGCCGCTCAGGATCACGAAATCGCCGACCTGCGTGTGGCCGCCCAAGGTCGCGCCCTGCGCGAAGACGACCTGATCGCCCACGGTGCAATCGTGCGCGACGTGGCTTTGCGCCATGAAGTATCCGCCATCCCCGACGCGGGTGACGCCGCCGCTTTTGCCCTTCGCGGTGCCGCGATGCATCGAAACGTGCTCGCGGATCTGGTTGCGCGCGCCGATCACCAGCGCGGTAGGCTCGCCCTTGTAGGAAAGATCTTGCGCCGGCGCGCCCAGCACGGCGAAAGGATAGACGATCGTATCAGCGCCGATTTCGGTGCGCTGCTCGACATAGACATTAGCGATCAGCCGCACGCGATCGTGCAGGCGCACGTTCGGCCCGACCACGCACCCAGGGCCGATCTCAACATCGGCGCCGAGCTCTACGCTCGCATCGATCACGGCGCGCGGATCGACACGAGCGCTCAATTGCCCACCTCGACGACCTTGGCGGCGAAGACGGCTTCAGCGACACGCTGGCCAGCCACTTCCGCCTCGCCCCGGAACTTGAAGATGCCGCGGCGGGCGAACTGCACTTCGGCGCGGGTTTCCAGCAGGTCGCCCGGCTTCACGGGGCGGCGGAATTTCGCGCCGTCGACCGACATGAAGAACACGGTGTGGCGCTGCACATCGACACTGAGGCTCTTGCTGATGAGGACGGCGCCCGTCTGGGCCATCGCCTCAATCATGATGACGCCGGGCATCATCGGCCGGCCGGGAAAGTGCCCCTGGAAATACTCTTCGTTGAACGTGACCGCCTTGACGCCGCGGATCGATTGCATCGCCACGAAATCGTGGGCGCGGTCGATGAACAGGAACGGATAACGATGCGGCAACAGGCGCATGATCTCGTCGAGTTCGATGACGTCCGCCGTTTGCATCGGTTGTTCTGCGTCACTCGCCAGCATCGCGCCGCTCCGATGCCTTCTTCGACAGCCAGGTGACTTCGCGCAACCAGCGGCGCACCGGCTGGCCTGGGAACCCGCCATAAACGGCGCCATCGGGCACATCGCGGAACAGCGCCGTGTTGGCGGCCAAGCGTGCGGCCTTGCCGATCCTCACATGATCCGCCACGCCCACACGCCCTCCCAGCTGCGCGCCGTCCTCGATCCGGGTGCTGCCCGAAATGCCGGCGAACGCCGCCATCACCACGTTGCGGCCGACGACGACGTTGTGGGCGATCTGGCTTAAATTGTCGATCTTTGCGTTCTCCGAAAGGACGGTGTCGGCGAATAGGCCGCGATCCACCGTCACCCCTGCGCCGAGGCTTACGCCGTCCTGCAGGATGACCCGCCCGATATGCATCACATCGACCAGCCCCTCGGGCCCCGCCGCCACCGCGAACCCCGCTTCGCCGATATGGGCGCCGGCCAGGATCGTGACGTCATCGCCCAGCAGCGCACAATAGAGCGTGGCGCACGCGCCGATGCGGCAGCGCCGCCCGATCGTCACGCCCGGGCCGATCACGGCGTTCGGACCGATTTGGGTGTCCGCGCCGATGCGCGCGCCGGACCCGATCACCACGCCGGGCGCCAACGCCACGCCCGCCTCGATGCGCGCATCCGGGGCGATCATCGCCGCGTCGGGGGCGAACCCGCGCAAGCTCACCAGGCGACGCAGCGCCTCCGCGAAGCGCGCGCGCGGACGCGGCGTTATCACCAGCGTGGCGCCCGCCGGCGCGGCGGCGGCGGCGGCGGCCGTCAGCACGATAGCGCCAGCGGCGGATTCCAACGCGCCGCCTCGGCGCTCATCGGCATAGGCCAACGCGTTGGCTCCAGCATAGCCCAGCGCCCCAGCGCTCACGACTGCGCGCGCGCGCTCGCCGCGGATTTCGCAATCCGGGAACAGCGCCTCGACCGTCAGCGGGCCGTGGCCAATGTAGAAACGCTCGTCGTGCATACGGTCGCGGGCGCCTTTCTCAGGCGCCG
>JBFWWB010000186.1:0-3364 GCA_050246435.1 Hyphomonadaceae bacterium
GTTGGCGCCGGCCTGCATCGCCTGCACCACCGTGTCGATGCCGCCCGAAGCGGTGAGCACGATGGCGGGCAGATCGGGCCTGCGCAGGCGGATGTCCTTCAGCGCTTCGATGCCCGTCATGCCCGGCATAACGAGATCGAGCAGCATGAGATCGATGTCGTCCTCGGTGGCGACCATGGAAACAGCCGCGCGCCCATCGGCCGCGGTCTTCGTGCGGAACCCGTGACGCTCGACAGCCGCCTGCAGCATGCGCCGTTGCGCCGGATCGTCATCAACGACCAGGATCGTCTTCACCATGACCCACCAATATTCTAGGGCGCCTCAGGCGGGCGCGTTGGAGGGCAACTTATGCGCGCGGTGTTTTAGGCCGCGTTAAAATGGGACAAAAGAATTGCAGGAATTAAGGTGAAAATCCCATTCACCTTCGCCACTTTCCCGCATGGAGCGCGAACCATCCTTATGCGGAACATCTAAGGCGCCATGAACGACGACCGTGAGAGAAACCGGCTTTCCGCACGCGTCGGGCGCGCAGCCCATGTGGGCGCGCAGCTTTCGGGCGCTGCCGCCGCCATCGGCGTGCGGAAGCTGCTGGCGGGCGGCGATGCGGACGCGCAGATCGCCGCCGCGATCAAGGCCGCGCTCGGGCGCGCGAAAGGCCCACTGATGAAGGTGGCGCAAATGCTCGCCACCATTCCCGATCTGCTGCCCCCGGAATACGCGGCCGAATTGGCGACTTTGCAATCGGGCGCGCCGGCGATGGGTTGGCCCTTCGTGCGCCGGCGCATGCGCGCCGAACTGGGCGAGGAATGGGAGGCGCGGTTTGCCCGCTTTGAGCACGACGCGGCGAACGCGGCCTCGCTTGGCCAGGTGCATCGCGCGCAAAGCCTGGATGGCCGCGCGCTCGCCTGCAAGCTGCAATATCCCGACATGGCGAGCGCGGTGGAGAGCGACCTCGGCCAGCTCAACACGATCCTCGCGCTGGTGAAGCGCATGGCGCGCGTGATCGATCCCACCGCCATCGGCGAGGAAATCGCCGACCGCCTGCGCGAGGAATTGGATTACGAGCGCGAGGCCAAGCACATTCGCCTGTATCGCGCCATGCTGGCTGATATCCCGGGCGCCGCAGCGCCGGAGCCGATCGCGGAGCTCTCGACGAAACGGCTGCTGACGATGACATGGCTGGAGGGCCAGCCGCTCAGCGCCTTTGAAAGCGCGCCGCAGGAAACGCGCAACCGGATCGCGGTCTTGCTGTTCAAGGCGTGGTGGACGCCGCTCGGCCAATATGGCGTGATCCATGGCGACCCGCATCTTGGCAATTACTCGTTCGCCGGCGCCGCCGGCGAGACGCTGAACCTGCTGGATTTCGGCTGCGTGCGAATTTTCCCGCCGCGCTTCGTGGAAGGCGTCGTCACCTTGCGCGACGGGCTGGCGCGCGAGGACGCCGCGGCGATCGCGGCGGCTTACGAGAATTGGGGCTTCCACGATCTCAGCGCTGAGCGGATCGAAGCGCTCAACATCTGGGCGCGTTTCATGTTCGCGCCGTTGCTCGATAGCCGCGTCCGGCGCGTGGCCGAGGGCGTGAAGCCTTCCGAATACGGCCGGCCCGAGATCTGGCGCATGAAAGAGATGTTGCGCGCGCACGGGCCGGTGGCGATTCCGCGCGAATTCGTCTTCCTCGACCGCGCCGCGATCGGGTTGGGCGCGGCGTTCATCCGCCTCGATGCGGCGCTCAATTTCGCGGAATTGTTCGACGAGGCGATCGCCGGCTTCTCCGCCGCGGCGATGACCGCCCGCCAGGACGCGGCCCTGGCCGCCGCGGGCTTGGCGGGCTAAGCAGCGCCAAACAACCCTGGGGAGGACCGCCGATGCGCCGCATCGCCCTTATGCTCGCCTGTTCGCTCGCAACGCTGACCGCAGCGCCGCCCGCGCGGGCCCAAGCTGGGGATGCGCCGCTGCCGGAGGTGCGCTTGACGGAAAGCGAGATCGCGGCGATGGGCCAAACCGCCGCCGGCCCGGGGCCAAGCGCGGTGCTTGTCGGCGATCCCACGAAGCCGGGGCCCTACGCTATGCAGGTGCGCATCGCGCCGAACCAGGCGCTGCCCCCGCACACGCACCGCGACAATCGCGTCACCCGCGTGCTTTCGGGAACCTACTTCTACGGCTATGGCGCGACGGCCGATGAAGCCAAGGCGAAGAAGCTGACGGCCGGAAGCTTTTACACCGAGCCGGCGGGCCAGGCGCATTTCGCCCATGCCGGCCCCGAGGGCGCGGTGCTCTATGTGGTGGGCACGGGGCCGAGCGACACGAAAACGGTGACGCCTCAGCGCTGATCAGGGCGCGGCGGGGCGCGCCCCGATGGAGCCGCGCCTACCGACCGCACGCGCTGTGGACCCGATTTGGCGCGTCGCCTTGCCTCGCCCCACGCCTTCGGGTATCAGCGCCGCTTCGATTTTCAGGCGGCGCCGGCGCCGCCCAGGACGCGACGACCATGAAGCCTGAAGGCCATCCCGATTACCATTTCATCGAAGTCGTGATGACGGACGGCGCCCGTTACAAGACGCGCTCCACGATGGGGGCCGCCGGCGACGTGCTGAACCTGGACATCGACTCCAAGAGCCATCCGGCCTGGACCGGCGGCGATCAGAAGCTGGTCGACCGAGGCGGGCGCGTTTCGCGCTTCAACGAGAAGTTCAAGGGCTTCTTCCAAAAGAAATAGGCTGCAGGCCCGCGTTTCCATCGCGGGCGCATGGTGGCAAGAAGCGCCCCACATTCCGGCGCGGCGCTCTCTTTCGCGAGGCGGGTCCGCTCCGGCGGTCGCGGGATCGCGACGCGCCGGGATGCCTTCCTTTTTAAAAGACTTGGCTTCAGCGCTCGAAGGCGCCGGCTTCCAGGGCCGCGCGCAGGCGGCCGACCTGGGTGGCTACGGCGTTGGCCGGCGCTTCGGCTTCCTCGCCGCCATACATCTTCTCGTCCAGCCGCTTCACACGCTCCTAGAGGCCTTCCGAGCGGCCCATCAGCCGGCGCAAATCGCCGGGCAGATCGTCGCCCGCGGCGAACTCCCCCGGCTCGCGTTGATCGCGCCCGGTGAAGCGGTATTTCGGATGTGAGGCTTCCGCGAGGGTCATGTTGCCGTCGCGCAGCGCGCGCTGCACCAACAGCCAGGACGCCACCTGCATGAGATGCGTGGTGAGGCGCATGCTCTCGCCGGCGTACGCCAGCGCCGCCGCGCGCGCGAGCTGCTTGGAGGCCGCCCGGCCCGGCCCGTCGAGATAGGCCGCCGTTTCTTCCACGAGGGTCATGCCCTCGCGAAACGTACGCTCGAACAATTCTGACCGCGCGAAATCGAGGGCGCGGCGGGTGTCGG
>JBFWWB010000187.1:0-3309 GCA_050246435.1 Hyphomonadaceae bacterium
CGGGGCGGGCACTCAGTGCGGCGATGGCGCTGGCTGCGCTGTCGCTGGATGCGTTCACCTTGTCAAAACGGCAGACTCGTCAGCCTTCGCTCGAACGGCTGGAGCGCGACGGCCGCCGCATCGACGACGAGGTCACGCAGCTCTGGTGCGCGTACGATACGCTCGACCGCATCCGGGACTACGTCGCGCGCACGCTGAAGAAGGGCTGAAGGACTCCGCTCTCGCCGCGTCATTCCGGGCGCGCCGAAGGCGCGAGCCCGGAATCCATCTTCCTGCGTCGATGACGGTGTTGGATTCCGGGCCCGCTTCTTCGCAGCGTCCCGGAATGACGGTGGCGAGAGCTGCCTTAAGCCGCCAGGCCTTGCTCCAGGTCGGCGATGATGTCGGCCTTGTCCTCGAGCCCGATGGAGAGCCGCACCACGTCCGGGCCGGCGCCCGCCTGCACCTTCTGCTCGTCGGAGAGTTGGCGGTGGGTGGTCGAGGCCGGATGGATGATCAACGAGCGGGTGTCGCCGATGTTGGCAAGGTGCGAGAACAGCTTCACGTTCGAGACGAGCTTGACGCCGGCGTCGTAGCCGCCCTTGAGGCCGAAGGTGAACACCGCGCCGGCGCCTTTCGGCACGTATTTCTTGGCGAGCGCGTTGTAGCGGTCGCCCGGTAGCCCGGGATAGCTCACCCACGCGACCTTCGGATGCTTGGACAGCCACTCCGCGACCGCCAGCGTATTCTCGCAGTGCTTCTGCATCCGCAGCGGCAGCGTCTCAATGCCGGTGATGAAGAGGAAGGCGTTGAACGGCGACAGCGCCGGGCCCATGTCGCGCAGGCTCAGCACCCGGCAGGCGATCGCGAAGGCGAAATTGCCAAAGGTCTCGTGCAGCACGATGCCGTGATATTCCGGCCGCGGCTCGCACAGCATGGGGTAACGCTTGTCGCGCGACCAGTTGAACGTGCCGCCGTCGACGATCAGACCGCCGATCGAGTTGCCGTGGCCGCCAAGGAACTTGGTGAGCGAATGCACCACGATGTCGGCGCCGTGCTCGATCGGCCGGCAGAGGTAAGGCGTGGCCAGCGTGTTGTCGACGATGTAGGGCACGCCGGCCTTCTTGGCGATCGCCGCCACCGCCTGCATGTCGGTGATGACGCCGCCCGGATTGGCGATCGATTCGGTGAAGATGGCCTTGGTCTTCGGCGTCACCGCGCGTTCGAAGGTGCTCATGTCGTCAGGGTCGGCCCACACCACGTTCCAGCCGAAACTCTTGAAGGCATGGTTGAACTGGTTGATCGAGCCGCCGTAGAGCTTCTTCGAGGCGACGAATTCGTCGCCCGGCCTCATCAAGCAGTGCATCACCAGCACCTGCGCGGCGTGGCCGGAGGCAACCGCAAGGCCCGCCGTGCCGCCTTCGAGCGCCGCGACGCGCTCCTCCAGCACCGCGCAGGTCGGATTCCCGATCCGCGTATAGATGTTGCCGAAGGTCTGTAGACCGAACAGCGAGGCGGCGTGATCGACGTCCTCGAACACGAAGGACGTGGTCTGGTAGATCGGCGTGGCGCGAGCGCCGGTGGTCGGATCGGGCTGTGCGCCCGCATGGATGGCGAGGGTGGCGAAGCCAGGGGTTCGGTCCGTCATCATCTTCTCCTTGCAGGACAGATCGGTCGATCGGTCGCTCCGCTCAGCCGGGCGGCTGGGCGCAGAGAACATCGTCATCATGGGCGAACTTGGGGGAAGTGTTCGTGTACGCTTCTCCGGCAGCCCGTTATCAAGTTGACGCATATTTAGGCAGAAGTGCCAAGAGGCTTGGCGGCGGCCCGCAAACAACGCACGTCCTGATATCCCATCGAAGCGTTTACGCGAAGGTTTTCCGCCAGCCGCGGTCTGGCGTGGTCATTGCTTCCGTGCGTGCTGCATCCGACGCGCGGCGGCGCCATGCGGCTCCGCGGCGATCAAACAGCACGGAGAGCCAAGATGTGCCAAGGCGACGACCGTTCCTGCCCGCAATTCGACCTGCATCGCGAGCAACTGCTGGCCGATCTCGATCACGAGCGCCGCAGCTTCCTTAAGAGCGCATTCGTTGCGACGGGGGGCGCGGCGGCGCTGACCGCCGGCGGGGCGGCGATGGTTGCGCCCGCAGCGGCGCAGACCGCCGCCGCCCGGCAGGGCAGACCTAATCACCATTATCTCCCGGCGAATGCCGACACTGTACATTGGGGCTACTTCAGCAAGCTGCTCAAGCCGCAGATCGAAGTCGATTCCGGCGACTACGTGACGATCGAGGCATTGACGCATCACGCCAACGACGACGCCGAGCGCATGATCAAAGGCGATCCGGGCGCCGAAAGCGTCTATCTCTGGACCAAAGATAAGAAGGGCGTGAATCGCCGCGGCGCCGGCCCGATCGACGGCAAGCTCTTGGGCCGTGGCGCAGGCGAGGGCTTCGGTGTACACATTTGCACCGGTCCGGTCTATGTGCGCGGCGCCGAGCCGGGCGACATCCTCGAAGTCCGCATCATCGATGTGAAGCCACGGCCGTCGGCCAATCCGCAATACTCCGGCAAGGCCTTCGGCAGCAACGCCGCGGCGTGGTGGGGCTTCCACTACAAGGAACTGCTCACGGAGCCGAAGCCGCGCGAAGTCATCACCATCTACGAGGTAGACGCCACCGGGCAGCGCAACTGGGCGCAGGCGGTCTATAATTTCCAATGGACGCCGCAGACCGATCCGTTCGGCGTCGTGCACAAGACCATCGACTATCCCGGCGTTCCAGTCGATCGCAGCACCATCAAGGAAAACCACGGCATTCTGAAGAACGTGCGGATTCCGATCCGGCCGCATTTCGGCGTATTGGGCCTGGCGCCGAAGGAAGCGGACATCGTCGACTCGATCCCGCCGGGATACTTCGGCGGCAACATCGACAACTGGCGCATCGGCAAAGGCGCCACGATGTACTACCCCGTCGCGGTTCCCGGCGGGCTGCTGTCGGTTGGCGACTCGCATGCCTCGCAGGGCGATTCGGAGCTGTGCGGCACCGCGATCGAATGCTCGCTCACCGGCACCTTCCAGCTCATCGTGCACAAGAAGGCGACGCTGGCCGGCACTTCGCTTGCCGCGCTCGACTATCCGCTGCTCGAGACCCAGGACGAGTGGGTGCTGCACGGCTTCAGCTACGCCAATTATCTGGCCGAACTCGGTGAGAACGCGCAGTCGCAGATCTACGAGAAATCGTCGGTCGATCTCGCGCTCAAGGATGCCTTCCGCAAGATGCGCGCCTTCCTGATGTCGACCAAGGGGCTGACCGAGGACGAGGCGATCTC
>JBFWWB010000188.1:0-3229 GCA_050246435.1 Hyphomonadaceae bacterium
CCGGTGCTGGCCGCAGCGCACGGCATGTTCGGATCGGTCCTATCGGAACGGATGCGCCGCGCCTTGCGCGCGCGGCAAACCGAATCCTTTGAAATCGAAGCGAGCGAAGGCCGCTCCGTCGCCGTGCAGGTGTTCCCTATCAGCGAAGGCGTCGCCGCTCTGATTCAAAACACGACTGAGCAGGAACGGCTGAAGCGCCAGCGCGCCGAGAGCGACGCTTTCGAAGCCGCCTGCTGCGCCCACGCCGCCCTCACACGGATCAAACTCGACCTCAACGGACGCATCGCCTTCATTGGAGACACATTTTGCAAGGCCTCCGGCTTCACCACAGATGAACTCATCGGCCACCGTTTCACCGATCTCGTGGCCGCACTGCGTAGGCGCGCCTTCGCCAACGCGCTGGAGCAGGCGTTCCGAACCCTGAAGCCGCTGCACATGCCTTTGACCCTGATCGGCAAAACCGGCGTGGAATTCAGCGGCGATTTTGCCTTCGCGCCCGCTCATATCGACTTCATCGCCCGCGGCGGCGAAGCCGTCTGGCTCGCTTCCTCCCCTGCGGCCGTTGCCCCGACAGCTTAGCAGAGCTGAAGACGGCCTTAGCTTAATCTCGATTGATTCGGTGTATTTAGTGTATTTTCCTCGACCCGTCTGAGGCCGGCCCCGGCCGAGCGGCGGAGAACGAGATGAATTCGCGGACAAGCGCATTCGTAGGCGTCGGCTGGCTGGCCTTGGCGGGCCTGGCGGCGGCCGAGCCGGCCGCCGGCGGCGACGGGCGGGATGCGCGCATTCAGCAGCTGGAGGAACGGCTGGAGGCGCTGCAGGCGCAGATCGATGATTTGAAGGCCTCGACCGCCGCGGACGCCGCCGACATTCGCCGGGCCGCTTCCGAGCAGCCCGCCTTAACCTTGACGAACGGCCGCCCGGCGATCGCCTCCTCCGATGGAGGCTTCCGCTTCGCCCTGCGCGGCGTGCTGCAATATGATGTCGCAACCTATCTGCAGGACAATGCCCTCCCTGCTGGCGCGGTCCAGGATCTGAGCTCGGGCGCCAATTTCCGCCGCGCGCGGCTCGGGTTCGAAGGCGCCGCATTCCGCGATTGGAATTATGCGCTGACTTATGAGGCCGGAGGCAGCGGCGTGGAGGCGGCGGGCCTGCAGCAAGCGTATCTCGAATATGCCGGCTGGAGGCCGTTCGGGCTCTCGGCGCCTGTGCGGCTGCGCGCCGGAGCGTTCGCCGTCGAGAACACGCTGGAAGGGGCGACGTCGAATACCGATTCGCTCTTCCTGGAGCGGCCCTCCGCCGCCGAGGTGGTGCGCGCAGCCTTTGGCGGGGACGGGCGCAATGCGTTCGGCGTTTTCGGCAATGGCGGGCCGCTCAGCGCATCGCTTGTGCTGACCGGCGGCGCGCTCTCAAACGCGGACGTCGCGCCGGCGAATTCGGGCGCCGTCAACGATGAGGGCTGGGGCTATGTCGCGCGCCTTGCCGGATTGGCGCTGCGCGCGCCCGATTATTCGCTGCATCTGGGCGTCAATTATTCCGCGCTTGTGCAGCTGGGCGATTCGACCAGCGGGCCCAACACCCTGCAATTACGCGATCGCCCGGAATTGCGCGTCGATTCTTCCACAACGTCGGGCGCGGCGCGATTGATCGACACCGGCGCGCTGACGGCGTCGGGCGCACGCGCCTACGGTCTTGAACTCGCGGGCCAATGGAAGAATTTTTATCTTGCCGGCGAACGGCTCACGATCGATGTCGACCGCCCCGGCGCTCTGCGCGATCCATTCTTTAGCGGCTATTACGTTCAGGGCGCATGGACCCTCACGGGCGAACGCCGCGCCTGGAACGCTGCGAGCGGCGGCTATGGCGGCGTCCGTCCCGCCAACGCCTTCGATCCCGGCCAAGGTCACTGGGGCGCATGGGAAATCGCCGCGCGTTACAGCGTTTTGGACCTCAACGACCACGACGGCGCGGCGAGGTCTGCAACGCCCGCAGGCGGGGTGCGCGGCGGCGTGCAGGCCGTCGCCGCGCTCGGCCTCAATTGGTATCCCAACAGCGTCGTGCGCTTTCTGCTGAACGTGCAGAACGTCGAGATCGACCGCTTGAATGACACCGGCGCGCAAATCGGCCAGGATTACCAGGCCGTCGCGCTGCGCACGCAAGTCGCCTTCTGATTTTCCAGCAATTTTCGGAGCTTGACTCATGTCTTGCGATTTAACGCGGCGCGGCGTCGCCGCAGGCCTTGGGCTCGGCGCGCTTGCTGTCGCCTCTGGTGCGCATGCGCAGCCGGCAAGCGGGCCGCTTGTGCTTTTGAACGTATCCTACGATCCGACGCGCGAATTGTATGAGCGCTACGACCCCTTGTTCGCGGCGGAATGGGCGCGAACCCATGGCGGCCAGCAAATCCGAATTTCGCAATCGCATGGCGGATCCGGCCGCCAGGCGCGCGCCGTGATTGACGGCCTCCGCGCCGACGTCGTGACACTGGCGCTCGCATACGATGTCGATTCCATCGTCCAGCGCGGCCTGATTGCACGCGACTGGCAGACACGCCTGCCTAACAACAGCGCGCCCTATACCTCGACGATGATTTTCCTCGTGCGCCGCGGCAATCCCTGGCGCATCCGCGATTGGGGCGATTTAGCGCGCCAGGGCGTGAGCGTCATCACGCCCAATCCGAAAACGTCCGGCGGGGCGCGCTGGAATTATCTGGCGGCCTGGGCCTATGCGCGGCGCCTGCCCGGCGGCGATGCGCGTACGGCGCAAAATTTCGTGCAACGGCTCTATCGCAACGTGCCCGTGCTTGATACCGGCGCGCGCGGTTCGACCACCACTTTCGCGCAGCGCCGCATCGGCGACGTGTTAATCACCTGGGAGAACGAAGCCCATCTGGCGCTCGCGGAATTCGGCGCCGATAATTTTCAGATCGTGTATCCCTCGATGAGCATTCTGGCCGAGCCGAGCGTCGCGGTGGTCGATCGCGTCGTCGATCGCAAAGGCACGCGTGCGGCGGCGGAGGCTTATTTGCGCTATCTCTATTCCGATGTCGGCCAAGACTTGGCGGCGCGCAATTATTACCGCCCGCGCAATGCGGCGATCCTGGCGCGCTATCGGGCCGCGTTCCCGGCAATCTCGCTGGTAAGCATCGATGAGGCGTTCGGCGGCTGGGCGCAGGCGCACCGCACGCACTTTGCGGACGGGGCGATCTTTGACCAAATCAGCCGGCGTTAGG
>JBFWWB010000189.1:0-3089 GCA_050246435.1 Hyphomonadaceae bacterium
TCAAGATACATGATTGCGTTCGCGAACGCGTGACCCAGATTGTGATGCAGTGGCTTGTATGCGTAGGCGCAATCGAAGCCGTCTTCCAGCAGGTGCGTCGCCATCAGGCGTCCGACTTTCGGCACGCCTTGCAAGGTGAACGTCTTTTCCACCGACTCGCCCCAGAGGTTGTTGGGCGGGGAATGGAATTCGAACTTGTCGTATGCGTTCACGCAGTAGGGCGGGATGATGTCTTCCCGGAAATTCTCGTACTGGTCGTCGCCCCAGATGAGAACGAAATCCGGCTTGAACGCATCGAGCGCCGCGCGCGTCTTCATCATCCAGCCGACGAGACCTTCGCGGTGGCGCGCAGCGGAGCTCGCGCCGTCGTCATTGCCCCATTCCTTGCGCATCTCATCGGGCCAGTTGGCGGGATCGCGCATTTCCGCGGGGATGTTGGGGTTCGTCATCAGGCGCTTCAGGAGGCCGGCCATTCGCTGGTCCTCGCCGGCCAGGCCCGGATAGTGCGTGATGCCAAGCGCTAGGATGTCGCCCATTGTTTCCTACCAGTCGCGCTGCCTCTGAACACGCCGGCGGACCTCAGCGCGCATGCCCGCCGCGTGATTTACTTGGTCTGACCTTTATACTTGATTGGTCCGACCAATGAAAGCATACTGAGCGCCGAGCCCTTGTCAACTGGTCGCAGGCGCCTTGTCGACAAGTCGTGATCGTTGCACGCTCAGGCGTGTTGGAACTGCGAAGGCGGCAAAACGTGGCTGCGGCGAGCGCGCAACCGAAAACGCAACGTGTGTTTGAAGTCGTCTGCGAGCGCATCCGGCGCGACGTGGACAAGGGCCGGCTGCGCCCGGGCGACAAGCTCCCCCCCGAGCGCGATCTGGCCGGCGCGCTGGGCGTCAGCCGCGCGGCGGTGCGCGAAGGGCTGCGGGCGCTGGAGGCTTCGGGCGTTCTTGAATTGCGCCAGGGCACCAATGGCGGCGCCTTCATCCGCGAGGTCTCCCATGCCGGGGTGCAAGCCTCCATCGCCGACATGCGCTCGATCGGGAACATGTCACTGGAGCATCTGGCGGAGGCGCGCACCGTGCTGCTCGCGTCCGCGGCGAGCCTGGCGTGCACGCGCGCCACGCCGAGCGATCTGCTGCGGCTGGAGGAAAACCTTCTGCGCACGAAGGCGCTGGAAAGCGGGCGCAGCGATTCGACGCTGGCGGAAATTCACACCGAGTTTTTTCTGCTGATCGGGCGCGCCTCGCACAATCCCGTGCTCATCATGCTGATCGAGGCGCTGTCGCAGATTTCGCGCGAACTGCTGGAGCGCATCAGACCCCAGAGCAGCGGCGGGCGCACCTCCGCGCGCCGCCGGCCCATCGTGGATGCGATCCGCGCCAAGGACGCCGAAGCCGCCACCCGGCTGCTGACCGAGCAGCTGATCGGCCACCACACCTTTTTTCTCGAGCACGGCGGTGAACGCATCCTCAAGGCGCGCCGCCGGCGCAAGGATAAGCCCGCGGCCTAGGCCGCGCCGGCTCCCTGCGCCTCGCGCGCCTGGGCCTCGTCGAGCGCGCGGGCGTAGGGTTTGCGCATCACCAAATACGCCAGCGTGGCGATCGGCCCGGCGACGAACGCGACGGTGGCTACGCCCTGCCCGATGGCGCCCGCGCCGGTGAAGAAGCTTTCCCCGATGAACGCCGCCAGCGCAGGGCCGACGGCGAAGCCGATCAAATTGTTCGCCATGAGATAGAGCGCCATGATCCGTGCGCGCATCCGGCTTGGCGTGACGTTCTGCACCAGCAGCGGCACGAGCACCGCCGTCGTCACGCCGAAGAATCCGCTGACGCCCGCGGCGATCAGGAAATGGGCGCTGACCGGGGTGAGATTCATGAACGCCACCGCGAGCCAATTCACCGTCACCGGTAGGGCGATCACCAGCGGCAGCGCATCCTTGCGTCCCTGCGCGGTCCAAAGCTTCGACACCACCGGCCAGGCGATCACGCCGAGGATCGAGGCGGCCATGCCGACGACGCCGTAGAAATAGCCCGCTTCCGCCGGCGCCAAGCCGTGCGCACGCACCAGCACTGTCGGCGCCCAGGCGCTGGCGGCGAAAGAGATCGTCGCGTTCATCGCTGCGCCGATGAACAGGCAGCCATAAAGGCGCGCTTCGCGGCGCACATAGCCGAACGCCTGCGCCACGGATTGAAAGCTCTCGATGTGGGGTTCGTCCCCGCGCGCGGGCTCACGCACAGTGAGCAGCATGAGAAACGCCAGCACCACGCCCGGCGCGCCGACGAAGATGAGCGCTAGCCGCCACGGCTCCAGTCCGGCGGCGCCAGTGAATCGCTGGCCCAGATCCAGCGCGAACCCGCCGACGACGAACGCGCCCGCGCCCATATAGGTGGCGACGGAGGTGTAGGCCGTGGTCGGCGCGGCGCGTTTCTCGCGCGGGAACATGTCAGCGATCAGCGACACCGCGGCCGGCGACAGCACCGCCTCGCCGATCGCCACCGCCGTGCGCAACAACAGCATTTCCATGTAGCTGCTGGCGAATGCCGAAGCGATCGTGCCGGCGCTCCACAACAGCACGCCGCCGACGACAAGGCGCACCCGGTTGTGCTTGTCCACCATGTGCGCGAGCGGCAGCCCGATCAGCCCGTAGACGATGCCGAAGCCCGCACCCAGCAGCACGCCGATCTCGGTGTCGGAGGCCTGCAGCACGTCCGACATCAGCGGCGCGAGCAGGGAAAGCACCAGCCGGTCGATGAACGACATGCAGTAGAGCAGGATGAGGACGAGCACCGTCCACCAGGCGGCGCCCGCAGGCGTTCGGCGCGCGCCCGCGCCGGCGGCGGCTTCTGCAGACATGGCGTCTCCCCCCCAATGTTCCCGGTCCCTGCGGGTCCCACTGTGCCGCAGGGCGCGGGTCAAGGCGAATAACGCCTAGTTGTGCGGGTTGCGCCGAACCGGGGCGCGGCCCATGTTCGCCGCCTTACTCACGAAAATACTTTGTCAGGGAGGATTTCGATGAAGCAGGCGCTTGTTTTCGGCGCGACCGGGGATGTCGGCGGGGCGGCCAGCAAGCGGCTGGCGGGAGCAGATCG
>JBFWWB010000190.1:0-3054 GCA_050246435.1 Hyphomonadaceae bacterium
TCGACCCAGTCGATCACGTCGACGCTGCCCGAGCGCGGATCGCCCCAATCGCCGACCCATTGGCTCACGCGGCTGGGTCCGGCGTTGTAGGCGGCGATGGCCAGCACGTACGAGCCGCCGAACTGGTCGAGCAATTCCTGAAGATAGGCCGAGCCGAGCGTCAGATTGTAGGCCGGATCGGCGGTCAGCGCGGCGGGCGAATAGGGCACGCCCCAGCGCCGCGCGGTGTGCTGCGCCGTATAGGGCATCAGCTGCATCAGGCCGCGCGCGCCGACGGGGCTCACGGCCTGCGCGTCGAATTCGCTTTCCTGACGCGCCACCGCGAGCACGAGGGCCGCCTCCGGCCGGCCGATCCCTTGCGCCTGCGCCGGCAGATCGATCAGCGGATAGGCCGCGTCCTGCGCCACGATTCCGCGGCGCAGGCCCGCCTTGGCGCTGCGCACGGCGACACGGGCGAAATAATTCACGCGCGCGAGATCGGAGAGCATCTGGTGCTCGGCGGAGGTCTGCAGCTGATCGTCGAGCGCGAAGGCGATCAGCTCGAAGCTTTGCCGATCGCCGGCGGCGGCGACCGCGCGCAGCGCGCGCACGAGTTCTCGGGATTCGAACGCCGCGCGTTCCGTGGATGAGATCGCCGGCGCTGCGCCCAGCGACAATACGGAATCGGGCCCGCGCCGCTCCGCAGCGAGCTGGCCGTAATAGGTGAAGGAGAAGGCCGCCGCCTGCGCGAGATCGGCGTCTGCCTCCGGCGCGCGGCCCAAGGTGCGCGCGGCTTCCGCCCGCCAATACAGCGCGCGCGCCTTGCTCACCGGGGTCGACACGTTGGACTCAAGGTGCGCGAAATGCTCGGCCGCCTTCGCGGGATCGTTCATGAAGCGCAGCGCGATCCAGCCGGCCAGCCACTCGGCGTCGGCGAAATCCTCCCCGCTCGTCAGCCCGTGATTGGCGGCGAATTGATAGGCCGCCGTTCGCTGGCCGCCGCGCAGCGCGCGCGAGATATAGAGCCGGCGTTCGGCGAACAGCGCGCTTCGCACCGTTGGCGCCGTGCTCAAGGTGGAGATGCGCGCCGCGATCGTCAGCGCGCGTTCGGGATCGCCGCCGCGGCGCACATAGCGCGCGCGGTCGTACAGGAGGCCAGGATCGTCCGCACGCGAGGCGGGGACGGCCGCCAGCAGCGCCGAAAGGCCTACTTTGCCGCGATTGCGCTTGATCTTGCGGTACGTCATCGGCACGCGCGCCTGCAGGCCGATGCGCGCGGCGGCCACCGCGCGGTCAGAGCCGGAAAGGCGCGACAGCAGGCGCTGCGCGCCGGCGCGGTCGTCGCGCCACAACAGGCGGTCCACGCGGGCGGCGTGGTCCTCGCGCGTCAGATGCTCGCCGAACTCGCCCAGCGCGATCGCCTCCGCGCGCGGCGTCAACGCACGCTCGCGCCACGCTTCGCGCGCCAGCGGGATGGCCTCCGCGCCGCGCCCGGCGCGCATATAGGCCTGCGCCAGCGCCATCTGGCCATCGCCGCTCAGCGGGCCGCCTTCGCCGCCCAGCCAGGCGATGCGCGCCTCGGGCGCAAGGCCGGAATCGATGATCATCTGCTCGCCGCGGCGGCGCATCGTCTCCCGCCCCGGCCAACCGGGAAGCTGGGCCAGCGCGCCGTTCACCTCGTCGAACAGCGCGTCGGAGTTCTGCGCCGCGGCGAGCCGCCATGTGAGTATCCGCCGGGCGAGGGGATCGACCGCCTGGGCGCGGGCCGCGCGCACGCCGGACCAGTCGCCGAATTGGGCGGCCGACAGGCCCTCCCGCAGGCGCGACAGATCGGGCTCGCCGATCGGGGCGGGGACCGACATCGCGGGGGCCGCCGGCGCTTGGGCCTCGCCGCACGCGCCCATGATCGTCAGCGCCGCGAACGCCGCTATGGATAAAATTCGCATCGCTCGCTTTCGCTGGGGCATCCGCTCCGCCAGGCTCCCGCTTGCCATTTGTTTCCCAGACCGGATAAGTCGGCGGGGAAGCATGTCATGATTCAAGGTTCGATCACCGCACTCATCACACCCTTTCGTGACGGAAAGGTGGATGAAGAGGCGTTCATTCAACTGGTGGAGCGCCAGATCGGCGCCGGCACCCGCGCGCTGGTGCCCTGCGGCACCACGGGCGAATCCCCCACGCTCAGCCATGAAGAGCACAAGCGCGTGGTGGAGCTGTGCATCGAGGCGGCGGACGGGCGCGTGCCGGTGATCGCGGGCGCGGGTTCGAACTCCACCGCCGAGGCCATCGATCTGATGCAGCACGCGAAGGCCAGCGGCGCGGATGCGGCGCTCATCGTCGCGCCTTATTACAACAAACCCACCCAGGAAGGGCTTTACGCCCATTTCGCCGCGCTGAACGACGCGGTGGAAATTCCAATCATCGTTTACAACGTGCCTTCCCGCACCATCGCCGACATCGGCGTGGAAACGATGGGGCGCATCTCCAAGTTGAGAAACGTGATCGGCGTGAAGGACGCCACCGGCGACATGGAGCGCGTGCCGCTGCATCGCCGCGTCTGCGGCGCCGATTTCCTGCAGCTTTCCGGCGAGGACGGCAACGCCGTCGGGTTCAACGCGATGGGCGGCAAGGGCTGCATCTCGGTGACGGCCAATGTCGCGCCCGATCTGTGCGCGCGAATGCAGGAAGCCGCGCTCGCGGGCGATTTCGGCACCGCGCAGGAGATCAATTTCCGCCTCGCCGCGTTGCACAAGGCGCTGTTCATCGAACCCTCGCCGGGGCCGGTGAAATACGCCTGCTCGGTGCTGGGCCTGTGCACGCCGGACATGCGCCTGCCTCTGATGCAGCCGACTGAAGCGTCGAAAGCGCAAATCCGCGCCGCGATGGCGGAGGCCGGCCTCAACATCGCCTGACGGCGCGCCCATGGCCGAGAAGAACACGAATTATCGCCTCGTCGCGGAGAACCGCCGCGCCCGGTTCGATTACTTCCTCGAAGACACCTACGAAGCCGGCCTGGCGCTGCTGGGCACCGAGGTGTAGGCGTTGCGCATGGGGCGCGCCAACATCGCGGAAAGC
>JBFWWB010000191.1:0-3026 GCA_050246435.1 Hyphomonadaceae bacterium
CGTGAAGAGCTTTCGATCCGGGACAGGCCATCTGCGAGCCGCGGGAAAACCTGCTCGACCGTCAGGCCGCGGCGGATCTCGGCAAGGCTGAACCCGAATGTCTGCAGCGCCCGCGTCGCCCGTGGTGACGATCCCAGCGCCGCTTCGCCCAGCGTGCGGTTGAACCGCTGCAGGCTGCGATCCATCGTGTCCGTGGTGATCCCGGCCTGGCCGCCGATATAGCGGTAGATCTGGAGAGCGCGCGCCGAAATGCCGAGTTGCTGCGCCTGCTCACCAAGGGCCGACGCCAGCTGGAATGAGCTTCGGATGAATTGGGAGATCTCGGCCACGCCGAACGCCACGCCGATGGCGGAGAGGGTGCTGCGGAAGGAGTTGAAGCGGCCGCGCACCGCGTCGAGTCCGCGCCCGAGGCTTTCAAAGCTGCGGTCGATCGTCTGCAGGCGCCGGCGCGTGTCGCGCTCAAAGCGCTCCACATGGGAGTCGCCTTCGCGCAGGTTGCGCTTGAGCAGCTCAACGGTGGCGTCGATCTGCAGCAGCAGGCGCTTAACGTCGTCGGCCACGCAACCTCCCCGTGCCGCTCTCGACAGAAAGCGGATTGATGATAGATTCGCCGGCGCCCCGAGGACGCCATGCACTCAGCTTCAAGTGAACCCGCCCGCGCCGCCGGCGACGTGGCCGCCAAGGATTGCCCCCGCTGCCACGCCGCCGTGCCCGTCGAGTTTTCGATCTGCCCGGAATGCCGGTACCACTTTGCCTGGCAGGCGATCGAAGCGCGCCAGCCCAAGACGAAGCATTGCCCCCGCTGCCGGGAAGAGATCGCGATAGATGCCCGCGCTTGCCGCTGGTGCGGTACGGACTTCTTCACGCTGCGCATGCGCCAGTTCGGCGCCGTGCTGATCATCGTCACGCTGGTAGCGTTGGTGGCCACCTGCGCCCGCTTCTCCTAGCCGTCTAAGACGGGCCGCCGGAAACGGCCGTAGGGCGCGAAACGGTAAGGATGGCCCTCACTCATCCTCCGCCTTTGGAGGGGTGTTCATTTCGCGCCACACTTCATTCGCCGCCCAGAACTCGTGCGGCGTGCTGTTCCAGAACTGATCGGCGCTCCAGCCCAGCGCAGCGCATGCTATTCCGGCTCGGCGGCGCCGGGGATCTCGATCGTCCCCGGCGCCGCCATCACTTCCCCCTCCTTGGGCGTCCCGTCTGCTTTGACGCCGCCGGTAACGGCGTTCGTCAGCACCAGCGCGATCCGCATTACCACCTTCATGAGGCCGAACTCGTGGATCAGCTCGCCGATGCGCTGCGCATCGACATTGCTCGCGACGGGATCGTTGCGCGACACGCCCCATGCCTTGATCATTTCCGTGGTGATGATCGTGGCATCGCCGAGCGTGATCTCGCCATCATGCGCCAATCCGGCGAGCGCGAGGCAGGATTTGCCCGTGGCCTTCTCGATCGCGATCATCGCCGTGTGCGACGGGCGCAGCACGAACTGCGTTCCGTCCAGGGTGAGATCGACCTCGCCGCGGACTTCGTTGGCCGTGTCCGTCATTCCGCCTCGGCCTGCTGGGCGGCCTTGGCCTGCCGCGTCGCGCGGATCCGTTCGCGGATATCGTCGGCCTTCCTGAGGCCCGCGATATCGACGGTTTCACGCTCGGCCGCCTCGCGCAGCAGCGGCACGGTCATGCCGTCGAGATCGTCGGCCCCGGATCCGGCGTAGAGCGTAGCGACCTGGGCGGCGACGCCGATGCGGCCCGCGGCTTCGATCTCCGAAGCGAGATCGGGCGTCGCCGCGCGATCCTCTTCCGAGAGAAACGGCTCGACCGCGCGCGCCACAAGCCCGGCCAGCGGGCTGCCGCTGAGCATCAGCGCCACTTCGCCGGGCGTGCAGCCGGTGCTGGCCAGCAGCTGCGCGTCGAGATCTGCAGGCCGCTTCGTCGTCAGCTGACGGTCACCAATTCGGATCTTCATGGCTTTACTCCCTTCCCATGACGGAGCGCCGCGGAACGGCGCTCGGCAATGGGAAGGGCCGCGGCCCCGCAGGGAGCCGCGGCCCTCCATGCCGCCGGTTGCGATCAGGCCAGTGCGTCGATCGTCGGCGCCGCCGCCGCGAGGAACGTCACCTTGGACTTCACCGCCGCGGCCTGGCCGAAGCTGGTGTTGTCGAGGTTGCCGTAAACCGAGCACTGGAAAACCACGTCGGCGGGCGAGGCGCCTGCGAGGCCACCCTTGCGGATCTGGATATTGAACGGCGCGCGGGGGCTGGCGTTGGAAAGCGTTTCCAGCCTCGTGTAGCCGTTCGCATCGGGCAGCTTCGGCAGCACGTCGAGATCGACGCTGAGCGCCCGCGGCCCCGGCGCGCCGGTGCCATAGTCGCCATCGTCCTTCGACGTGGTATCGATGTTGCTGCTGGAACGATTGATGATGCAGTCACCCTGCCCCAGGATCGGATTGTAAGTGCCGGCGACGGCGCTTTCGATCCAGACAAGGTGATCACTGCCAAGCTTCTTCGACGGCATGGTGCCCTCCTTCGGTTCAGTTGCTCAAAGCCAGGACGTTGAACCGGCTCGTCCCGACATACGTTTCTCCGCCCTCGGATTCCTCGCTGACGGGATCGGCGACCAACAGTCCGTCGCTCGATTGGAAGGTGAAGAGCAGCAGCCACCCGCCGGCTTCGACGCGAAGCCCGCTGAGCGCCGCCTCCACCTCGTCCTGCAGATCCAGCAGCGGCTTGCGCGCCTCGCCTTCCACCACGCAGGTGATCACCAGCGTGCCCTGTCGATCGCCGTCCTGATCCTTCGTCTGGAAAGGCTCCAGGTCGATATCACCCACGATCGTGACAGGCGGCGGCGTGTCCTGCGGCACGTGCTGATGCACGGGCGAAAGTGTCACGCCGGCGGTTAGCGCGGCATAGGCTGCAGCCTCGATCGCCGAAGCGGCGCTAGTCATTCACTGCCCTCCGACACTCTGCGCAGCGCGCGATTCCAGATGCCTCTCACGTGCCGGTTGAGGCCGGCGCGCAGGTTGCT
>JBFWWB010000192.1:0-3023 GCA_050246435.1 Hyphomonadaceae bacterium
GGAGCTCATCACCCCCATCGCCATGGAGGAGAAGCTCCGCTTCGCCATCCGCGAGGGCGGGCGCACCGTCGGCTCCGGCGTCGTCTCCAAAATTATCGAATAGGCCAGCGCCCTCCTCTCGCGGGGAGGACCTAAGCCAAACGAAAGGGCGCGCTCCGCGAAGAGCGCGCCCTCTTTGTTTGCGCCTGCGCCGGCTTAGAATCCGGTGACGTTCGTCAGGCTGGAGAGGCCCGCGAGATCGGCGCCGCTGCGGTCGCGCGCTTTGAGCGTGCCGCCGCCGAAATTCAGCCGTGCGCCGACGCGCACGGCGTCAGTGTCGACGTCGGTGTCGTCGAACGCGGTGTGCGCATAATCGGCGAAGAAGCTGACCGGCGCCGCCGCCAGCTGCCATTCGCCGCCGACGCCCGCCGTCCAAGCGGTGTCGTTGCCGCCGACGCCGGGATCGACGCGGAACAGGCCGGCATTACCTTGCAGGCGCAGGTTATCGCTGACGAAGACGCGCGCCGCCGCGTTGCCGCCCCACAGATTGGAATCGCTGTCGTCGTTCTTGGCGTAGCCAAGCGCGCCGGCGAGCGTCCAATTCGCGTAATGGTATTGGCCTTCGCCGCCCACGCTCCACACGGTGGCGTCATTGGCGTCGGCAAGGCCGACGAACCCGCCGATCAGCGAGTTCGGATTCTTCAGATAAAGGTGTGCGGCGCCGGAGGTGGCGTCGAACGTGCCGTTATCGGCGTAGCCGGCGTTCAGGGTGACGCCGAGAGAACGCCCGGCGTCGAACGCGACCGAGCCGTCCACGCCCCAGCCATTGTCGTCGTCGTCGCCGAAGGGCGTGTCGACTTTGTAGTGCAGGTATTGGCCGCCGACATATCCCGTCGGCGCGGCGAGCGCCGGCGTCACGGCAAGCGCGAACAATCCCGCTGTCGCGAGAAGAAGGTGCTTCATAGGAGGTCCCCTTATGGTTGGCCCGCCGCCGGTTCATCCCGCGTGCGGTTGCCGGGGATATTGGGGACCTGATTCAGCGGGCAAAGGGCGTGCAGCACGGTTTACGGTGTTGCGCGCGCGAGCGTGACACGCACGCCACGGTTTCTTACCGCACGGCAAGGCGGCGCACTTGATCTTCGCCAAACACGGGAGTGATGCGCATCGAGGCGGCGACCGGGCGCAGGCCTGCGCGCTCGCCTGCGCGGTCATAGTTGGGCAAGCGATGCCGCCGGAGGCGGTGGTCCTGGCCGGCGCAGGCGCCTATTGCGGGTTCTGAAAGGGCGCAACGGGCCGCGCGTTTCGCTTGACGGGGAATCCCCCGGCCTGTATCTCACCGCCTTCTTTGGACCGGCCGTAAGCCGCCAAGCTTAGACGCGGTCCGCAAAGATCGGTCGACATACGCCCCAGGAACGATGGGGCGCCAGGATTGCGCGGGGCGAAGCCCGCTCCGCTGCGTTCTGCTATTTGTCGGACCATCTGGCGGACGCGGAAAGCGGGCGGCGAGGGCCGGGACGCGCGCGAGCCAAGTGATGAACACGCAGAACATAAGGATCAGGCTCAAAGCCTTCGATCACCGCACGCTCGATCAATCGACGCGCGAAATCGTCAACACGGCCAAGCGCACGGGCGCCCAGGTTCGCGGGCCGATCCCGCTGCCGACCCGCTTTGAGCGCTTCACGGTCAACCGCTCGCCGCACATCGACAAGAAGTCGCGCGAGCAGTTCGAAATCCGCACCCACAAGCGGATGCTCGACATCGTCGATCCCACCCCGCAGACCGTCGATGCGCTGATGAAGCTCGACTTGTCCGCCGGCGTGGACGTGCAGATCAAAGTGCTGGGCTGACGCCGATGGCCCAAACCTCCCGCACCGGCTTGCTCGCCAAGAAGATGGGCATGATGCGCGTCTTCGCCGCCGACGGCGCGCAGACGCCCGTCACCGTGCTCCAGATCGAGGCGCTGCAGGTCGTCGCCCATCGCACCAAGGAAAAGGACGGCTACGACGCTGTTCAGCTGGGCGCGGGCAATCCGAAAGTGAAGCGCCTCTCGAAGGCCGAGCGCGGCCATTTCGCGAAGAGCAACGTGGCGCCCAAGCAGCGCCTCATCGAATTCCGCACCGACCAGCTGCCCCCGATCGGGGCCGAACTCACGGCCGATCATTTCGTCGAAGGCCAAAAGGTCGACGTGACCGGCACGAGCATCGGCAAGGGCTTCGCCGGCGCGATCAAGCGCTGGAATTTCGGCGGCATGCGCGCCAGCCACGGCGTCTCGATCACCCACCGCGCCCACGGCTCGACCGGCCAACGCCAGGATCCGGGCAAGGTGTTCAAGGGCAAGAAGATGGCTGGCCACCTGGGCGACGAGCGGGTGACCACCTCGCTGCTCGAAATCGTGCGCGTGGACGCTGCGCGCGGCCTCTTGTTCGTGAAGGGCGCGGTGCCCGGCGCGAAGGGCGGCTGGGTCGAGGTGCGCGATGCGGCGAAAGCCAAGCGCCCCGACAACGCGCCGCTGCCGGCCGCTTTCCGCGAAGCCGCCCAAGCTGGAGCCCCGGCATGAAGCTCGACGTGAAAACCCTTGAGGGCGGGGCGAGCGGCTCGATCGACCTCGACGATGCCATTTTCGGCATCGCCGACATCCGCCGCGATATCCTTCAGCGCATGGTGAACTACCAACTCGCCAAGCGCCGCGCCGGCACGCACAAGGCCAAGACGCGCACGGAAGTGAACCGCACGCACACCAAGCTCTACAAGCAAAAGGGCACCGGCCAGGCGCGCCACGGCTCGGCCAACGCGCCGATCTTCCGCGGCGGCGGCATGGCGCACGCCATCCACCCGCGCGATTACGCGCACGATTTGCCCAAGAAGGTGCGCGCGATGGCGCTGAAGCACGCGCTGTCCGAGAAGGCCGGCGCGCAGGCGCTGATCGTGATCGACAGCGCGGCGCTCAAGGAAGGCAAGACCGGCGCGCTCAAGAAGGCGCTGACCGCGCTGAAGGTCGATAACGCGCTGATCATCGCGGGCTCCGAGGTGGATGAAAACCTCGC
>JBFWWB010000193.1:0-2984 GCA_050246435.1 Hyphomonadaceae bacterium
TGTTTTGCATGTGCTGAGCGTGATGATCGCGAGTGGGCTAAATCAGACTGTACCCAATCACGGCGCCCTTTCGGCCTATGCGGAAACTTTTGCGCAAGTAATTCAACGGCAAGCGACCTCTTCGGGATTTCTGCACAACCACCCAAGCGGCGATCCGAAGCCCTCCGCCGCCGATCTGGCGATCACGCGCGAGATCATCGCAGCGGCCAAACCGCTGGGTGTGGCGGTGCATGATCATCTGGTCATCGGCCGCCACGGTGAAGCCAGCTTCAAAAGCCTGGGGCTGATCTAGGCCGGCGGCGCGAACGCCTGCATGCGGAAATGCGCGATGCGCCAACCCGCGGGCGTGCGTTTCCACTGCGCCGTAAACGTCCCCATCGCACGGGGGCCGGCATGGAGATAATTGCGCGAGCGCGCCGCATCGCCCGCGACCTCGATCACGAAATTCGTCAGCGAGCGCAGCGGGGCGGGCGGGGCCTGGATGAAACGTTCCAGCCAGGCGATCACATCGGCGAGCCCCGCGCACGTCACCAACTCGCCGCCCAGCGCGCGCAGATCGTATTGGATGTCGGCGTCCTCAGTGAAAACCTCGCGCAGGTCCGCGAACGCTTTGAAGTCCACCGCCAGGGAATAGCGGCCCAGCCTGTCGATGATTTCCAGCCGGTCGGCGGTTTCCTGCATCGCTTTCTCCCTGCGCGCTCCCGCTTCATTGACAGCCCGGCGCACGGGCGTCATCCCCCTCCGCGGAGCTCCCGTCGATGATTCCGCGCTATGCCCGTCCCGAGATGGAGGCCGTCTGGTCTCCCGAAACGCGCTTTTCCATCTGGCTTGAGATCGAAACGCTGGCGATGGAGGCGATGGCGGAGCTGGGCGTGATCCCGGCCTCCGCCGCCAAGGCGTACCGCGCGAAGGGCCGCTTCGAGGTTTCCCGCATCGACGAGATCGAGCGCGAGACCAAGCATGACGTCATCGCCTTCCTCACCAACGTGGCCGAGCATGTCGGCCCCGAGGCGCGCTTCGCCCACCAGGGGATGACCTCTTCCGACGTACTGGACACCTGCCTCGCGGTGCAGCTCGCGCGCGCCGCCGATCTGCTGCTGGGGGGGATCGATCGCGTGCGCGGCGCGCTGAAGAAGCGCGCGCTGGAACACAAGCTGACGCCCACGATCGGGCGCAGCCACGGCATCCACGCCGAACCCACCACCTTCGGCGTCAAGCTCGCCGGCCATTACGCGGAATTTGATCGCTGCCGCGCACGCCTGCTGGCCGCGCGGGCCGAGATCGCGACCTGCGCCATCTCAGGCGCGGTCGGCACGTTCGCGCAGATCGACCCGCGCGTTGAGGAATACGTCGCCGCCAAGCTCGGCCTGGCGCCGGAGCCCGTGTCCACGCAGGTGATCCCGCGCGACCGCCACGCCATGTTCTTCGCCACCTTGGCAGTGATCGCGGCGGCGGTGGAGCGCCTGGCCACCGAAATCCGCCATCTGCAGCGCACCGAGGTGTTGGAGGCGGAGGAACATTTCGATGCGGGCCAGAAGGGCTCCTCGGCGATGCCGCACAAGCGCAATCCGGTGCTCACGGAGAATTTGACGGGCCTGGCGCGGCTGGTGCGTTCCGCCGTCACGCCCGCGCTGGAGAATGTCGCGCTCTGGCACGAACGCGACATCTCCCATTCCAGCGTCGAGCGCGGCATCGGCCCGGACGCCACGATCCATCTCGATTTCGCGCTGCACCGCCTCGCCGGCGTAGTGGAGCGGCTGATCGTTTATCCCGAAAACATGGCGCGCAATCTGGCGTTGCTCGGCGGCCTGCATAATTCGCAGCGCGTGCTGCTGGCGCTGACGCAGGCAGGCGTTTCCCGCGAGGACGCTTACCGTCTCGTGCAGCGCAATGCGATGGCGGTGTGGCGCAGCCCGCCGCCGCGCGCGCGTGACGCGCTGCTCGCCGCCGTGCGGGCCGATGCAGAGATCTCCGCCAAGCTGGACGATAAGACGCTCGCCGCCTGCTTCGACGATGCGCATCATTTCGCCCGCGTCGACGTGATCTTCGCGCGCGTGTTCGCGCCGGCCTAGGACCGTTCAGAGCTGCACGACGGCCTGGAAGCCGCCGAAAATCATCCGCATGCCGTCAAACGGCATGGGATTGGTCTCCTGGTTCACGCGCGGATCGGTTTTGGCCAGTTCCTCCATGCGCGCCATCCCGGCGTCGCGGGTCGCCTTGTCCGGCCACTCGATCCACGAAAAGACGACCGATTCATCTTCCTTCGCGTCGACGGCGCGGCGAAAATCGGTGTATTTGCCTGCGGGAACGTCGTCGCCCCAGCATTCGAAAACGCGCGTCGCGCCCAAATCCATAAACACGCTGTCGCCCAATTTGGCGTGCGCGATGAACTTTTCCTTGTTCGCGGTCGGCACGGCAATCACGAAGCCGTCGATATAAGGCATGCTTGCGCTCCTGATGGTCTTGCGCGCGCAGCCGGCTATCGCGCGACCAGCGCCGGCCATATCATGCTTACGACGAGGAAACGCCATGCTCAAAGTCGCTCTGCTTGATGACTACGCCAACGCCGCGCTTGCCAGCGCCGATTGGCGCCGTGTCGCCGGCGCGGCCGAACTCACCGTGTTCGATCGCCATCTCTCCGAAGCGGAAGCGGCGGCCGCGCTGGCGCCGTTCGACGTGCTCTCCACCATCCGCGAGCGCATGGCGCTGCCCGCGAGCCTCCTGGCGCGGCTGCCCAATCTCAAGATGATCGTGATCATCGGCCCGTCGCTGCCCAATCTCGATATGGCGGCCGCCACCGCCAACGGCGTGCTCGTGTGCACCTCCGATCTCGAGGCGCGCCGTCCGCTGAGCGCCAACGCCACGCCGGAATTGACCTGGGGCCTGCTGATCGCCGCCGCGCGCCACCGTACGCAGCAGGAGCGCGTGATGCGCGCCGGCGGCTGGCAATCCAAGCTGGGACCGGTGCTCGCTGGGCGCACGCT
>JBFWWB010000194.1:0-2981 GCA_050246435.1 Hyphomonadaceae bacterium
GGCGATCCTCAAGACGGTGCACGCCGAACCGCGCCCTGGCGTGCTGACAGCGGCGGATCTCAAGGCGGCGGCGCCGCGAAAATTGGCGGCGGTGTGCGGCGCGTATCGCGCGTATCGCGTGTGCGGCGCGCCGCCGCCCTCCTCGGGCGGGGTTGCGACAATTGAATTGCTGGGCCTCTTTGCGCGGGCGCGGCCGAACCCTGTCGGCGCAAACAATCCCGACGATTGGGCCGCGTTCCTGTGGGCCAGCCGCCTCGCCTACGCCGACCGCGACTATTACATCGCCGACGACCGCTACGCGCCCGCGCCGCTCGCGGCGCTGGTTTCGCCGGGCTATCTCGATGGCCGCGCCGCGGCGGCCAACCTCGCGCAGGCCGCGCCCGCCATCGTGGCCCCCGGCGACACCGGGCCTGGCCCGTGGGCCGGCCGCTGGGGCCGCGCCGCGCCGCCGCCGGAAAGCGGCACCACGCATCTTTCCGTGGTCGACGCCGCGGGCGATGCGGTGGCGCTGACGGCCTCCATCGAGGCGCCGTTCGGCGCGCAGCGCATGGCCGCAGGCTTTTTTCTCAATAACCAGCTCACGGACTTTTCCCTGAACCCGCTGCTGAACGGCAAGCCGGTGGCGAACGCGGTGGCGGCAGGCAAGAAGCCGCGCTCTTCGATGTCGCCCACCTTGGTGTTCGACGGGAAGGGCGATCTCTACGCGGTGATCGGCTCTCCCGGCGGCTCCGCGATCATCGCCTATGTCGCCAAAACCCTCGTGGGCGTGATCGACTGGAAGCTCTCGATGCAGCAGGCGATCGAACTGCCGAACGTGGTGGCCACGGGCGCGGAGCCGCGCATCGAAGCCGAGCGCTTCCCCAAGCCGGTGGCCGATGCGCTCGCCGCGCGCGGCTGGAAGCTGCGCGACAGCGCCTTCGAAACGAGCGGGCTGAACGGCTTCGTGGTGACGCGCGAGGGGCTGGACGGCGGCTCCGATCCGCGCCGCGAAGGCGTCGCGCGCGCGCTTACGCCGCCGGCAAGGTGACGGCGAACACCGCGCCGGTCGGGCTGCTGGAGGCGAGCGCCACCTCCCCGCCCATGGCGCGCGCCAGTTCGCGCGCGATGGCGAGGCCGAGGCCCGCGCCGTCGCGCCGGCCGCCGCCGGCGAACGGCTGAAACAGGCCATCGCGCACCGCCGCGGGCACGCCGGGTCCGGCGTCGGCGATCTCGATCGTCACGCCGTCCGCGCTGCGCCGGGCGCGCGTGGTGATGCGGATGGGCCGGCCCGCCTCCTGCGAAACTTGCGCGGCGTTGCGCAGCAGATTGCTGAGCACGCGGTGCAGGTGCTCGCCATCGGCGGCGACGGCGGTTTCCCCGTCGACGTCGTTGCGCCATTCGACGCCCTGGAACGAGCCCAGCGCATCGTCCGCCGCGTCTTCCAGCGCCGCCGCCAGCGCCACGCGCGCCTGCGCCGGGGGCCGCTCGTCCGCCCGGCCATAGCGCGAGGCCGCCTCCGCCAAGCCGCCCGCGCGCGTGATCACGCGCTCCAGCCGCAGCGCCGCCTCGCGCGTTTTCGGCTCGTTGGAGGCGCTGAGACGCTCGGCCACCAGCTGCGCGGTGGCTAGGCTGTTGCGCATGTCATGCGCCAGGCGCGCCATCGCCGCGCCCAGCGCCGCCAGCCGCTCGCGCTGGCGCAACGCCGCACGCACATGCGCCTCCATCGCCGCGAACGCCTCCTCCGCGCGGCCGATCTCGTCGCGCCGGCCGCTGGGGGTGACCGTGCGGGTGACATCTTCGGGATTGTCCCGGAAGCGCTCGATCTGCGCGGTGAAGCGGCGCATCGGGCGCACCAGCGCGGCGTTCAGCACGGAATAGACGAGCCACCCCGCCACGATCGACACCACGATCGAAACGCTGAGGATGCGCGCCGAATACGCTGCAAGCTCCCGCTTCAGCGGGCCCTGCGCCAGCACCACCTCAATGAATTCGCCGCTCTCGAAGCGCGGCGTGGCGATGACGCGCAGCAGATCCTCCGGCTGGCCGAACAAGGTCTGCACGGCGGAGGCCAGCGCCTGCAGCACGTTCATCTCGCGCAGATCGACCAGCCGCATGGCCGCGCTCTGCCCTTCCGGAATCGGCGCATCGAGGCGCAGCTCACGCGCATCGGCGCGCTTCAGCGCCACTCGTTTGACCTGCGCGTTAACCAGCAATTCCTGACGCAGCGGCTCGGTGATCGCGTTTTCGGGAGCCGCCTCCAGCGCCAGCGCCGCGATCTGGGCGGAATCGACGCGCTCCTGCAGCCATTCGTTATGGTGGCCGGCCAAATTCGGCGCGAAGATCAGCGCTTCGGCGAACAGCACAAAGATCGAGGTAATCGCCAAAAGCCGCGCAGAAAGCGAACGCCAGCGCGAAGGCCGTCCCGGAAGCGCGCTCGCCGGCGGCGTTTCGGCCAGCGGCGTTTCGGCCGGCGGGGTTTCGGAAGGAGCGTCTTCAGCCATGCCCGCGGGGAATCCTTCGTCGCGGCGGCCGGCGGCGAAAGCCGAGGCCATTCCCCCGCGCAGGGCCTATCGCCTTGACGGCGGCCGCTTCCCTCGTGTATCCGCCCCGCTCCAATCGGGCCATGACCTGCGAGACTACCGGTGGCGACGAAACGCACCTACCAGCCGAGCAAGCTTGTACGCAAGCGCCGTCACGGCTTCCGCGCGCGGATGGCGACGGCGGGGGGCCGCAAGGTTCTGGCCCGCCGGCGCGCCAAGGGCCGCAAACGCCTCTCGGCCTGAACAAGGCCTCTCTGCCACGACTGCGTAAGCGCGCCGAGTTTCTCGCGGCGCGCGCCGGCGTGCGCGCCAACCGGCGCCTCGTCGCCATCGAAGCGCGCGCCCGCGGCGACGATGCCCCCCCGCGCGTCGGTTTCACCGCCACCAAGCGCCTCGGCGGCGCCGTCGCGCGCAATCGCGCCAAGCGCCGGATGCGCGCGGCCGCCCAGGCGCTGCTGCCCG
>JBFWWB010000195.1:0-2949 GCA_050246435.1 Hyphomonadaceae bacterium
CACTGAGCGCGCCGGCGAAATCCGTGCAGTCCGCGTACGCCTGCAGTTCGATCGACGTGGCGCCGCCTTCCAACTCTACCAGCGCCTGGCCTGCCGCTTCCGCTGCGACAACTGCACGGATGTCCCACGCGCCGGCGCGCGCACGCCCGACGCTGGTTCCCCCCGGCGCATCCGCCGCGGTGTAGAGCGCGCGCACGCCCACGCCGTCATATGTCGCCTGCGTAAGACTCTCGATCGGCTTGCCTTTCAGCGCCTTTTCCGCCAGCGCGCGCCAACGCGCGCCATCCGGCGCGGCAAAGCCGTCTGCGAGTTTTGGAAGGTCTAAAGCCATGACTCACAATCCATAATCGTAAGGGGCCTCTCCCAGGGGCTTGCGTCAAGCAGCGGCGCGCCGGCCGCAACATATCCGACCGGGTCCGCCTTCGCCTTAGCCTCCACGCATTGGATTGAGGAGGCGGACGTGACCGCAGAGACCAAATCAGAGCCAGAACAAGCCGCGCCGGACGCGGGCGCGAAAACCATCCTGACGTCGCTCACGCTGAAGGGCGCGCTGGCGATGGGGCTCGCGTTCGTCGCCGGAAGGCTTGGGCTGGCCATGCCGGATGCGGAACTCGCCCAGATCGCGGATGCGATCGTGCAGATCGTGTTCTACGCCGGTCTCTTGGCGGTGGGGATCGGGCGTTCGCGCGCAAAGGGACCGCTGTCATGAGGGCGCTCAAGGCCGTGGCGTTGGGCCTCGCGCTCGCCTGCATGCCCGCGTGCGCGAGCCTGCGCCCCGCGGCGGCGGCGTTCGCCGCCGCGCAGAGCTTGGATCAGCAGGCTTACGCGCTGATCGCATCTTACGCAGCGCTCTTGGAAAGCGCTGCGCCTGTGATGACCGATCCGGCCACGCCTGCCGCGGTGAAACGCGCGCTGGCGCAGGCGGAAGCCGCTGCGACCCCGGCGGTGGAGCTCGTGAAGATCGCCGCCGTCGCGCATGCGCGTGAGCACGATGAAGCCACTGCGGCGGCCTTGGCGGACGCCTTGCTCGCCGCGCAGGCGCCGCTGGCGGCGCTTGGCGCTGCTGTGGAAGGGCGGTGACAGCGATGCGCTCCTTTCTCATACAGCTGCATCTGCTGCTTTCCGCGCTCGGCGTGCTCCTGCCGCTGGCCCCGCCGAACCGGCGCGCCGAACTGGGCAGCATTCTCGAAACCATCGGCGCGGCGTTGGCGCTCGGCGAAGCCGCGGCCGACGGCGCCGACGCGCTCGCCCTGCAACTCAAGACGGTGCGCCTGGAAATCGAGGCGATGGCCGAGGCGGGCAGGGACGCCGGCGAAGCCGATCTCGAAGCCGCCTTCGCGCGGGTGCGCGCAGCCTCCGCCGCGTTCCGTGCAATCCTTTCCGATCCCGCGCCAGCCTGATCGCCCTCCCCCGAAACAGGCGGCCCGGGCGCGCCGGCGGCTCTTCCCTCAAGGCCGCCGGCGCGGCTTTATGCGCGGATGGCCGCGCACATCCTCGCTATCGACCAGGGCACCACGTCCACGCGCGCGATTGCGTTCGATCTCGCGTTCACGCCTGTGGCGCAGGCGCAGATCGAACTGACGCAGCATTTCCCGCAGCCGGGCTGGGTGGAGCACGATCCGGAGGAGATTTGGGCGGCTGCGGTGGAGGTCTGCCGCCGCGTGATCGCCGAGATCGGAGGGCCGGAGACGGTGGCCGCCATCGGGCTCACCAATCAGCGCGAAACGACCTTGGTGTGGGAACGTGCGGGCGGCGCTGCGATCCATCGCGCCATCGTCTGGCAGGACCGGCGCACGGAGGATGTGTGCGCCGGTTTGCGCAAGGGCGGGCTGGAGGCGGACGTGCAGGCGGCCACGGGGCTGCTGCTCGATCCCTATTTCTCCGCCACCAAGGTCGCCTGGATCCTCGATCAGGTTCCTGGCGCGCGGGCGCGCGCGGAGGCGGGCGAACTTGCGTTCGGCACGATCGATTCCTTTCTGCTCTGGCGGCTGACGGGCGGGCGCGTTCACGCCACCGATCACACGAACGCCTCGCGCACATTGCTGTACGGGCTTTCGCCGCCGGGCTGGCGCGACGATCTTTGCGCGCTGTTCCGCGCGCCGAAGGCGCTGCTGCCGCAAGCGCTGCCTAGCGCCGGGCGCTTCGGTGAAACCGATCCCGTGCTGTTCGGGCGCGCGATGGCGATCACCGGCGTCGCGGGCGATCAGCAGGCGGCCCTCGTCGGGCATGGCTGCCTTTCGCCGGGGATGACGAAGGCCACCTATGGCACGGGCTGCTTTCTGGTGACGCATATGGGCGCGCAGGCGCCGGTTTCCGCCAATCGCCTGCTGGCTACGATCGGATATTCCGCAGGCGGAGAAACCGCCTACGCGCTGGAAGGTTCGATTTTCTCCGCCGGCGCCACGATCCAATGGCTGCGCGACGGGCTGGGCGTGATCGCCGCCGCGCGTGAGTCCGAGGCGATGGCCGCGAGCGTGAAAGACAATGGCGGCGTCTATCTCGTACCGGCGTTCGCAGGCCTCGGCGCGCCGCAATGGAACGCGCGCGCCCGCGGCGCAATCCTGGGCCTCACGCGCGACTCTACGCGCGCGCATATCGTGCGCGCCGGGCTGGAAGCGATCGCCCATCAGACGGCCGACCTGCTCGAGGCGCTGGCGAAAGATGGCGCGCCCGCGCCGGCGGCGCTGCGTGTCGACGGTGGGGTGGCGGCGAACAGTTGGGCGATGCAATTCCTGGCCGACATCGCACGCGCACCGGTGGAGCGCCCGGCGATCCAGGAGGCGACCGCCCTGGGCGCGGCCAAACTCGCAGCGCTCGGCGCAGGGCTCATTCCGTCGCTGGCGGCGGCGGGCGAACAGCCGATCTCGGCGCGCTGGATACCGCGGCTGAGCGCGGACGAACGCGCGCGCCTGCGCCGCGAATGGCGCGCCGCGTTGCACGGCGTCACCG
>JBFWWB010000196.1:0-2930 GCA_050246435.1 Hyphomonadaceae bacterium
GATTTAATCTGCCGCCTCGCGGCGATGCACCCGCGAGCGCAGATTGGACTTAGAAACGACTAGCGGTGTCGGCTCCTGCATGAAACGGCGGAGTTCCGGCGTGAGCAGCGATGGCTCATCCGCACGGCGCAGCACGTACCGCTCGGGATCGGAAAGCAGGCCAAGCCCGGTTTCCGGTAGCACGATGGGCTCGTCCGGCGCGAACTGGCCACCGTCATCGCGCACGAATTGGTAATCCCGCGCGCCCAGGAATATGAAATTGCCTTCGCCCAGCCACCGCAGGAACGCGATGGATTCCGCCACCTCTTCCGTCGGGGCGTTGGTTTTGGCGACAGCCAGCGCGTGCGCGGCCTGCGCCATGCGCGCCTTGAGCGGCGCGTAAGCTTCCACGGTGAGGCGCACGTCGCGCAAGGTGTCGCGCACGCCGGCGAGCAGGCGCGCGGCGTCCTGGCCGGCGCGCCGCGCGAAATGCACTTGGATGTAGGATTGACGCACCGCTTGGCCGCCCACGCCCGCGACGGAGACGATCGGGTGAAACAGCGCCAGCGCAACCCAGCCTTGATCGGCGAGTTCGCCCATCACCGAATTCACCAGGAAGGGCATGTCCGGCCCGGCGATCTCCAGTACGTCAAAATTCAGCGCCCGCCCGCCCGCACCGGCCGCGGGGCGCACGCGCGTTATCTGCTCGCCGCTGCTTTTCGCGCCGGCCCAGGTCCAGAAATCATGGGCGAGGGCGAGAATGTCATCGGCATCTATCGGCGCGTCGTCTGCGCTGGCGCGGATCTGCTCTAGGAAAGCGCGCGCTTCCGCCGTCACGGCGCCGTCGGCGGAAAAGCCGGGCAGGGCCGCGGCGCGGACGAAAAAATCGTCGAAGCGCGGGGCGGGGCGCGATGCGGAATCGTCCATGGGCGCTCATCCTGCGGATGAAGGAATGTAGGGAGGTCCGCGGGCCGCCGCCATCGCGAAAGTCAGATCATGCGCTTGCGGATAAAGCTCGACAGGCCGTCCGTCAGCCAAACCGCCGCAATAATGATAAGCACGACGGCGGCGGACTCAGCGTAGCGGAAGCCGCGGATATTTTCGTAGAGCGTCTGCCCAATGCCGCCGGCGCCGACGATGCCCAGCACGGTGGCTGCGCGCACGTTCGACTCGAAGCGATAGAGCGCGAGCGACGTCCACAGCGGGGCCACCTGCGGCAGCACGCCGTAGAAGATTTCCTGCAGGCGCGAAGCGCCGACGGCGCGCACGCCCTCCACGGGCCGAGGATCGGTGGCCTCGACAGCTTCGGAAAAGAGCTTGGCGACGATGCCCGTCGTGCTCGCCGTCACCGCCAGCAGACCGGCGATGGGGCCGAGGCCCACCGCCACGACGAACAACATTGCGAACACGAATTCATTGATCGAGCGCAGCACGTCCGCGACCAACCGGAACGGCCGCACGACCCAGAACGGCGCGACGTTGTTGGCGCACAACAGGCTCAACGGCGCGCCGATCATGACCGCCAGCGCGGTGCCCCAGATGGCGATCGCCAGGGTGAGGCCCATGTCGGCGACGTAGCGGCCCGCACGCGTGAAATCCGGCTTCGCGAAGCCGGCGGCGAGATCGGCGATGTTGCCGGCGCCGCCAATGAGATCGGGCACCTTCCAAACTTCCGCCGGGCCGAAGCTGGCGAGCAGCGCCAGCGCCAAGCCGCCCCATACGAGGATGTCGAAGGCGTACGAGGTGAGAGGCTTATTCGGAGGCGCTGGCGTGATCACAGCGGCGGCGCCTCGGCCATCAGCTTTCCGATCTCGGCGATTTTCGCCCTCGCCGCGGCCACTTTCGCGGCGCGGTCGGCGGCGGAGAGCGCTTTGTCATGCTCGGCGTCGATCAGATCGCGCCGGGCCTGCATATCGCGGATAGCGAACAGGTGCGCGTCGGATGAGGGATAGAAGGGGTCCCATTCTAGCGCCTTGAGGATTTCGCGCTCGCGCTTGACCTTCGCGGCGTCGCCGGACCGCCCATACGTCATGAAGAAGGTCATGATGCGGCCCTTGATGTCCGGATCGAGTTTCTTCTGCCAGACCAACGGATCGTTCTGAATGAGCGGTGAGCGCCAGATTTCGCGCACCTTGCCATAGTCCTTTGGGCGCAGCTGCTTGATGCGGTCAAGTTGCGAGGAATTGTTCACGGCCGCATCCAGCTGTTTTGAGATTACGCCCAATGCGTTCGCTTCGTGATCGGCGGTGCGCACCGTCATGAAGCAATCCTGCGGTTCAATCCCCCGTGGCGCGAAAAGATACAGGCTCGGCACGAGATAGCCGGATGTGGAATTGGGATCGCCGATGCCGAAGGTGAGGGATTTGTCGCATTTGAACAGATCGTCGATCGTCTTGATCTTGCTGTCGGCCGGGACCAGAACGATGGAATAATATCCAGCCTCCTGGCCGTATTTCACGGTGCGCGCGAATACCTCAAGATCGCCACGGTCCAGCGCTTCCATGCCCGACTTGTTGGAAAGCCAGGCGACCTGCACTTTGTCATAGGCCAGCGCCTGGATGAGCGCGGCGTAGTCGGTCGAATAATACTCTTTGATGTTGAGCCCGGTTTGGGCGCGCATGTCCTTTAGGAAAGGATCCCATACCTCCGCCAGCTGCGCTTGCGCTTCCGTACGCAAGATACCGAAGCTGACCTCTTGCCCATCGACGCGCGCCTTGGCGGCGCCGTCGGTTTTGTTGGACGGGCCGCAGGCGGCGAGCGTGAGGCAGCAGGCGGCGGCGAGCATGGCGAACAGCTTCATGGGCGCATCTCACTCATTTTCGATCCAGAAGGCGTCTTCGATCTCGGCGCCGTAGATTTCCTGCAGCAACGGTCGTCCCAGGTCTTGCGCGGGACCGTCATAAACTACGCGGCCATCCTTAAGGGCGATGATCCGCTAGATCGGAAGAGCA
>JBFWWB010000197.1:0-2768 GCA_050246435.1 Hyphomonadaceae bacterium
TCGCCACCGGCGGACGGCCCGTGCATCTCGACCTGCCCGGCGCCGATCTACCCGGCATCCACTATCTGCGCACCGCCGCCGACGCCGACGCGATCAACGCCGACGCCAAGCCCGGCAAGAAGGCGGTGATCATCGGGGGCGGCTTCATCGGCCTCGAAACCGCGGCCACGCTGCGCAAGCGCGGCGTGGAGGTGACGGTGATCGAGGCGCTGCCGCGGGTGTGGCAGCGCTTCGGCAGCGACGTGCTCTCCAATTTCGTCACCGAATATTGCAAAGCGCGCGGCGTGAAATTCCTGTTCAGCACGCTGGTTTCGGAATTCCGCGGCGAAGGGCGCGTAAGCGCGGTCGTCACCACAGAGGAAGACGAAATCCCGTGCGATCTGGTGTGCGTCGGCGTCGGCATCCGGCCGAACGTGGAGCTGGCGACCGCGGCCGGCCTCGAAGTCGACAACGGCATCGTGGTGGACGCGCAGATGCGCACCTCCAACCCCGACATCTACGCCGCCGGCGACGTGATCAACTATTTCGATCCGATCTTCGAGCGCCGCCACCGCGTCGAGCATTGGGGGCACGCCGAACACAGCGGCCAGATCGCCGGGCGCGCGATGGCCGGGGGAACGGAAACCTACGATCTGCTCTCGTATGTGTGGTCCGACATTTTCGATCTGCACTTCGAGTTCGCGGGCGACGAGCACGAGTACGACAATCTGCTGGTGCGCGGCGATCCGGCGGCCAACGAGTTCATGATCCTCTACATGAAGGCCGGGCGGGTCACCGCCTTCTTCTCGTGCAATACGCCGGCGCGCGAATATTCGATGATCCGCCGCATGATCCAGCGCAAAAAGGACATGAGCGCGCGCGTGGGTGAATTGACGGACACGAAGGTGAGCCTGCGCACGTTGGTGTGAGGCGCCGGCAGCGGCGGGAAAAGAAAAGGGGCGCTCCCAGGTGGAAGCGCCCCTTTTTTTGGCGTGAAGGCTGCGGCCTCAGACCGGATCGGGCCCCGCTTCGGAAACTACGCCCTGCGTGAGAGCCGCATCCGTCAGCTTGATCTCGATATCGTCGCCCACGACGCGCAGCTCGAACATCGGCACATCGGCTGTGGCGAGCATCGTCAGTGCTTTGCCGGTGCGCACGTCCCACCGACCGGCGTGCCACGGGCATTCCACTACGCAGCCTTCGAGCCAGCCTTCCGCGATCGGGCCGGCGGCATGCGGGCAAACATTGCCGAAGGAGTAGAAGTTCCCCTCCGCGTGCGCGACGACCGCCAGGTCGTGGTAGACGGACTTGAGCTCGCCGTCCGGCACGTCCGACACTTTGCAGACCTTCACGAAATCCTTCGGGACTTCGGTGATGATCACCTTGCCTTCGCGCTTCTGGACGTTTTCCAGCCAGACTGCGGCATCCTCGTTGAAGTATTTCGCGAAGCGCTTCGTCAGATTTTCGTTCGGGATGGCGTCGCCGGCCATGATGTTGGTGAGGCGCGACCGCTCGATCGCGAGGGCGCTGGCGACGGTGTTCACCGTCAGGCCCTTCTCCTCCATCAGCGCCGTCAGTTTATCAGTTAACCAGCTCATCTGCCTTCCCAGTTGATGTCCAAGTCCCGCGAGGGGTTCCGCCCGCCCCAATAGCGCGCTGCGCGGGAACCGCAAGCGCCCCCGCCGATCGCGGAGGCATCCTGACGCCGCTTTTCCCCTGACGCTAGCCGGCCGCCGCCGCGCTCAACGACTGGCCCCACGCCGGCGGGTTGTATTCGGCGTAGCGCCGCACGGTCTCTTCGTCCGTCAGGTCGCGGATGACCTCGGCGTCCGTCTTGACCTTGCCGGTGTAGGTTTCGGCCGTCTGCTGCGCCAGCAGCACGCTGGCGTAGAGGTAGCTTTCCGGCGGAGTGAGATCCGGCGGCTTCACTTCCTTGTTCAGCAGCACGCCGGGCGTATCGATGAAGCCCACCGGGCGCAGGCTGTTCACCGCGACGCCGACCGAGCGCAACTCGTTGGCGAGACCGATGGTGAGCGTCTCGACCGCGGCCTTCGTGCTTTCGAGCGGGGAGCCCTTGGTGCGCGAGCGGCCGGAGACGTTAATGATGTTGCCGTAGCGCTGGGCGCGCATCGTCGGCAGTACGGCCTGGATCAGGTGGAAGGCGCCGAACACGTTCACCTGGAACATCTGCTCGAACAGACGCGTCGGGATCGTGGCTGGGCTTTCGCCCTCGGGCATCACATAGGCCGCGTTGTTGAGCAGGATGTCTATCCGGCCCCAGCGGCGCAGCACCTTATCAACCGCGGTCTGCACCTGTTCGGGATCGGCCACGTCGCACACGACAGGCAGCGCCTGGCCGTCCGTCATTTCGCCGATGGCTTCCGCCGTCAGATAGATGTTGCCGGGGAGGTGGAGGTTGGTTTCGCGCGAATTGCGCCCGAGCAGGGCGACATGCGCGCCCTCGCCCGCGAACGCGAGCGCCGCGTACATACCGAGACCGCGGCTGGCGCCGGTGACGATCGCGACCTTCCCTTGGAGCCTTGGCTTCCGTTCCATGCGTCACGCCCTGAAAAATGCATTTTCTCGCGGCGCCGCATATGCAACCGCCGGCGCATTGAACATGCGCCGGCGGAGCGGATGCAAGCGCGAAATGGCGCGTCAGACGATGAAGCTGACCTTGCCGTGCGGGCGGAGCGCTTCGAGATCGAGGATGGAGCGGCGCTCGACGATCTTGAAGCTGTCGCCCTTGGGCAGCAGCTTGTAGTGATACTTGCCGATATACGGGTCGA
>JBFWWB010000198.1:0-2691 GCA_050246435.1 Hyphomonadaceae bacterium
GCCGACCGCGCTCCGCTGGTGCCGATGCTCCACCGGCGCGCCTTCCTGGCCGCGCTGCAGCGCACCGCTTCCTACACCGAGCGCTATGGCGGCGAGGCGGCGGTGGTTTATCTCGACCTCGACGATTTCAAAGCCATCAACGACACTTTCGGCCATCCCACCGGTGACGCGGCGCTGCGCCATGTCGGCCGGCTGCTGTTGGATCATATCCGCGAAAGCGACATCGCCGGCCGCATCGGCGGCGACGAATTCGCCGTGATACTCGTGCACACCACCCTGGCCGACGCCAAGCGCAAGGCCGCCTCGCTGAAGACGGCGATCGCGGCGACGCCGCTGATCCACGAAGGCCTGCGCCACGACATGAGCGCCTCCATCGGCGTGCATGCGATCGCGCGCACGGAAGATGCGGAAGCCGCTCTCGCGCGTGCGGACGAGGCGATGTACGCGAACAAGAAATCCGCCCGCCGCATCGGCGCCGCCTGAAGCGTCAGGCGATGATGTCGGGTGTCAGCCGGTCCTCCAACCAGGCCATCTGATCCTTGAGCGCGAGCTTGCGCTTTTTCAGGCGCGCCAGCTGCAGCGTGTCGAGATCGGCGCCGTCGTGCATCGCGGCGATCACGTCGTCGAGCGCGCGGTGCTCTTCGCGCAATTCTTCCAGGCGCGCGCGCAAGGCGCGTTGCTCTTCGGTGAGGCCGAGCCCGTCGCCAGAATCCATGGGCCGCTGACCAATCCCTGTTCGCGCGGGAAGCTAAGCCCGCGGGCTCGCGCGTGTAAAGGCGGCGAGCGCCTGGGCCAGGGCGTCCATCGCGGCGGCGGCGTCGGGCTGGCCGAGATCGAGGCCTTCCGCGGCGCCCATGGCCAGCAGATTGTCCCGCAAACGCGCAGCGCCGGCGGGCGCGGGATGCAGGGCGAGGCGCGCCAGCTCCAGCTTTTCGTAGGCGCGTTCCGCCGCCTCCACCCCGCGGCGCGCATTGTCCACATGGCCCTTGGGCGAGCCTTGCGTTTCCGCCGCCAGCGCGCGCCGCGCGGCGCGGAAGGCGCGCGTATGCGCCGCCAGCGGGGCTACGGCCTTGCGCGCCATGCGCGCCGTCTCGCGGCTGACGATGCGCCCCTCCGTAGCGGCGTGCGCCGCCCACAGCAGCAAGGTCACGGAAGCGCCGAAGCGATCCTGCAGATCGAGGCAGGCCGCCGCCACGCCGGGCGCGCCATACGCCGCCACAGCCCAATCCCAGAGATCGTCCGCGTCAGCCATCGCCGGTCTCGCGCCAGCGCCGCGTGCGCGTCCAATCGAGCCCGAAAAGATCGAGCGCGCGGCCTACAGCTTGATCCACCATGTCTTCCAGGGTCAGCGGCGCCGCGTAGAAGGCGGGGACGGGCGGGGCGATCACCGCGCCCATCTCCGTCAGCTGCGCCATCGTGCGCAGATGCCCCAGATGCAGCGGACTCTCGCGCACCATCAGCACCAGCCGGCGGCGCTCCTTCAGCACCACGTCCGCCGCGCGCGTCAGCAGGGATGATGTAACGCCGGAAGCGATCTCGCTCATGCTGCGCACAGAGCACGGCGCCACGAGCATCCCCATCGTCCGGAACGAACCGGAAGCGATCGCGGCGGCTACGTCCGGGGCTGCGTAATGACGGTCGGCGGATTTCGCGACGTCGGCGAGGTCGCGCCCGGTTTCCAGCTTCAGCGTGAGCGCCGCCGCGCGCGATACGACTAGGTGGCTTTCCACGCCCAGCTCGCGCAGCGCCGCCAGCGCGCGAACGCCGTAAACGGCGCCGGATGCGCCGGAGATTCCAATAATGAGGCGGGCCGGTGGGCGATCGGGCGTCATGTTCTCAACAATTTCTCAGTCATGACACATTTTGTGAGGGGACAGGCGGGCGAAGCGATGGTTTCCTTTTTGCGTGGGGGCAAGCAAGGGAGACCTGCTGATGGCGCTTGACTCGCGGATTCGTGAACTCGACGTCCGCCACCGGGATTTGGACGCCGCCATCCGGGCGGAGTCGCTGCATCCCGCGGCGGATGAACTCCAGCTCACCGCGATGAAAAAGATGAAATTGAGGATCAAGGAAGAGATCGACACGCTGCGTCAGCGCCACGTCTGACGAAGCGGGCCCGATCACGGCGGTTTCGTTGCGGCGGCGCGCCCGGTGAGCACGCCACGACGTAGCCGCTTGCGACCTTATTCGCGCTCGTAAGCGGTCGGGTCGACGGTTTCCGCGGCGGGACGAAGGCCGCCGCCTTGCTTCGCGAGACGGGCCTCCTCGCGCGCTTTCGCTTCAGCGGCCTTGCGCACCACATTGTCGAGCTCAATCTGCGTGCACAGGCCCAAGGTCACCGGGTCCACCGGCTTCAATTGGCTGGCGTTCCAGTGGGTGCGGTTGCGCACCTGATCGATAGTCGCCTTCGTCGTCCCGATCAGCTTCACGACCTGGCTGTCGGGCACTTCCGGGTGATTGCGCAGGAACCACATGATCGCGTCGGGCCGGTCCTGGCGGCGCGCGATCGGGGTGTAGCGCGCGCCCTTGCGCTTGCGCTCCGGCAGGTCCACGCGCGCCTGATCGGTGGACTTCATGCGGTAATCGGGATCGGCCTCGGCGCGGGCGATCTCCTCGCGCGTCAGGAAGCCCCCGGCGATCGGGTCGACGCCGCGAATGCCCTTGCCCACTTCCTCGTTGGCGATCGCCTCC
>JBFWWB010000199.1:0-2640 GCA_050246435.1 Hyphomonadaceae bacterium
GCAGGCCATCATCATCCTGGGCTCCACTTTCGACGAGACGATGGAAGGCTCGATGCGCGTCTCCGTGGTCGCCACCGGGATCGACGTCGAAGCCGTCGTCACGCAGAACACCGTGGTGCCCCATGCCCGGCGCGCCGCGGACGGCTATTCCGGGCCCACCGCGCCGCGTGCGCCGGCGGCGGAAGCCGCTTTCACTTCGCCTGCGGCGGCTCCGCCCGCCCCGGCGCTTTCGGAATCGGCGTCGCTTGACGCGGCCCGCCCGGATTTCGCGATGGAGGATGAAGAGGCCGAGCGCCGCCGCGGTTTCAACCTATTCGGCTGGATGAAGGGGGCGGAAGGTCAGCCCGCCCGGCCTCCGGAAGGCCGCCCGGACGACGCCCGCCGCACCGGCGAGGCCCGCGACGAAAGCCTCGATGAGGAATTGGAGATCCCGGCCTTCCTGCGCCGCCAGATGAACCCTCGCTAGGCTTGCCGTCCGCGCGCGGATTCGCCCCAGTGTCCAGGCCGCTTTTCGCCTTCATTCGGGTGCGGTATGCGGGGGCAGGCACGCAAGCAATTGGGATCGCACCGCATGGCGTCGCGCACGCGCTTCATCACCCGCGCAGCTCTTCTGGGGCTTGCAGCCTTGCTTGCGGCTTGCGCCGGCACGAAGAAGACGGAGCTGCAATACCAGGAGCAGCCGGTCGAGAAGCTCTATAACGACGCATCCGATCAGCTGGACCGCCGCCGCTGGACGGAGGCCGCCGCCGGCTTCGACGAGGTGGAGCGCCAGCACCCGTATTCGTCCTGGTCGCGGCGCTCGATGCTGATGTCGGCCTACGCGAAATATATGGGCAACAAGTATGACGAGGCGAAGGACGCCGCGCGTCAGTTCATCTCGCTCCACCCTGGTAACGAGGGCGCGGCCTACGCCTATTACCTGATCGCGATCTGCGACTTCGAGCAGATCCTCGACGTCGGCCGCGATCAATCGGCCACCGAGAACGCGCTCAATTCGCTGCTGGAGGTCGTGCGCCGCTTCCCGGAATCGGAATACGCGCGTGATGCGCGCCTCAAGATCGACATGACGTACGACCAGCTGGCCGGCAAGGAAATGGAGGTCGGCCGCTTCTACGAGGAGAAGGATCAGCACCTGGCGGCGATCAATCGCTTCAAGACGGTGGTGGAGGATCCGAACTACCAGAAAACGACGCACGCCCCCGAGGCGCTGCACCGTCTGGTGGAATGCTATCTCTCCGTCGGCATGCTGGACGAGGCGCAGAAGTCCGCCGCCGTGCTGGGCTACAATTATCCCGGCAGCGAATGGTATCAGCGCACCTACGCGCTGATGACCGCCAAGGGCATGCCGCTGGCCGCCAAGCCGGAGAAGAAGAAGGGCTGAGCCTCCGCCCGCGCGATGTGGGCAAAAGGCGTTTGGCTTTGAAAGCCTGCGGCCCTCTCCGTTAGATAGCGCCATGGCCGATACGCCCGTCGAAGCGCTCACCAAGCGGCAGGCCGCCGCCGAACACCGCCGCCTCGCCGGCGAGATCGAAAAGCACAATGTCGCCTATCACCAGCAGGATGCGCCGCTCATCTCCGATGCGGCGTTCGACGCCCTGCGCCGCAGGCTGGAGGCGATCGAGCAGCGTTTCCCTGAGCTTGCGGATGCGCGCTCGCCCAGCGCGAAGGTGGGGGCGGCGCCGGCGGAGAAATTCGGCAAGGTGGCGCATCGCGTCGCCATGCTGTCGCTCGACAATGCGTTCGCGGAGGAGGAGGTCGGCGAGTTCGTGGCGCGCGTGCGCCGCTTCCTGAATTGGGGGCCGGAAGCGCCGCTCGCGTTCACGGCGGAGCCCAAGATCGACGGGCTCTCCGCGTCGCTGCGCTACGAAGACGGCCGCTTCGTGCAGGGCGCCACGCGCGGAGACGGGCGCGAGGGTGAAGACGTCACCGCCAATCTGCGCACCATCGCCGATATTCCCGAAACGCTGAAAGGCAAGGATTGGCCAGCCGTGCTCGAGGTGCGCGGCGAAGTGTACATGGAGAAAGAGGCGTTTCGTGAAATGAACGCGCGCGCCGAGGCTGCTGGCGAGATGGTTTATGTGAACCCGCGCAATTCCGCGGCGGGCTCCCTGCGCCAACTCGATCCCGCGATCACCGCGAAGCGGCCGCTCAAATTTTTCGCCTACACCTGGGGGGAAACGGCGGCGCCGCTGGCCGCCACGCAGCACGCCGCCGTCGCGCGGCTGAAGGCGCTGGGTTTCAAGACGAACGCGCCTGTGCTGTGCCGCTCGGCGGAAGACTTGCTGGCGGCCTACCGCGCCATTCTGGCCGGGCGCGGCGCGCTCAAATTCGAGATCGACGGCGTCGTCTACAAGGTGGACGATCTCGCCTTGCAGGAGCGGTTGGGTTTCGTCTCGCGCAGCCCGCGTTGGGCGATCGCGCACAAATTTCCCGCCGAGCAAACCGAGACGGTGCTGGAAGGCATCGATATCCAGGTCGGCCGCACCGGCGCGCTGACCCCCGTAGCGCGGCTCAAGCCGGTCTTCGTCGGCGGCGTCACCGTGACGAACGCCACCTTGCACAATCCGGATTACATCAAGGCGATCGGATCGGACGGCGAAGCGATCGGCGACGGCAAGGATTTGCGCATCGGCGATACGG
>JBFWWB010000200.1:0-2522 GCA_050246435.1 Hyphomonadaceae bacterium
TTCTGAATGAGCGCGACATCGGTCGGGTCCACCGTCTTAATCGCGCAGCCCACGCGCCCCGGCGTACAGGCGGAGGAAGTTCCCCCCGTCAGCTTGTTCACGATGCTCGGGAACGTACGGTATGCGGCGACCGCGTAGAGACTGGGATTGCGCGGATCGTTGATCGACGCAAGGAACGCAAACAACACGACGGCGGCGCCGGCGGCCGCGGCGGCTTCGCCCGAAATGCGCCGTCCGCCGCCGAGCGGGATCGCCGGCGCCTTCGCGAGCAGGCGATGCGCCCACCAGGCCGCCACGACTAGAAGCGCCCAGGAATTCACCTGCCAAAGCGCTACGATCGACATGTTGATGAATTTGGCCGTGAGGAAGAGGCCGAACGCCGAGACGAACACCAGCGCCGCCGTCTCGCTCGCGTCCAGGGCCGGCGCGCGGCGACGCTGCGCGATGGCCCAACCGATGCTGGCCAAAGCGAGCCCCGGGCTCACGATATTGTAAATCCAATGGAGCCCGCGCGCCCAGTCGACGGCCCAAGCGCCCATGCCGCCGCCATAGATGAAGAACGGTTCGAACAGATATAGCAGGAAGCGGTAGTCCAGCACGCCAGGCCCGAACGCCAACACGCTCAGCACCATGAAAGCGGAGAAGGCCGCCGCCGCTAGAACGGCAACGCGCCGCACGCCGAGCAACAGCGCCGGCGCGGCCGCCATCGTCGCCAGGGCGGCGGCCAGCGCCGCATAGACGCCCGTCTCCGTATTGAGGAACAGCGCGCCCGCAAGCGCTGCGGATACCGCCGGCATGAAGGCGAGCGCGAAATCCTTCCGCACCCAGCGCGTGAGCAAGATAGCGACGAGCGGCGCCAGCACGTAGCGCGACGCCAAGCTCGATGGCGCATAGAGCGGATCGGGCGTCGTGAACTGCACCAGTAGCGCGGCCACGGCGATCACCAACGCCCAACTCCAACTGCGCAGGAACGTGCGCAGGAAATAGAGAAACGTCGCTTCGAAAAAGAAGATCTCCGCGACCTGGAACCATACCGCGTTTTCGACTGCACCAGCCGCCGTCGGTCCCAGGAGGAAATGAAATAGCCAGGGCGTGCCGATGCTGTATTGGGTGAAATAGTCGATGCCTGGAATGAGGCTTTCTTTGGCGAAGGCGTAAAGCGCCGGCCCCGCCATATACGACGCCAGGTGCATCTCCAGCCCGATCGACGCCGCCATGCCCTTGGCGTCGAGCGGATAGATCAGCAGCACGATGACCGCGAGCGCGGCGAGCGCCGGGCGCCACTCTTGCCGCAAGGACCAATCTTGAGCGGAGGCGACGCGCACTGCGGCCGATTCCATCGGCCTCGGACTCCGGTGCATCAGCAGTGCGCATAACGCGGCTAGCGCCGCGGCGGCGCCCAGCGCCCAGAGCGCCGCCAGCCAGCCCGGCGCTGCGATCGCTTGGCGTGTGATCTCGTTCAGCGCCGGCGCCAGCAACGCAAGTCCAGTTAGCGCCGCGATCGATGCGCGTGCGCCGGCGATCCAACGTGAAGCGCCAATAAAGGCGCCGAACGTCCCCAACAGTAGCGACAGCGCGTAGAATCCCTTCTCGCGGTCTTCGATGAAGCTTGGCTTGCCCGCCGCCTTGACCATCCAATCGAGTACGCCGGCGTCACTGGCATGTAGCGTCGCATGATCGGTGGGAAAGATCAGCGCCACGGCCGCGAGCGCCAGCAGCACGCCGATCGCCGCGCCGAACACCGCGCCGATGGCGCGCGCGCGATCCTGATCAGACATGGCCTGCCCCCTTCAGCGCGACCATATGGCTTCCCGCCTGCGGCGCAACCGCGCCTCTTCCCCGCATCCCGGCGAGCCCGTATGCATTGCGCATGCGCCCTCCGCTCCCAGCCGGCCTGCTCGACGCGCCGTTCTCCGAGGCCGACGCCGAAGCCTTCCGCGCCGCCGCCGACACGCCGGAGGCGATGGCCGCTTTCGTCGATTTCACGTTCGCCCGCTTGCTGACGCGCGATCATCGCAGCGTGTTCTGGGGCGATCGGCTGCTGAGCCTCGATAAGTCCGCGGGCTTCCTGGAGGAGCCGTCCTTCCGGGCGGCCTACGCCGCCATCCGCGGCGCACATCAATACGATCAATACGATACCCCCTTCACCATCGCCTGGCGCCTCCACACTTTGGTGTGGGCTGCACGCGCGGGGCTGGCGCTGCCGCAGGGCGACTTCGTCGAGTGCGGCACGTTCCAAGGCGATATGGCCTGGATGATCCATCAGACGACGGATTTCGCACGCTCGGGCCGGCGCTTTTTCCTGTTCGACAGTTTTGACGGCTTCGATCCGCGCAACACGTCCGATGCGGATTTTCCAGACCTCACCGGCTATGTGGCCTTCGCGAACCAGTATTATCAGCGCCCCGATCTCTACGAGAGCGTGGTGCGCCGCGTCGCGCCGCATCCGGAAGTCGTGGTCACCAAGGGTTTTCTGCCGGAAGCGCTGGAGGGCGTCGCGCCTGCCCGCATCGCCTTCCTGC